>CAYYDS010000042.1:0-15572 GCA_964470665.1 uncultured Lentimicrobiaceae bacterium
CGCACCGTTGATAGAGTTGTCATCCACTTTTATCCGCAAGGGGCTCAAAACCGGAAAAGATTTGCGGTTTTTTATGCCCAAAGGAATATACCAACTTGTTAATCAGTGTATTAAAAAAGATTAATAAATTACCACGTTTCACTCTTCTGCTGCTTAAGTTACAGAAAACACCTATTTTTGGAGGCGATACATTGTTACACAAAAGAATGTTGGCATGAAAACAATTTCCTATCATCAGAAAAAAATAGCTTATGAGCTTTCGGGCAAAGGTCCGGTTTTGGTTCTCGTTCACGGTTTTCCGATGGATCACAGGGTGTGGGCTGCTGCGGTTTCCATTTTAGAATCCAATTTTACACTTATTTGCCCCGATTTGCCCGGCTTCGGACAATCCGAAATGCTTGGTCATACGCATCCGATGGAGCTGATGGCAGGAGCCATAAATGCCATTTTGGAACACGAAAAAGTTGAAAAAACCCTTTTGGTCGGGCACTCAATGGGCGGCTATGTAAGTCTTGCCTTTGCGGCTCAGCATCCCGAAAAGCTTGCAGGATTGGTTTTGTTTCATTCACATGCTGCTGCCGACGACGAGGCGGCCTTGGCTGCCCGTGCACTTGCCATCGAACAGGCCTTGCGCGATAGCCAATCGTTTGTCAGTCATTTTGCAGAGGGCTTGTTCGATCCAAACTTTTTGCAGCAGCATCCCAAAGCCTTGCAATGGATAAACGAAATTGTACGCAGCCAACCGGCAGAAGCCGTTGTTGCGGCTTTGGCCGGCATGCGCGATCGCGGCAGCAAGCTCGATGTGTTGCACCAATTAGCCGTTTCGGTACTGTTTATTTTGGGCAAAACCGACAGCCGTATGCCTTTTGCACGTTTGATGGCACAAGTGGCGCTGCCGCCTAAAGCCGAATTGATGCTACTGTCGGATGTTGGCCATATGGGTTATCTCGAGGCGCCGGAAACAATCTTTCCGGCCATACGTCATTTTGCCATTCGCTGCTTCGGAGGCCAATGAGATGAAGTTTTGTTTTCCGATTTCTCCTTATTTTCGCCCATCGAAGTCCGCTTTAATGAAAAACACCCTTATAATTTTTTTGTTTTTAGCCACAATAAAGCTTCACAGTCAGCAATCAGAGGCCTTCGTTGCACTGTCGGGAGGGCTTTCAATACCTTTTTCCGAATATTCTTCGCAAAAACTCGGCGAAGGCTGTTTTGCCCTGCCGGGGTTTGAAATATCGCTTTCGGCCGGCCTGCCAATCCGGAAACAGCTTGGAATAGCGCTGCAATCGGGCTTTGCAATGCATCCGGTTGATGTTTCGGCCTTAGCTACCGAAAAGCTTCAAAACGACCCCTTTTTGCGTCGTTTGACCATTCGGAGTGAAGCTTATCGGATGCTAAATTTCATGGGCGGACCACAAATTGGTTTCCGACCGGAAAAAAGAATCAAGCTGTCGGTAGCCGCGCTTTTTGGCATGTTTGCGAGCCGAAGCCCTTATCAACTTCATAAAACCACCTATCAAATGCCCGGCCCATCGTATTACGAAATCGGCGGCTCGCCCGATAGGAGCTTTGCCTGGGGCCTGACTACGCTTTGCAGCTACGAAATTTCAAGCTGCAACGAACTGGGATTGAAAGCCGAATATGTTGGAACCGAAGCTTCTTTTCGCTTTCGAAAGGCTGACGGAAGCCTGCGAACCGACAATCGAAAAATAAATATGATCAATATCTCCCTTTCCATGCTTTTCAAACTGCCTGATTTTCCGACAAAAACAAGGCAATAAAAAGCGCGAAAACCCGTTAAATAACGATGATTGTATCTTCTGATTTGACAAACACCTCTTTCAAATTTCGCCGGAAAACGGCGAAATTGTGGCAATGAAAAACCCGGTTTATGAAACATAAAATTTACTTTATTCTCGCTTTTATCCAGCTTATTCATTTTACGGGCCTCAATGCGCAAGGCATCGGCATAGGGCAGTGGCGCACCCATTTACCCTATCATCGCGTGATTGATGTTGAAATTGCCGGCAACAAGGTTTATGCCGCTACACCCTACGACCTGTTTGTGTACGATAAAACCGACCACCGCCTGCAACTGCTCAACAAAGTAAATGGCCTGAGCGATATTGGCTTGAGCAAAATAGCCTACAGCCCTGAATACCAAACTCTTTTTCTGGCTTATTCCAATACCAATATTGACCTTTTAAGGCCAAACGGAATCACCAATCTGAGCGACATTAAAAACAAAGAATTGGTTGGAAATAAAACCATTAACAACATTCTGTTTTCCGGAAAATATGCTTACCTCTCTTGCGGCTTTGGCATAGTGGTGATTGATGTGGCTCGCGAAGAAGTGTACGACACCTACCTGATTGGGCCTCAGGGCAGTTTTATCAATGTAAATGACATTGCCATTCTGGATCAGGTGATTTATGCCGCAACCGAATCGGGGGTGTATTATGCCTCGTTGAACAGCCCCAACCTGGCCGATTTTAACCAGTGGACCAAAGACGTACGCCTCAAACACCCGAATCTGAGCTACAATCAGATCGAAGCCTTTAATCAAAAACTGTATCTCAACTACAGCCGTGGCGCATACAACGCCGATACCCTTTTTGTTTTTGACGGCAATAATTGGGATTATTTTGACAAAAACAACACCTCGCTCCATCGCCAATTGCGCGCCTACAACAACCATTTGGTGATTGTAAATCATTATGACATCTATGTTTACAACTCCGAAATGCAGATGGAGCTTTCAATTTATCAGCCAGAAGGCGGTTTTGTAGAGTCGCTGGCGGGGCTTTATGAATCGGCCGATGCCATTTGGATAGGCGATAGCAAGCGTGGCCTGCTGCGTGTGTATAACAACGGCTTTAGCGCCGAAACCTTTCGACCCAACGGGCCGGGAAGCACCAACGTTTATGAGCTGAAATCGCGGGCCGGCCAGGTGTGGGTGGCTTCGGGCGGAAGGCGAAGCGACTGGGGCAAGCGTTATATGATTGACGGAGTATTTTCGTTTGACGGATCGCAGTGGAAAACGCATAACTATACCAACACAAGCGGCTTTGATACCATAAGCGATTTTGTATGCGTAGCCATTGATCCGCAAAACCCGCTCAAAGCATATATTGGCACCTGGCAGGAAGGGGTGGTGGAATTTACAAACCACGAAAAAACCGAAATTTATTCCGAACACAACAGCAGCCTCCGACCCTGGCTGGCCGACCCAAACCTGATCAACGTAAGCGGAATGGATTTCGACTCGTACAACAACCTTTGGGTAGCCAACACAGGCGCCACTAATCTGCTCTCGGTACGCAAAACCGACGGGAGCTGGAAATCGTACTACCTGGGCTCGAACGCCAGCGGAACCGATGTCGGCAATATGATCGTGGACAAAAACAATTACAAATGGATTTTGCGCAGAGCCGAAGGACCGGTAATGGTTTTCAACGACAACAACACCCTGGATATTACAACCGACGATCGGCTTAAAATATTGACAAACAGCCCAAACTCAGGCAACATTCCGGGAAATTCGATCTTTTCATTAGCCGTTGACCACAACGGAGCCGTGTGGATTGGAACCGACAAGGGGCCGGCCATCATTTATAGTCCGGAAAAAATATTTAGTCCCGGCGCAAACTTCGACGCACAACAAATACTTGTTCCGCGAAACGATGGCACCGGGCAGGCCGACTACCTGCTGGGCAGCGAAAAAATTCTCGCTATAGCCGTCAATGGATCCAACCAGAAATGGTTTGGCACTGAAAATGGCGCTTTCCTCATGTCGGACGATGGCCTCAAACAAATACACTATTTTAATACCGAAAACAGCCCGCTTTTGTCCAATACCGTAAACAGCATTGCCATTACCGATGACGGAGAGGTGTTTTTGGGCACGCCAAACGGCATCATCTCCTACAAAGACGTTGCTACAGAGCCAAGTGTCGAAAATCACGATGTATATGCTTTTCCCAACCCGGTGAGGGAAGATTTTTTGGGACCTGTTGCCATACGCGGAATGATGCACGATGCTATTGTTAAAATAACCGACCTGAGCGGAAACTTAGTTTTTCAAACACGATCCGAAGGCGGACAAGCCGTATGGGACGGAAAAATTCTAAATGGAAATCACGTAAAACCGGGCGTTTATTTAGTTTTCATTGCCGATAACTTTGGTGTTGAAACCTTGGTTACCAAAATTGTGATGATGCGCAAACAATGAATCGGCACACCAAAGGTATTGTTCTGCAACAACTTAGGTTTGGCGAATCCGACCTTATTGTCAAAATATTTACCGAAGAATATGGCCCCCTCTCTTTTATGGTAAAAGGGGCATACAGCAAACGTTCGCGCATTAAGCCCGGGTTTTTTCAACCACTGATGCTTACCGAGTTTGAAACCCAGATCAAAATTGGGCGCGAATTGCATTACATCACCGAAATCAGTGTTGAAATACCTTTTCACAGCCTCTATCTCGACAACAAAAAGAATGCTATTGTTTTCTTTATCAGCGAGTTGCTAAGCAAAACAGCGCTCGAGGCCACAACCAACAAAGCGCTTTTCGATTTTATTCATGGGGCTGTTCAATGGCTTGATCTCAGCGAAAAAGATTTCGCCAATTTTCACCTCTATTTCATGCTCGAGTTGAGTCGTTTTTTGGGTTTTTATCCGCGATTAGATACTTACAATCCGGCATACGTATTCGATTTGTTGGATGGCAATTTCACGCCTCCGCACCCCTCAATTTTTTATACAATCGGGCATTCTTTATGCCCGTCTTTTTACCGGCTATGCCGTCTTTCGCCCGATAAGTTGGCCGAGCTGAAACTCACGCGCGACGAACGCCGGCAACTGCTCGACCATCTTATCACCTATTATCGGCTCCATTTGCCGGGCTTTCGCGGTATGCAGTCGCACGAAGTGCTGGCGGTTGTTTTAGGATAAGCAAAAGCGACAGAAAAAATGAAAAATGAGCCACTCAAAACAAGGCTTTTCGCATAAAGCCTGATTTTATATCCGAAATTGTGTTAATTTAGCCCTCTTGCATCCAAAGGTATATCGAAGATAAATTATTTTACCTCAGTTAGTTATGGACAATTTTCTCGATTTTGTGAGTTCGCGCTACAGCGTTAGGAGTTACGATGGTTCGAAAGAAATAGAAGAGGAGAAACTGATGCGCATCCTCGAAGCCGGGCGAATGGCGCCCTCGGCAGCCAATTTGCAACCCGGAAAAATTGTGGTTGTGCAGTCGGCCGACATGCTTGATAAGCTGCATCGAGCCTATCCTGCTCCCTGGTTTACCGAAGCCAATACCGTGCTGGTGGTCAAAGGCAATGCCTCCGAAGCCTGGGTGCGCAAATCGGATGGTTATAACTCCATTTGCGACGACCTGAGCATTTTAATGATACACCTTATTTTGGCAGCCCATGCCGAGGGATTGGTGAGTTGCTGGGTAGAGGCTTTCGATACCGACTTGCTGGGCGAAGCCCTGCAATTAAAGGAAGATGAAGTGGTTTTTGCAATCGCACCCATTGGCTATGCCCCCGAAAGCGGTGTGGTGGTAAGGCCTAAAACCCGAAAGCCTCTGGATGAAATTGTAGAATGGCTTTAGCCGAAAACTTAGAAAATGAAGAAAAAACAGCTTTTAAAAAGCTGTTAGACAAACCTTTGTCGCGCAATTACATCCTGATGTTGGCTGATGTTGCCGTAGAGAAAAACAATTTGATCAAACTTTCGCTGGAAATTATTGGCGAAGGCAGCTCCCGCGAATCTAAAATGGCTTCGTGGCTGTTGAGCCATATTGCTGACAGCCATCCCGAAATATTGGAATCCTTTCAGGATCAACTTATTGAACTTACGCTTCATACGTCGGCCGACTCCATTCGGCGCAACCTGTTGCGAATCATTGTACTTTTTCCGCTTCCGGCCCATCGGCTTGTCCCCCTTTTTGAGCAGGGATTAGAATGGATGCTCTGCCAAAGCTATGCCATTGCAGTGAGAGCCAATGCCATGCAGCTGCTCTACAAAATTTGCCTGATGGAACCCGAACTTGCCTCCGAGCTGCAGCAACACATCGCTGGCCTTATGGAATATGATTCTGCAGGCCTGGTTTCGCGCGGCAAAAAGATCATGCGGCAACTGCAAAAAATAAAAACCACATAGAGCCACCTCTCAAACATGAAAATTTTGTTGCTCGCCATCGGCAAAACAGATGAAGACTATTTGGAACGAGGAATGAAGAAATACATCGAACGCATTGAGCGTTACGTTCCTTTTAGCCTAAAACTGCTTCCCGATTTAAAACAGCGCAAAAACCACAGTTTTGAGCAACAAAAACAGCTCGAAGGAAAACTGATCATCAACGAGTTGCAGCCCGGCGACGAGCTGCTGCTGCTCGATGAAAACGGCAAAAGCTTTAGTTCGCGCGAGTTTTCGGTGTTTTTAGAGCGCAAAATGGTAGAAAGCCCAAAACGCTTGATCATGGTTATTGGTGGGCCGTATGGTTTTTCGGAGGAAGTGGCTGCGCGGGCAAAGCTTCGCATTTCGCTATCGCCCATGACCTTTTCGCATCAAATGGTGCGTCTTATTTTTTTGGAACAGCTATACCGGGCGCTAAGCATCATTCGCGCTGAGCCTTATCACCACGATTAGGGTTGTTTTTTCGGCCAAAATCGGCAGGTATCTCGCCCCAGATATCGGTTTCCCATTTTCTCAACGGAACGGTGATGCGGTTTTCGGCCAGCCATTTTTCGGCCCTTTTGATCAGCTCAAAGAGTTCTGCGTTTTTTTCGGAAGCTGCGAGTTTGGTGCGTGCTTTTCCTTTTCGAGCCCAGAGGATAGCCGTTTCCGAATCGCTATAAACCATCATCGAAAGCCTTTGTTTTTTCATCCATGCTAAGGCGTGAACGATGGCCAAAAACTCGCCTATATTGTTGGTTCCCAACGGGTAAACCTTGCTGCGATAGATTTCGGTGCCTGTATCGGTAAACACCACACGGTATTCCATTTTGCCCGGGTTTCCTGAACAAGCTGCGTCAACACTAATTGAAACCGGCTCGGGAGCCGATAATGGGTTTTTTAGCTGCTCAATGGGTATTGCAACTTTTTCCGGCTTTGGTGCCGGGCCGTTTTTAAAGGCTTCCTCGGCTTCGCTAAGGTTGGGAAACGACTTATAACGCGCTCCTTTGTAGTCAATTACTTGCTTTTGGCAACTTGCCCAGTCGGAAAAAATGCCGGATTGCCGTCCTTTCCAAACTACGTAAAACTTTGGTTTACCCATTGTTGCGCATTGGAGGCTTTCTACATCAACTTTTGAAAAAACTGCCACCACCTATCGGGCACTTCGTCTTGCAAAGCCTGATCGTAGTCTTCTTTTGAACAGGGGACAAAATGGTGCTTTTCGTATTTTTTTTGGTCGTTGTGGCTAAAACTCAGGTCGAGCCACCAGCGATTGGTGCTTTTGCTGCGCAAAAAGATTACGTCTTCTTTGTGCCCTTCGATGCGCACGATGTAGCGGGCAAAATCGGGGCTGCCTTTGTGCGGAATGTCGTTTGTACGGTTGGCAACGCCATCAAAAAAGTACCAGATCATTTGGGCAATCAGCTCGGCAGTACTGTAGTTTCGGTCTATAATTGGGTTGTATTCAAAGAATCCGATCGAGCTTAATTTATCGCTTAGCCCCGAATAACGGGCTATGCGGCAGGCTTCTTCGCTGGTAAATCCGTTTGGGCCTGCATTGCCGTTTCCCGGGGCATCGGCGGCACGAATGGCCGAAATATCGAAACTCAGTATGTCGGCATTGCGTACAGCGGGCTCGCAGTCTTCGATGCGGGCTTTGAGGTTGCCTAAGCGATATACGTCGAACAGCAAATTATTCATCAGGTCAACTGCATTATAGTCAACGAGATACGTCTGATATCCTAAATTTGTGAAGTTGAACAGAAAGTTGGGCTGATGCAGAATGATTTTACTGAGGTAGGATTGTGCGTCGAAATGTTCTTCCTCTTGTCCGAGATCGAAAAGCGGATCAACGGTAACGATATTAACCAATTGCCCGATATTTTCGTAGGCTTGATACATGGCATAGGTCAAATCTTGGCTTCCTCCCAAAATAACCGGAATGATATTGCTTCGGATTAAGGTGGCAACTACCTGATTTAAAGCAAAATAAGTATCATCAATATGATGTCCGGCTTTGATGTTTCCCAGGTCGGCGATGTTTAGCCTGGGCCAATGATGGAAAAGCTGGTAAAGCGCCGCCCTGATTTGATTGGGGCCGTTGCTGCAGCCCATATTGTTCACAGCACGACGTTCTTCGTTTACGCCCACAAGCGCAAGCTGTATTTGCGAAAGATCAGGAAAATCAGCACGGTCAATGTGGATTAGTATTCGCTCGCCAATGCGGTGTTGCCCCGGCCGCGGGGTGGAATCGGGCAGATTTTCGATGTTTACCGGATCTAAAAACAGCTTGATTTCCATACTGTTCATAACGGGCTGTATTGTTTGAGTTTCGAATAATGCAATCCGGAATTAACTTTTCCGTTTTACGAACCTTTTTTTCGGAGTATTTTCGGGGTCTTCGATAATTTTCATACAATCTTCCAGGCTTAGCGAAGCGGAATCAGTACCCTTTGGAATCTTAAAATTCTTCTTTTTATAGCTGATGTAGGGCCCGTATTGTCCGTTGAGTACTTTCAGTTCGGGTTCTTTTTCAAATTCGCGGATCACACTTCGGACGGTTTTTTCTCTTTTAGCTTCGATGAGTTCGATGGCGCTTTCGATGTTTATGCTGGCCGGATCGTTGCCTTTAGGAAGGCTGAAGAAGGCGTTGTTGTGCTTTACATAAGGGCCAAAACGGCCAATAGCTACGCTTACTTCCATCTCTTCGTATTTACCCAAAATTCTTGGAAATTCGAACAGTTTGAGTGCTTCTTCGAGGCTTATGGTTTCCATGCTCTGGTTTTTGCGCAGGCCTGCAAAACGTGGTTTTTCTTCGCTTTCGGTATCGCCAATCTGCACTACGGGGCCAAAACGGCCAACTTTTACAAACACATTTTTTCCGCTTTCCGGGTCCACGCCAAGTTTCTTTTCGCCCGAAAATTTTCCGGAGTTGTCGGTTGTGATGGTAATCTGTTGGTGGAAAGTTTTGTAAAAGTCGCCGATCATCTGGTTCCATTTTGTACGGCCTTCGGCAATATTGTCGAATTCTTTTTCCACATCAGCCGTAAAATTGTAATTGATGATGTTTTCGAAATGTTGTTCGAGAAATTTGTTGACCAACGATCCGATGTCGGTTGGGAAGAGTTTGCCTTTTTCCTGCCCGATGTTTTCGGTTTCTTTTTTTTCTTTGATTTGATCTTTTGCCATGCGGATAACGTGATAGGGGCGTTTTTCGCCCGGGAGGTCGCGTTTTTCAACATATTCTCTTTTTTGAATGGTAGAAATTGTTGGCGCATAGGTTGATGGGCGTCCGATGCCGAGTTCCTCCATTTTTTTTACCAGGCTGGCTTCGGTATAGCGTGCCGGATGGCGCGTAAAGCGCTCGGAGGCCTGCAGCTCTTTCAGCTCAAGCTCTTGCCCTTGTTTTAAAGGAGGCAGAATGCCTTCGGCATCTTCGTTGTGATCGTCGTCGGTACCTTCTAAATACACTTTGAGGAAACCGTCGAAAAGTATGATTTCGCCTTCGGCTACAAAATGGTTTTTGTTGGTCGAAATCAGGATGTTCACAATGGTGCGTTCGAGTTCGGCATCGGCCATTTGCGAGGCGATGGTACGCTTCCAGACGAGTTCGTAAAGGCGCTGCTCGTCAGAAGAACCGCTCACTGTTGGGTGGTTCATATAAGTTGGCCTGATGGCTTCGTGGGCTTCTTGAGCGCCTTTGGTGCGGGTGGTGTAGCGGCGCGTTTTCAAATATTCTTTGCCATAACGCTCCGTAATTTCTTTTTTGGCCATATTGAGGGCCGTGTCGGAAAGGTTTACCGAGTCGGTACGCATATAGGTTATTTTACCTTCTTCGTAGAGGTGTTGTGCTACCCGCATGGTGTTTGCCACCGAAAAACCAAGTTTGCGGCTGGCTTCCTGCTGTAGGGTAGAGGTGGTAAAAGGCGGGGCAGGCGATTTGCGCCCCGATTTTTTCTCAATTCCCGTAACGGTGTATCCTGCGCCAATGCATGATTTAACGAATTCCATTGCTTCGTCGTAGGTGGCAAAACGCTCGGGAAGCTCGGCCACAATGCTGTGTGCGGCTCCATTGTTGCCGGCATTGAAGTTTGCGGTTATGCGGTAAGAAGAAGTGCTTTTGAAGTTGCGGATTTCTTCTTCGCGCTCCACAATGAGCCTCACGGCTACCGATTGCACCCTGCCGGCCGAGAGCGAAGGTTTTACTTTTTTCCAAAGCAGTGGCGAAAGTTCGTAGCCAACAAGGCGGTCGAGCACGCGACGGGCCTGCTGGGCAGCAACCAGATTTACGTCAATATCGCGTGGGTTTTCGATGGCTTTGAGAATAGCCGGCTTCGTAATTTCGTGAAATACAATGCGTCGGGCCTTATCTTGCTTTAGCCCCAGGGCTTTGAACAAATGCCACGATATGGCCTCGCCCTCACGGTCTTCGTCGGATGCAAGCCACACCATTTCGGCTTCTTTTGCGGCTTTTTTCAGTTCTGAAATCAGCTTCTTTTTGTCGGCCGATATTTCATACTGCGGTTCGAAACCGTTTTCAACGTCCACGCCAATCTGAGTTTTGCTCAAATCCATCACATGGCCGTAACTCGATTTAACAAGAAAGTCGTTACCCAAAAAACCCTCGATGGTTTTTGCCTTGGCCGGCGACTCTACAATGACAAGATTTTTCGACATCTGCTACTATTTTAAATACTGGCGGAAATCGTCGCCAAAAATTTTGCGCAAAAGTAAGATTTTAAGTCAATAGACCACATTTTGACCGCAAAAGCATTGAAATGCACTCAAATGCCGCAGAATAAGCCGCCTTGAACCGCAAAAATTTTCTGCGTTTCTTAGCAGATTTTGCCTAATTTGCTGATAAAATTGAACCCCGATCTCCTTTTTTCACAACGGTATTTCGGCTTTGCCAGGGCATTGCAAAGTGTTTTAAATCCGGTTTTTTATTCTCTTCGTTCCAAAACTAAAATCCCTTGTTTTTCATAAAATACTAACCATTCAGGGCTATGTATTATACTATCAACCAGCGCGCTGTATTTTTCTATATTTAAGGGATAAGGATCTTCGTGCTCCGAAAGAACGATGTAGCGGGCATTGTTAACGATTGGAAATTGATAAATTGTTTTGCGCAAAGCTAAGTGGGGTACAAAAGCGCTTTGAGCCGAAACAGCGGCATCGGCAGGAAGGGTGCGGAGCATGCGATGCACTTCGCGCACATCGAAATTGCGACGGTAATGCGCAGCCTGATAAAAGCGTATCCGTTCTTTTAAACCGTATTTAACCGATTTGTCCATCAGGTGAATGCTGCTGCCGAGAGTTCCGGCCAAAAGCACAAACAACAGAGCCTTTTTCCATTTTGACGAACGAATAGCCGCGATGCTTTCGAAAGCGCCAATGGCCAAAACAGGCAAAAACTCAATGCTGTATTGCCCATAAGCCCCCCACATTGATGGGTTGTCGTGCAGAAGTTTTTGCAAAAAAATGGGAATCAGCATGAGCAGGTAGTATGGCCTAAACAGCAGAAAAGGCAGTCCGGAGAAGAAAAGCAACAGAAAAAGTGTTGTTTTTACGCCATCGCCATGTAGGGCGAGGGTATGGTTCGAAAACAGCATTTTGATGGTTTCGAGCGGGTGACCGAAGATAAAGCGCACGGCCTGAGCTGCATTGCTGCCAATACCGGAATAGTGAAAGTGCGGATACACGCCTTCTTGACTTAATGCAGGCATCACAAAAAAAGTGATTGTTATAAAATACAAAAGGCTGATTATCATGCTTAGACCCAGGAAACGCAGGTGTTTTTGACTTTTTGGATAGCGAAACATCAGGCCGGCCATTACGAAAACCATCCAGAGCGAGAGATTTTCTTTTGCAATGAGGATAAAAAACAAGAGCCATGCCGAAGTTGAAAAGCGGTTTTTTTTAACGCAATAAAAAAACCAAGGCAATAGGGAGGCAGCTACCACATTGCTGTGATAATCGAAAGAGAGGGCCGAAAAAACGCCAAAAAACAGAAAATAAAACACAGCTGCCCATTGCGAAAAGGCGTGGTTTTGCGCATCATCCTGAAAATAGCGGAATGTGCCGTAAGCGCCGGCCAGCACCGAAAACAATTGGATAAGGATGAGGCTGTAGGTGCCAAAAATAAATGAGAACGGCGCAAACAGCATCAGATAAAGGTCGAAGTGGTCGGCAAGCAAGATTTCGGCACGATCGCTAAAGAGTGCGCTGTAGCTCAGCTCGAAATTTCGATAATCATACAGGGCATGGGTATAGGCTCCAAGATCGAGGGCGTAGGTGCGAAACAAAAAATGATTTACGAAAGCAATGAGCATATACAGCAGCAGAAAAACAAATGCCAGCAGGTAAAAGCCTTTTTCTGCCTTTAAAGGCATATTGGGTTTAATGCTGCAAAGCTTCATGGCGAGGCGTTATGTTTTGAGGATTGCAAGCTTAAATTTGTGCCGGTTTTTACCTGCTTATGACAAGGCGCCGGTGAATGCTGTGCTGTTTGTCGGCGAACCTGAGGATCCAAATGCCGGAGCTTAGGTTTTTTAGGTTGACCCTAAAGCTGTTGTCGGCTGTTCGTAAACTTCGGCCATCAAAGCGGGCAAAAGTTTTTCCTGTAGCATCTAAAACGCTTATTTCTACGCTGTTATCAAAAGGAGTGATGGTTTCTATTTCAATCCAATCGGTGGCCGGATTTGGATAAACCCTTAGTTCTTGCCCGGTGTTGCGGCTTTCGTTGAGCTGATTTGGGTTGCAATATCCGGGCAAATTGTTGTCGAGCCAGCTAAGCCTATTGTTGAGGTAGTTTTTTAGCGCATTGATTTCGCCGGCATAGCTTGTGGGAATGGGCTGTGGGTTGGGCCAAACGTATATGCCAAGTATAGGCCATTTTACAAAATTGCGTGCCTGCCCTTCGTCGAGAAGCGTTGCCAAACTGTCAATATACTGTTCAAACCATTGATTGCTCAGTTTATTTTCGCGCAGTTCGATCCAGCGGCATTTCAGGTGATCGGCATAGAGGTTGTCTTGCAGCAGGCGCTGCCACCAAAAAGGCACTTGCCAACTGTCGTAGGAGCAAGGAAACTGGTATGCCCAGCCGGTAACGGCATCGCCGCCACAGTAATTGGCGTTGCGAAAAGCAATGTCATAATCCCAAACCGGCCCCATGCGCAACTTTCCGCCAAGGCTTTCGCGCTCTTTATGGATGAAAGTGCTAAGGCGGTAGCCGTCCACATTTTTGCTTATTTCGTTTACCAAAAAATAATCTATAAAGCTGTATTCGTCGGCATATTTTCGCCAACCGTTTTCCAATTGATCAAAAAAAGGACCCTTCAACGTTGTTTCAAAGGTGTTTACATAATTGCTGATATAGGCTTTCTGCTGTGGGCTTATTTTGTCGTATTTCGGATATTCGTATTGGAAAAAAATGGTTTGGTTGTAGGGGTGTGATGGAGGCGGGTAGGAGGAGGTCCAACCGGCGCCGCCACTGCCTGTTGATTTGTCAATTTTAACGATATAGCCTCCTGTAAGCGAATCGCCGCTGTTGTTGGTTTCTGTTATTTTGGCAATGTTCACGCGGTCTTTGTCGCGTTTTATTTTTTCCGAAAAGATGTAAACTCCCCGGTAGCTGTTGTTTAGCATCAGTTCTACATGGCGATAGCGGGTTGCATAATGCCCCATTTTTTGAAACAGCTGATAAGCTAAGGTATTGCGCATCAATGTTTTATCGGAATAGTTGGCGTTGAGTATCCAGTCGCTTTCCTTGGGCATTCCAAGGAGCGACACTTTTATATCTTGTCCGTCGGCATCCCAGGTTTCGATGCCATAACTTTTTTTAGGAAATTGCTGCGAGCTCGAACCGCGTATTTCGAAACCCGCAAAGCCGTCGTAGGCGGGTGTATCGGTAATGTAGTTGCGCTGCCCGGGCCCGTTGTCAATAATTTTCATCCCCACCAAAATTTTAGGTTCATCGGGTATGTTTTGGCCGTAAGTATCAACGATTACGATGGGCAGATTGCTCGAGCTAAATTCAAGCGGGGCGCTTGCATCGGCACCAAAAGTAAGGCTCCAGCCAAGCAGAGTTCCGCTTTGGTTGTTTGCTGCCACATCGCGCAACACGAGGTTCCACAGTCCGTTGCCATTTTGGCCGTTGTTGAACTCGCCAAGCCGTTCTTCGGGCAGCCATTGTCCGCTAAAAGGCGCCCACCCGTTGCTGATGTGTTCGGTGGCTTTATCGGTAAATTTGGTATAGCTGTAGTTGTCGCCATCGCTGCCATTTTGCAGGCTCAGCGCAATGGTTTTGCCGCCGGGCGACATCAGATATATTTCCAGATCGCCCACATGGCTGTGAGTAATATTGAAGGCCGCCGCCACTACCCCAAAAGTCGCCGAAAGCTCTTCATGCTGAAGGTTAGAAACCTGCATCGGGAAGAGAATCGTTTGGCCATTGTCGGTAATAGCGCCGCCGGCCCCACTAAAAATTTGTGCCCTCACACTGATAATCAAGGCAATGAACACGAAAAGACCAATATATTTTTTCATCGCAAAAACGATCATTAAATAGGATGAATGGTGCGCAAAACAACGTACAAAGATACGCTTATTTTTAGCCTGAATGCCTGACATAAAGGCAAATGTGCTTTTATTGCCCATAGCGGAGCAGGACATTGCGGCCAAAAAGCAGGGCAAAAACAAAAAATGGCTACGATTGTTGTAACTTTGTCTAAGTTAAAATCACCAAGCAATGAGAGTATCGGTATTTCGGAAAGCGCATTTCAATGCGGCACATCGGCTGCACAATCCACAGTGGGCAGATGAAAAAAACAACCGCGTTTTTGGCCTTTGCAACAACGAAAACTGGCATGGCCACAATTATGATTTAGTGGTGAAGGTAACGGGCGAAATGGATCCCGAAACCGGTTTTGTGATTGATATGAAGTTGCTTAAGGAATTGATAAAAACCGAAGTTGAAGACCGTTTCGACCATAAAAACCTCAACTTAGACTGTGTGGAATTTCGGGGGATCAACCCAACTGCCGAAAACATTGCCATTGTCATTTACGGACTCCTTCGCGATAAACTTGCCCCACATCTCGATTTGCAGGTTCGCCTCTACGAAACCGAACGCAATTTTGTGGAATATCCGGCTTAATGAGCTCAATTCGGATTCCTAATCCAATCCAAAGAGGATTTATTGATTAAAGTAAAAACGCCGACTCAAAAGCCGGCGTTTTAGGTATTAAGAAAAGACTGTTTTAGCGTGTGGCTAATTTTGTAACGGTGCGTTTTTCGTAAACATACACAAAGTCGCCCTGGTTACTCAGCGTAGCTGAAGCACCTTTTCGGGCGTTGAATTTTTTGTATTTGCAGGTGTTTAAGTC
>CAYYDS010000043.1:0-13823 GCA_964470665.1 uncultured Lentimicrobiaceae bacterium
CCCCTGTTACCAGGATGAAAACCTGGCGTCCTGGACCTGACTAGACGAAGGGAGCCTGAGATTCATTTTGTGGGTGCAAAAGTAATACTTTTTTTTATTCCCACAACATCTTCTAAAAATATTATTCTTTGAGGTTTTTATCGTAAGCATGCAGCAAACCGCAACCTGTTGGGTTATCCGATTGATGTTGAGCTGAGTTAACCGGCGCAAACTTCTGCTCGTTCAAAAGCAGTTCAACCATTTTTTGAGAAGTAGAAACAGCTTGCAGGGGGCCTACTTTTTATCGGGATTAAACTGAAAACCAATTCGTTTACCTGTTCGCAGGCTCATTTCGTCTATCGTATTCTGAATGTTGTTTACCGAAACGATTTTTACTTCTTCGTATGGCGGCGTTAGCAGATCGAAATTGATGGTATATAAAATAGCGGCTTTTACAATGGTTAAAGCCGCATCGCTACTCATTTCGTTTTGTCCGAAGTCGTTGTAAAGGAAGCCGAGTTCGCGTTTGCCTTCGATGAAATAATGGTTGTCTTTATTGATAAATATCCTGCCAATCAAATAGCCAATATCGTTCACACGGTTGTATTTGAAAGAGTCGGCCAAAAAATTATAAATATTGATGACGCCGCTATACGAGCGGCTTTGATCGGTGCGGATGTAGGATGTGCGGCGCACCTCATGGTCGCGCGAAAATTCAAAAATATTGGTATGCATTAAGAACAGCAGAATATCGCCGCCAAATTGCAACTCAATTTCAAAGTCGCTGCGGTATTTATTGCTAAACTCAATACTTCGGCCATTAAAAAAGTTTGGCCCCTCCTTACCATACTCAATGTTGAGTTGCTCAATCACTTGTTTAAACAGGCGAAGGGTTTGCAAGGTCTTGTCAAAAACATCCAACTTGAGGCTCGATTTTTCAACCAGGTTTTTAAACAGGTCGGTATTTGAAATATTACGATCCATAAGTTGCATTATTCAAAGGTGAAGGAAATTTGTACCATCTTATTTTTCAAAGTATTAAGCGCACTACTATACATAAACTCGTCTTTAACAAGGATGTTTCGCAGGCCATAGCTCATCTTCAATTCGGTGCCAAATTTAAAGTAAGGCGTATAAAAATCAAAACCAAAGCCGGCTTGTGCGGCAATATCCTGCCTGTCAAGCCTTACAGGCCTGTTGCTACTGCTCGATATAACTTTTTTTGTCGAGGCCATGTCAATGCTGTATTTGGCGCCGGCAAGCAGGTAGGCGGCAAAGTTATTCAGGCGTTTTGAGCGAAACTTCAGTTCGAGCGGCAGTTCAACCAAATTTGTCTGTATGCCTTTTGATTGTGTTAAGGTTTCTATTAAACTTTCCTGGATGAAGGTTTGAATTGTGTAATCTATTTTTCTTTCGCCAAACGACAATGTGGGAATAAAACGCAGATCGAAATGATTGCCAAGCCGCAGGTTTCCAACAATTCCCACCGAAAAGCCGGGTATGGGTCTCGTTTGCAGGCTGTTAATTTTTAAAGAATCGGCATTAACCGCAATATCATCAGCTTGTTTTGCTTTATCCCAATTTATTTTTTGGTATCCGTCAATGGGTTTCCAGCTAAGGTTCATCATATTTCCAGCCAAGATAAAGCCAAAATGATAGGGTTCGAGGTCGTATTTGGGCTTGTTTACCGGCACTCTGCGTTGAGCTTTTGCTTCGAAGGGGCCGATAAAAATCAGGCAGGCAAAAAAGCCGCCGAGCAGCAATTTCTTTAACATTTTTCGTTTCTTAATCTTAGTTTAAACGCTGAAACCGCCACAATAGTATAATTGCATTTCTCGCTTTATTGCGGTTTTTTGGCAATATAAATGGTTGCAATGCCAACGCTCTGTCTTTTCTGCCATTCCTTTTCAAACCCGCAATCCGTCAGATGTTTAAGAAACGCTTCTCCATCGGGAAAATGATATACCGACTCGGGCAGATAGCTGTATGCACCCTTGTCTTTGGAAACCAGACGCCCCATTGCCGGCAATATGTTTGTAAAATAATAGTTGTAGAGCTGTTTGAACGGGAAAAGTTTCGGCCTTGAAAACTCAAGTACGGCAATAGTTCCGCCGGGTCTTAGCACGCGATACATCTCGGAGAGGCCATTGTCTAGATTTTCGAAGTTTCGCACCCCAAAAGCCACCATGGCTGCATCGAACACATTTCCGGCAAATGGCAGGCTCTCCGAGTCGGCCAATTGCAGTTTTATTTGATTGCAAAGCCCCTTTTTTTCGAGCTTCAGGCTGCCCACATCGAGCATAGCCTGCGCGATATCCACGCCAATTATCCGGGCATTGCTGCGTTTTGCCAGCGCGAAAGCCAGATCGCCGGTGCCGGTTGCCACATCGAGCACCTGAGTAGGGTAATCTTCGAGAAGGATCTTTATCAGTTTTTTACGCCAAATTCGGTCAATTCCTACAGACAAAAAATGGTTGAGAAAGTCGTATTTGCCCGCAATGTTGTTGAACATGGCGCGCACTTGTTCTTTTTTAGCTATTGTTGGCCCCATGAGGTATCTTTTTTTTCAAAAGTTTGGTTTGGCTTCCTGTTTAACAAATTTTAGCGCTTCGGACAAAAAGCCTTCTTTTTCAACAGCCACCACGCCTATTTGTTCACAAACCAGCCCGCCGGCTAAGTTAGACAGCCGTGCCGTTGTTTCGGGCTTCAGATGCAAAGCTAAGCAAACCGACGCTACACTTATCACCGTATCGCCCGCGCCCGACACATCGGCAATTGTACGTATATGAGCCGGGATATGTTTATACTGATATCCCTGATTTTGCCGCCATGCAATAAGCACGCCCTTTTCCGAAAGCGTAACCATCGCCTTATCAGCCTTTAAAGTTTCCATCAATTGCCTAATGGCTTTTTTTATTTCGTCTAAGTTGTTGCTGTCAAAATCAATTGCCAGGCCTTCTTTCAGCTCTTTCAAATTGGGTTTAAACAGGTTGACGCCGGTGTATTCCAAAAAGTGTTTCTTTTTTGGGTCAACCGTAATCGGGATGTTCATTTTTTTTGCTCGTGCAAGGATTTGGCTAATGACCTTTGCCGTAAGAACTCCTTTATTATAATCCTGCAAAACAATCACATCTACTTGCTTTTCGGATAGAAGCACTTCGATTCGCATCAACAATTCGTTTTCTTCATCGGGGCTGATGTCGTGAATCATTTCATCGTCAACGCGCAGCATTTGGGCTTTGTTTCCGATCACGCGAAATTTTGTGGTGGTGATTCGCTTATTGCTTTGCACCAAGCCTTTATCGCTCATCCCTAAGTTTTGGAGCATCGCTTGCATTTCGTTCCCTTTTTGATCGTTTCCGATCACCGAAACCAAAACAGGTTCAGCCCCCAATGCTTGAATGTTTAGCGCCACATTTGCGGCTCCGCCCAAGCGGTTTACCCTCTGGTTTACAGCCACAACAGCAACGGGAGCTTCGGGCGAAATGCGGTCAACACTTCCAAACACATAGGCATCCACCATCACATCGCCCACTATCATTACCCTCAACTTTTTAAAGTCGTCAAACAGGCGGTTGATATCGTCTTCGGTTGTGATTTGCCGGTAGGATGCCATCATTTATGCGAGCTTCATTGTAGTCTTTTGAGCGCGGCACCAATTCGCCTTGCCGATTCTTCGATAAGCGCAGGGGTGGTGGCATACGAAAAGCGTATGCAATTGTCCGAGCCAAATGCATCGCCGCTAACCAAAGCAACGTGGGCTTCCGACAAGAGGTAGAGGCAAAGGTCGTAGCTGTTGTTGATGGTTACTTTTCCGTCTGATTTTCCAAAGAAAAAGCTGATATCGGGGAACATATAGAATGCCCCTTGCGGCATATTTGGCACTATGCCTTCTATTTCGGAAAGTAATTTAAAGAGTAGGTTGCGGCGTTGTTCAAACTGCCTTACCATATCTTGAATTTCGGGCGATTTTGCCGGATCGGTGCGAACAGCTTCGAGGGCAGCAGCTTGCGAAATGGTGCTGCTTCCCGAGGTGTATTGCCCTTGAATGGTATTGCATGCATCGGCAAGCCACTGTGGCGCAGCCATATAACCCACGCGCCAACCCGTCATGGCAAAACCTTTTGAAAGGCCGTTGATGAGAATCACCCGATCAAAAATTTCTTCAAACTGAGCAATGCTTTCGTGGCGCTTGCCAAACTGAATATACTCGTAAATTTCGTCGCTAAAGATCATGATATCAGGATAGCGGGCAAAAACTCCGGCCAACGATTTTAGCTCATCGCGGGTATAAACCGAACCGCTGGGATTGCACGGACTGCTGAAAATAAAGGCTTTGGTTGTGGGCGTAATCGCCTTTTCCAATTGTTCGGCAGTGATTTTAAAATCCTGTTCAACCGAAGATGCGATCACTACAGGTGTTCCTCCGGCCATTTTTACCATTTCGGGATAAGAAACCCAATACGGAGCCGGAATAATCACCTCATCGCCATCGTTTAGCAGGGCAAACATGGCATTCATTATGGATTGTTTTGCGCCATTTGAAACGATAATTTGCGTAGGTTTATATTGCAAATTATTGTCTCTTAACAGCTTATCAGCTATTGCCTTTCGCAGTGGAGCCACACCCGGCACCGGAGGGTAATGGGTGTCGTTGTTTTGAATGGCTTTGATTGCTGCCTGCTTGGCCATTTGTGGCGTGTCGAAATCGGGCTCGCCAATACTTAAAGTGATTACGTCAATGCCCTGCTCGCGCAATTCGCGGCTACGACGGGTCATTTCAAGGGTAGCCGATTCTGAAAGAGATTTAACCCGTTTTGAAAGTAAATGCTGCCTGTCCATCCTGTAAGTTTTGATTTGCTGCAAATGTAAACATTTCGCAAATAGCTTTCACATGGCTTCCGGCCAAAAACCAATCGAATTAGCCCATAATAAAGCTTTTCGGCTTCAATGTGTTTTCAATCCGATTTTTGCTTCGCTAACTGCCCGTTTTGAAGTATCTTTGGTTTCCAAAACCCAATTAAAACTCTTTTATAATGACGGCAGAAATGGTATTTTTTATTCTTATCATTCTGATTTTAAGCATATCACTACTCTGGCTTCTTTTTTATTTCAATCGGCAATGGATGCGTCAGCAATCGGTCTTTAACAACCGGATGATGAAAGCGCTGAGTGCAGATATTCGCAAAGAAGGCTTTAAAACCATGCTGCCGCTCCGGATACAGGCCGGCGAACGCATGGTGCTTTTTCTTGAGCGGCTTCAACCTCAGCAGGTTATCAATAGGTATCTTGAAGAAAAACCGGCCAATTCGGCGGCCTTTTCGCAGCTCATGCTTCAGGGCATACGCGAAGAGTTTGAATACAACCTTTCGCAACAACTTTTTCTGAGCGATACGGCCTGGCAACTCACAAAAGCCGCAAAAGAAGAAGTAGTTCATCTGATTCACCTGAGCAAAACCGCTTTGGACGACGATTCGCCGGCACACCTTTTAGCAGGCGAAATCATCAGTCATGAAGCCGTACTCATTGCAAAAGCCATCGGGCAAATAAAAGCCGATTTAGATAAGCTAACGCTTTAACATATTGAATATCTGACACTAAAACCGTTAAGACAAAATGAAGCTCGATCATCAGCCTGCATCTTCCGACATCTTAGCGACACACAAGCGCATTGCCCCCTATATCGAAAATACGCCTTTGTTGCGGTCTGAGGGCTTAGATAGCCTGAGTGGCTCGCGATTGCTTTTTAAATGTGAGAATTTTCAAAAAGCCGGCGCCTTCAAAAGCCGCGGAGCAACAAATGCCTTGCTCAACCTCGAGGCAAAAGAGCGCAATCAAGGCGTGGTAACACATTCAAGCGGAAACCACGCTCAGGCTTTGGCTCGCGCTGCACGGCTGTTTGGCGTTGCAGCACATATTGTAATGCCCGAAACAGCGCCAAAAGTAAAAGTAGAAGCCGTGCGATTTTATGGGGGAAAGATAAGCTTCTGCAAATCCAATCTGGCTGCGCGTGAATCAACTGCGGAAGCCATCATTCGCGAAACCGGCGCCACTCTAGTTCATCCATACAACAACTACGATATCATAGCCGGCCAGGCTACGGCTTGTTTTGAGTTATTCGCGCAAAGCCCGTTTCCGCCGGATTATATTCTCTGCCCGGTTGGAGGCGGCGGCCTGCTTAGCGGGACCCTGCTTGCCGCGCAAGCTTTTTCGCCCAAAACCAAGGTAATTGCCTGCGAGCCCAAAGGCGCCAACGACACCAGCAAATCGGTAGAACAAGGTGTTTGGATTCCCGTTCAAAACCCTAACACCATAGCCGACGGCCTGCTCACTTCGCTCGGAACGCTTACCTGGCCTATCATAAAGCAATATGTTCATCGGGTTGTAACGGTGGATGACGCGCAGATCATCTCTGCCATGCGTCTTGTGTGGGAAAGGATGAAAATTATCATCGAGCCCAGTGCTGCTGTTGCAGTAGCCGTAGCCCTTCAGCATTTGTCTGAATTAGAAGGAAAAACCATCGCCATCATTCTTTCGGGCGGCAATAGTGACCTCAATCATCTTCCGTGGCAATGAATACACTTTCAAAAAAGGGAATACTTTATTTGATTCCCACCCCTTTAGCCGAGCTAAACCCGCATCTGGTAATGGCAGCCGAAGCCATTAATAAGGTACAGGAGATAAAGTATTTTATTGTTGAACAAATGCGTACGGCCCGACGATTGCTTAAAAGCATTAACCGAAGCCTCGATACGGATGCAATGGTTTTTTTTGAGCTGAATAAATTTTCGGATCGGACGAAGATCGAAAGCTTTTTAAATCCGGCAATTCGAGGCGCCGACATAGCCATTTTGAGTGAGGCGGGCAGCCCATGCGTGGCCGATCCGGGAGCGCTTGTTGTAAACTACGCTCACCAACTTGGCATTCAAGTGAAACCCTTGTCGGGGCCGAGTTCTATTATTCAATCGCTGATGGCATCGGGCTTCAATGGGCAGTCGTTTGTATTTCACGGTTATCCGCCCATTTCTACTGACGCGCGTTTGCGATGGATAAAAACCATTGAAAAAGAAAGCTTCGCCAAAAATCAAACTCAAATTTTTATTGAAACCCCTTTTCGAAACGTACAACTTTTTGAGGCATTAATCAAAAATTGTCATGCCCGCACACAGTTGTGTGTAGCTTGCAACATCAGCTCGGCCGACGAATGGGTTTTTTCGGGCAAGCTGGCCAGCTGGAAAAACAAACGGCCGAATTTTGTTCGAAAACCGGCCGTGTTTCTTTTATGGAACCCGCCCTGACGGCAGCTTAAAAAATAGTTACGCTCAGTGATGATGACCGTGGGGCCCATGCACATGGCCATGGCTAATTTCTTCGTCAGTAGCTTCGCGCACTTCGAGGATAACTCCCGAAAAATGAAGCTGCTGTCCGGCCAACTGATGATTGAAATCCATTTTCACCATGCTATCGGTAACCTCAAGCACGATTCCTTCTATCGGATGGCCATTTTGATCCATCATTGTGAGCATGTTTCCGATTTCCAGCAGGCCTTCTTCGATTTCTCCATCCTCTTTAAATATTTCGATGTCTAAATCTAGAATGGCCTCTTCGGAATACTCGCCATAGCTTTCGTCGGGGGTCAACCCAAATGCAAAGTTATCGCCGGCCACAAGACCTTCGAGGCTTTGCTCAAATTTGGGCAAAAGGCCTCCCACGCCAAAGAGATAAACAAACGGGCGGTCGGCTTCTACTTTTTGAATCAGTTCGCCATTTTTGTCGCCATGGCGCAACTCGTAGGTGAGCGTTACAACTTTCTTATTTCCAATTTTCATGTAAAAATGATTTTTGTTTGCTCGTTCAAATTGCGCTAAAACAGTCTAAACCTTCGCAGGCAGCCTGACGTACGAACAGTGCAAACGGTGATTTAATAACGGCTTATCGGTTTCTTTTCCCGAACGTTCGGAAAAAGATGGCAAAGGTAGGTATTTTCAGCGGCTTATCAAGTTGGGTTTTATTCTTTTAAGGACAATCCGAATTTTAACTGAATGAAACCCAAAACCATTTGATGAATATGGAAAAACCCTGCATCTAAACAAGTTAGATACAGGGTTGAGGGTTTTGCTGATTGCTAAAGTTTGATCAGTAGGTTACAACCGGGTCGAGCTGTTTGGCTTGTTCGATAAAATCGGCAACTTTTGTCAATGGAGGTACTACCCGGGTTAGTTTTTTAGCCTCATTCACTTCTACGAGTTTTGCATGCAGGTTTTCGGCATTGCGGTTGCGAAGTTCTTTTACCGTGTCAACGCCGGCAGCTTTTAGAAGTTCGGCAAACTGGCTTGCAACGCCTTTAATGCGAAAAAGGTCGGCCATATTTACCCAATCGAGGATTTTGCCTTCGTCAATATCGCTTTGCTTTGCAATTTCTGCACGTCCTTTTTTGGTTGCTCCTTCTTTAAGGAGGCCTTCTACGGTTTTAATTCCGGCTTTTCCAAGCTTTTCTTGATAAACCGGCCCAATACCTTCAATATCAATAATTGATGCCATAAAATAGAGTTTTGATGAGTGTGATTTTTTGATTACAAAATTGAATAATTTAACGAAAACAAATATACAAGATTTCTCTACTTTTCATCTACTTTCTATAGAATTTCTTTTCAACAATGGCATAAATTTGCAGAAAATGTTCGAAAACTCACAAAATGTTGTTTAAAAGACATTGCCTTTTGTATTTGTTAATTTTCTGAAATAAATGCTGAAATAGGTATTTTTTGAAAATACAGCGCTCCTTCGCCTTCATATACAATGCCTATGCAGCCGTCAGCCGTTTGTGTAAGGCAGGAGTAACCATAGCCGGTTTCCTCATTTAACAAAATCTGGTTTTTGTTTGGCCAAGTATTGCCTTCGTCGAAACTCACTTTGATGCTAAGATTTTTGCGTTCGGAATGGTGTGCCGGGTTGGAGAAAAAGAGCAGCTTATTTGCGTCGTTATCAACCGAAATGAGGCTTGCCATACAGTTTGGCTCTATCAGGGCGTGGTTGGATGAGGGGTGTGTTTTCCAGCTTTGGCCCAAATCGCGGCTTATTGCAACGGCGCGCCCGTTATCATGGCCCTTGTTTTGGCGGTTCAGATCGTCTCGCATGTTCAACATCAGCGATCCATCGGACAGTTGCACCAGCTGCGCTTCGGTGGTATTGGGTTTTGCTCCGCTTCCAATTTGCCAGCTTTTACCTCCATCGCTACTATATACAATTGTAGAGTGGCAGCTGTATTTCCCGCCGTCAATGGCCACAATTCCGATATCAGCTTTAAACTGTGCGGCAAAAACCAAGGTTCCGTTGTCGAGGGTAATTCCTTTTCCGGGGCCGGCCAGAAGCAATTGCCACGAGGGGTCTTTTATCTGGGGCGTGATGTTTATTGGCTCGCTCCACGACAGGCCGTCGTCAACGCTTTTCACAAGGATGATCTGCCCGGTTTCGTCGGGCATCATTCCCGGCTGCGAATCCCACCAAATGGCTTTGTCGGGTTTTGAGCCGCTCATCCACAGTGCGGCTACCCAAAGCGTATTCGTAAAAGGGTCGTACAGAACAGCGGGGTCGCCCACCCCATTCTGGTTTTGTGGCCGCCCGCCCCATTCGCCCATGTCCATAATCACTTTCATGGGCTCCCAACTTTGGCCGCCGTCTGTGCTGCGGCACATGCCAACATCAATGTCTTCCTGTAAATCTTTGCTGTTGCGATAGCGGACATCATAAACCGCAATCAAACTGCCGGCATTTGTTGTAGCCAAACCCGGAATGCGGTACGTATGGCAGTTGTCCTGGCCTGCATCGCGAAGTATGAGGGTCGGACGGTACCGAAATGCGCTCAGGTTTTCCAATTTAATCCTTTTCGAATCGGGCATAACGAGATCAATGGCCGTAAATGCAAAACTCTTTTCCAGTAATGCGTCGGGCTTAAGCTTGATGTCGAGCAACAAATAAACATCCAGTTTATTTAGAACAAACGGATAGTTAATCATCAGCTTCCGGAAAGGCCCGGAGCTTTCGGCAATGCAAATGCGCTCATTTTGCCCGATAGAATCGTCTTTCACAAAGAAAAGCCGAAGGCTGTCAATTATTTCAGGATTGCTGTCTTTAGAAAAATGCATTTCTACCGAAACCGGTATGGCTTGCTCCATATAGTCCGTATTAAACCGCAAACCAATGATTTCGTGATTTTCCCGACCCAAAAAAAGTGGCGTTTTGCGTTGTTTCACAGCTATAGCATCCATTTGCAAACTGCTTTGTTGGGCAAAAAGTGGCATATTAATAGCCGCACATGCCATTAACAAAAGACCCTTGAAAATACAATTGCTGAACTTAAATTTAATCATGACGAGATAATTTGGTTTTCAACTGCCGAGATGTGTTCGCAGGCATCTTAGCACAAAATGAACCAGTGACGCTGATGTAAAATTAAAAAAATTATACCGATTATAGCAAATTAGGGCCAATTTCGTTGGCGCCAAATATTTCCTAATTAAACATCTTAAGGAGAAAAGACCTCGCATTTAGGTTGGTTTTATCGTCAGGTTTTGCTGTAATTTTCTTAAAACATCCTTAAAACAATTAAATCTTCGCATTTTTAGCAAATAGCATTTGATGTATTGATTGTCTTTGTTAAATTTGCCGGCTACGATTCGTTCGTCTTTGAACCTAAATTCATGGCTAAATCTTTTAAACCTGACCAACCAGAAACATTCCAGAAGTTTCGAATCAGTATAGGCAAACGTTTTTTCGACATTGTGTTTGCCATTGTTGCAATTTTGATAACTTCGCCTATCATGTTGATTATCAGCATTGCCATTAAGCTAAACTCAAAAGGGCCGATTCTCTATATTTCGGAGCGGATTGGAACGGGATACGACAAATTTAAATTTTATAAATTCCGTTCCATGCGGTTTGGTGCTGAAAAGGAACTTCCTTCCTTGTCGGACCTCAACCTCTACATTATCAATAAAAAGCACCTTTACGATTTCGCTAAAAAGACACCCGTTTGCCCTGATTGCCAACGCCTTGGAACAAACTGCTCGCCTTTGCTTTTCATTGATGGCACAGCCATTTGCGAACAAATGTATATGCAGCTCAAGCGCGAAAAAGAAATAAATTTCACTTTCTTCAAGGCAGAAAATGACCCCAGAATAACCCGCGTTGGCCATTTCATTCGTCGCACCAACTTAGACGAGCTTCCCCAGTTTTTTAATGTATTGAAAGGCGATATGTCGGTGGTGGGCAACCGCCCATTGCCACTCTACGAAGCCGAGCGACTGACAACCGACCAATTGTCGTATCGCTTTCTTGCTCCGGCCGGAATTACCGGACTTTGGCAGATAAAGAAAGACCGGTTTTGGTCGGAAAACGAGCGCATGGCGATTGACAATCAGTACGCAATGATTTCGAGCCCTTGGGTTGACCTCAAAATTATCATCGAAACTATCCCCACTTTTTTCAGGAAACAGAACTATTAATGCCGGCAAATTTCGAATTTGCTTTTAGGCATAAACGCTGCAATTTTGTGTTAGCAGCCTTTAATACAGCCCATTGCTCTTTCGCAACAGCCATTCCACAAACAGGAGCAGAACAATTAGTGAAATCAGCCAGGGCGTATTGATCAACGAGTCGTAAACCTTGGGATAAGAAGCTGTGGAGGTGATGCTCCGATTATCATTTATGCTGTTGATAAGTTGTTCTACTTCATTTCGCAAAAAAATTTTCCCTCCGGTTAGTGCAGCAATTCGTTTCAGCAGGGCATGATCGGCTTTGAGCACCATATTTTCGAGCGACGAAGGCTCAACCGTTATGGTTCCTTTTTCGCTGAGCAGTTCATCGCCAAGCCTCACATCAGCCTGATAGTGGTAGTCGCCCTCGGGAAGGCGGCCGGCATTGAGGCTATAGCCATCTCCGGCTACATTAAATAGGTATCGGTATTCGGTTTCATCAGCCGAGTGTGTTAGTTTAAGCGTTAGCTCGGCCGCATTCGTCTTTTCCATGCTTTGGTTATAAACCTCGGCCCTAAATCGAACAGCTTCGTTGAGCATCACTACCGCTTCGTGAAAAATACGCAATCGTCGCGTATCTTTCCTCACCAAAAGCAATTGTGTTATTTTTTGAATAATTGCATCAAAATCGGAGTGCGAACCGCTTTTTTGAAAATCAGCCAATCTCCATTTCCATATCCCATTGCCCAAGATATACGCGGCCGGTCTTTCCGATTCGAGGAAAAAGCCAATGAGCGGATTTGTGGTTTGTATGCCATTTACCTTTTGGAACATAAAGCTTTGAAAACCTGGCGGAAGCTGCGTTTCGAGCAAAGGCACTTCCAAGGCAGGCAATAAGGAAACGCGTTGTTGCAGGCCGGTTTCGGTTGCAAACAACGAAAAAGCAGAATTTACCTCCGCAACTGCTTCGACCCATTGCAGTTTTTCGCCACCCAAAAATTTTGGGCCCGGCTGCAAAGCGTTTAACGCAGCAAAATCGGTAGCTCTGCCCGTAATAAAAAGAAGCGCTGCTTCAGGGTTTTCTTTTAAAAGCTGAGCTATAACTGCCTGCCCGCTTTGGCTCGAAGGCACATTGTGCAAAATGAGCAGATTATAAGATTTTCCTTTAAGAAGCGGATCGCGCGCAAAGGCCTGATCTATTTCGTAATGATCGGCGAGTGCCGTTTTAATTGCCCCAAGATCGGGATGTGGCGCAAGCGAAAAGAGCAGGATTTTTTGTTTTTCGTTTACGACATCCACAAAAAAGCTTCGCCGGTTGTTTTGAACCAAACGCTCGCCGGATAGCTCGCTCACCCGGGCCGTAAGCCGGATCCGGCCATTTTCGGGACTGCTAATCATAAACTGTTTGGTAGTGTTGTAGTGCTTTCCGCGAACCTGCATTTTCTCGCTTGCAAGCACTTTGCCTGCCTGAAGCAATTCAACAACAAAGGTTTGCTCATCGGCATCAAACGCCTGAACGCTTATTTCGACCGGAAAGCGATCTTGCTGATAAACCAAACGGTTATAGCGCACATCGCTTATGCGAAGGTCGGGGTATTGATTGGTATCGCCGAGCGCTAAACTATAAATCGGAAAAGGATACGAAGCCGCCGTAAGTTCGGGTTGGATGCCGCTATTATGAATGCCGTCCGACACCATTACCAAAGCCCCAATATTACGGTTGAAAAAAGTATTTTTTGTAGCAAGGAGAAGGTTGGAAATATCGGTTTTTTGATCCATAAAATCAACTGTCCCCCCTTCATTCGTTTCCGAACCAAAAGTGAGCAATCGAACTTCGGCCTTGTTTGACAAGCGTTGCGCCAGGTAGCTATGCAAAGCTTCGTTTTCGTATTGCAGCGATAGGCTATCGGCCAGCATAGAGGCCGAATTGTCTTGAGCAATCAAAATCAGCGGCTTTTCGACCACCTTCTTGAATAAAACCAAATGGGGCGACAAAAGCAGGAAGGCAATCAGGCTAACCACAGTGAAACGAAACGCAAACAACAGCCATTTCAGCCTTTTAGAAAAAGGGAGTTTCGTGTTTTTTACATATAAGACAGAGGCATAAATCAAACCTGTGAGCAGCACCGGGATGATTGCCCAAGCCGTAACGCCTGAAACAATATTCACTTAATAAGGTTTATCTATCTATTATCCAGATATTTACAGCCAAATGCCTACATGCTCATGCCGCCGCACACACTAATAACCTGTCCGGTAACATAGGCCGAAAGATCGCTGGCCAAAAACACAGCCACATCGGCCACATCTTCCGGTTTTCCGCTACGGCGCAGCGGGATACCGCTAATCCACTGGTTGCGAACATCTTCG
>CAYYDS010000043.1:13833-15529 GCA_964470665.1 uncultured Lentimicrobiaceae bacterium
TTTATGAGTCATTTCGGTTTCAATAAAACCGGGGGCAATGGCATTGCAGCGCACATTGCGACTGCCCAACTCTTGTGCAATGGATTTGGTAAAACCAATCATACCGGCTTTAGAAGCCGAATAATTCGATTGTCCGGCATTGCCATTCACTCCCACCACCGAGCTCATATTGATGATCGAGCCTCCGCGCTGTTTTATCATGGTGCGCTGAACGGCTTTGGTAAGGTTGAATGCCGATTTCAGATTTACACTCATTACTAAATCCCAGTCTTGCTCGCTCATGCGCATGAGCAGGTTATCGCGTGTGATGCCAGCGTTGTTAACCAAAATATCAATCCGACCAAACTCAGCCACAACATCTTCGGCCAGCTTTTCGCTATCGGCCAGCGAAGCGGCATTCGAAGCAAAGCCTTTGGCTGCTACACCTAAAGCCCTGATTTCGGTTTCGGTAGCTTCCATGTTTTCATCGTGTTTCAAATCTGAAAAAGCAATGGTTGCACCTTCAGAGGCAAACCTAATGGCCAAAGCCTTACCGATACCGCGCGATCCACCGGTGATGAGCGCGACTTTTCCTTCTAATAGCTTCATATTCAAATGTTTATTTATTATACATTAGGTAAAATCAACCGCCATTTGGCTAAAACGAAAGGCCAAAGATAACAAAATTCGATGCCTTATGACCGATCATACCGCAAGACTAAATTGAATAAAAATAATTTGACCGCAAGAATTGCCGATTTGAATTGTCTAATAGATACATTTAAAAACGAAATAACATGACAAAAAGAGTTTTATTTAGCGCATTGGCCGGAGTACTTATTTTTGGTGGAGGCCAGCTGTTTGCGCAAAGCACTGCAACCAAACCGCAACAAACGCCCGTTGCGCAGCGCGGCCAGTTTGTGGATACCAACAAAGACGGCGTTTGCGACAATTTTGTCCTGCGCGGCCAAGGGCGTGGCTGGGGGCGCGGCGGTGGCGGACAGTTTGTGGATGATAATAAAAACAACGTCTGCGACTTTTACGAAAACCGCAGCAATAACGCACAACGGATAGGGCGCGCGCGTGGGGGCAATGGCTTAGGGCCTTGCAACACCACAATAGGCAGGCGCGGTCAAGGCTTTGGTAGAGGCCAGCAAGGCAGAGGAATGGGCGGCATGCAGCCCGCAGCTCCCCAACAAGTTAATCCGCAAACAGATAAAGCACAATAATTGCAAAAAGAATGGAAAACAAATGGCTGATCTGTAACTTTGTCAGCCATTTGTTTTTTACGGCATAAAAATTCATGACAGACGATCGGCAGTTATTGGAAAAACTAAGGCAGAAAGATGAAAACGCTTTTAATGCTGTGGTTGATCGCTATGGGCAATTAGCCGCCAGAGTAATCTTCAAAATTACCGCCAACGCCGATGACACACAGGATCTTGTTCAGGAAGTATTTTTAAGCATTTGGGAGCAAATTGAGAATTTTCGCGGCGAGGCCTCAATCACCACCTGGATTTATCAGTTAGCTACCAATAAAGCATTAAACCATTTGAAGCAAAAAAAAAGAAGGCAATTTTTGAGTATTTCCGGCTGGTTATCTGGCACAAAAGATCTCAACATTCCTTACAGCACAACAAACAAAGCTTTAGAAGATTTCAGCCGAAACGACGATCAAAACGCCATCAGCCTCGCTTTAAATCAGCTGCCGGATAAA
>CAYYDS010000044.1:0-1104 GCA_964470665.1 uncultured Lentimicrobiaceae bacterium
AATAAAAAACAGCCTCGATGCCATAAAAAAAGGCCGCACTGTCATCATTATTTCCCACAGCATATCGCAAATTATTGATTCCGACCGGATTTATTCCATGGAAAAGGGTAAAGTGATGGAAAACGGAACCCATCAGGAAATTTATGAGCAGAGCGGAACCTACAAAGAAATTTTCGACGCCATGGCCCGCAGCCTGAATATAGGCAAAATTGCAAAAACCTACGACGAAGCTCCGGTGGCAAAATAAGGCGCCGCGCCTACTTGCCCGTTATATTCGGTTAAAATCCGGCGCTAAGCTGAAACATCCAATTAAAACCTGCCTGCGGAAAATAGCCATCCGACTGGTAGGGGAGGCCATCGGAATAATAGCGGTAAACCCAGGCGTTGGTTTCATACTTTTCGTTAAACAAATTGTTGAGCTGCAAGGCAAGCCTTAAGCGCGGAAACACCACATCGTGCATGCTATAGCTTAGGTTGAGCGATGCGGTATGGTATGGATTAAGGCTGCGACTCAGATCCGAAGTATTGTCAATATACTGCCGGCCAACATAATTTGACTGATAATAAAAATTTGCATTTTTAAAAGGCTCCCAGTTTAAGCCCAAAGCAGCGGTAATGCCCGGCGAAAAACTGATGTTGGTATTGCTGCGTTCAATTTCGTATTGGTAGGGCTGGTTTTCCGGGTCGTCCCAATAATTCAGATTGTCAACATATTCTGTAAACTTCTTGATTTTGTTTGTGCTTAAGGCCCAGTTTCCGTTTAGCGAAAGTTTATAGCCTAAAGCGGTTGTAAAACTTGTTTCCCAGCCTACCCTGTAGCTCGAGGGCACATTTGTCATGATGGCAGCTCCAACGTTGTTTATTTTTCCGGTAAGCACAAGCTGGTCGCGGTAGAGCATATAGAACAGGTTGGATTCAATTTTCAGGTTTTTATGATCGTATTTTGCGCCAAGCTCATAGTCGGTGAGCTTTTCCGGCTGTGGTATTTGTCCGGGAGCGGCATCTTTGTAGGCTGTTCGGTTTGGCTCGCGATTGGAAACAGCCGCATTGGCATAGGCTTCAATGTTTTTTGAGAAACGGTAAAGCAAGCCTACTTTGGGGTTA
>CAYYDS010000044.1:1141-1366 GCA_964470665.1 uncultured Lentimicrobiaceae bacterium
GAAACTGATGATGCTGCGAAATATCAATCAAATTATCATGTATTCCGTTTATCCGGTAGTTGATCGAGCGAAGCTGAAGGTCGGCAAAGAGGCTGATTTTTTCGGTGGGGTTCCAACTGCTTTTTGCAAAAGCATTGAAATCTGTTTTCAGTCCATCGTTGAAATACCAAGGCTGTTTCACGCTTTCGGCAGGAAAAACATCTGCAAACACCACATACCCAAAAT
>CAYYDS010000044.1:1404-15424 GCA_964470665.1 uncultured Lentimicrobiaceae bacterium
CCATCCAATGCCGGCGGTTGTTTCAAGGTTTTGGGCTGTGCGCACAAGATTGAGTTGCCCGCCATAAAATTGGTTGTCCAACCACTTTTGTGTTACGAGGTTGCTGCGATAAACCGTATCGTTTTGAACAATTACAGGGGCATAGCCATATTTGCTAAATTTCTGGTTGTTTTTGTACGACTCGTAATAGCCTTTGCCGTTTGTGAGAAAAGCTGTGGCAGTGAGCAGCAGCTTCGCATTCATTTGCCGGGCAATGTGAAGCTGGTAATAATCCTGTTGGTAATTATCGGTTTGATTTTCGTAATAACCTTTTACCACTCCGTTCTGATCGAACATTTCACCAGCCGGGTTATAGGTTCTGTTAGCGAGTAGGCTATCTTTCGGAATGCCGTCCCAGGCCTGATAGGTTTGTTGTTTCCCACTGGTGGTCAACAGTTTAACAATCATTTTTTCGCTTGCCCAGCTACCGGCCAAATAATAGGATCCCATCCGGCTCCAGGCCCTATCCACATAGCCTTCAGAACGAATCTGACTGAGGCGTCCGTCGAGCGAAAATCCGCCTTTTCCTTTTCCCGTGCTAAACGAAGCCGTATTCTTAAAGGTGCCAAACGATCCTGCCGATGAGCTGATGTTGCCCATAGCCTCGGCTGCGCTTTCGGTGGTTTTCATATTGATGCTGGCTCCGAAAGCCGCAGCGCCGTTCGACGAGGTGCCTATGCCTCTTTGTATCTGAATGTTATCAATAGAAGAAGCCAAATCGGGCATATTCACAAAATATACGTCAAACGATTCGGGATCATTGATGCGGGTGAGATCGGTTCCTCTAATTCTTAGCGAAGTGTATCCAACTCCTGCGCCAGCATCCGAACCGGCAACCAAAGAGGGGGTGCGCTGCAAAAGAAAGGGGAGGTCAACGCCGCTGTTGGCTTTTTGGATGTCGTCGGAGTTGATCACACTGTAAGTGAAAGGCTTATCCTTCGAAACGCGGCTCGCTTTTACCACTACTTCGTGGCTTAAAACCGATTCGGTGGCAAGCCGGATGCTTATCGCCGTATCCTGATTTAAACGAATGTTTAGAATCTGCGTTTGATAGCCAATGTAGCTCGCTTTGAGCTGGTATTGCCCGCTTTGCAGCGGGCCAAAACGGAAAGCGCCAAAAGTGTTGCTGGCCTGATGGCCGTTTTGTGGTAATAAACTGAGGTGAGCGCCCGGTAAAGCTTCGCCGGTTTGGGCATCAAGCACTTTGCCACTCACTTTAAACTGGCCGTGGGTAGTTAGGCTGCCCAGAATAATTGCGAACAATAAAAAATACTTTTGTAACATAACACATTGATTTAAAGATTTTTAATGACCAATAAATCAATAGAGGAAACGAGTTTTCTTATTCCCTTCGCCGGCATTATCCGGATCAGGTTCTAAGGGTATGATCTCAGCCTGTTTTTCACTCCATTTTTCATGGACAAAGGCACCCCTATTGGAATTATGTTGCAAAAATAGAACTTTTATGCCCAACTTGTCAACCTTGAGGCAAGTCATATTTAAAAAAGTTGGAAAGAAAAAGAATGCCTGAGCTCGTTTTCTTTTCTAAATAAAGGTATAAAATACACATTATCAATAGGTTTAATTTAGAATGATTTTAAGCTGATAATTGTGGTATTAGATTACCGAAATAGACTACTTTTGCAGCGTAAATGAGAAATAAGATGCCCTATTTTGAATCAGACTGGTCGCTTTTTGATATTACGGAGCGCTATCCCGAAACAAAAGATGTCTTTGTAAGGCATGGTTTTGTGCAAGTAAGCGATGAAGCCAAACGCAGCACATTCGGGAAGGCCTTGCAGCTCGACATTGCCCTTTCGATGCGGCAAATGGATTATACTGCTTTTTCGGCATTACTCGTGCAGGCCATCGAGGCTTCCGAAAGTTCAAAACAGCTAAACTCAAAGGATACTTTTAAGATCAAAGGACTTTTGCCTTGCCCGGTGCGTATTCCGCTACAGGAGCAGTTTGACGGCTATTTGAATACGTTGAAATCTGAAGGTAACCACATTGAAGCATCGCTGCAATCGGCTTCGATGGGGCTCGACTGGATGAAAGATGAAATTTTGGCTGCCCAATCGGTTGATGAATTGGATGACCTCTATATTTCGGCCGGTTTCGACATCTTTTTTGAAGACGCATATTTTGGCCGTTTCATCAAAGAAAAAAGCATGCACAACCCATATCGTTGGGAGCACATCAATTCGTCGTTCAACAATGCCGGCCTGCAATTGGTTGACCCTGATAACCAATATGGCATTATCGCATTGGTTCCGGCTGTTTTTTTAGTCAATACGCATATTTTGGGCGATCGTCCTGTGCCAAAAAGCTGGGCCGATTTGCTCGATCCTATTTATGAACGTTCGGTGAGTTTGCCCGTTTCGGATTTCGATCTGTTTAATGCCATATTACTCACCCTTTACCGCACTTATGGGCCGGAATCGGTGGCTTCGCTTGGGCGCAATATGTTGCTGAGCATGCATCCTGCTCAAATGGTGAAGTCGGAACGACAAAAAGAAAACCGGCCGGCTATCACCATAATGCCCAACTTTTTTACCAAAATGGTGAAAGAGGGGAGTGCTATGACAGCCGTTTGGCCGGAAGATGGCGCTATCATCAGCCCCATTTTTATGATCGGTAAAACCAACGAACACCCCTTGCAGCAGCAAATTGCCCGGTTTTTAAGCAGCAAGGTCGTGGCAGAAATATTAGCTCATCAAGGTTTGTTTCCAACTTTGCATCCCGAGGTGGACAACCATTTGCCTCAGGGAAGCCGCTTTATGTGGTTAGGCTGGGATTTTATTAAATCGCACAACCTGAATCAGAAGTTTGACGAATGTCATAAGTTGTTCGAAAAGAGCTTTGTATCGTAATTTAACTCAATAATGAATTTAATAACAATTTCCGGCCCTCCTTCTTCGGGAAAAACTTCCGTTATCATCAAAACGGCCGAAACCCTGATGCAAAAAGGCTTGAAGGTGGGCGCCGTTAAGTTCGACTGCCTTCATACCGACGATGATATTGCTTACGAAAAAGCGGGTATTCCGGTTAAAAAAGGCTTGTCGGGCCAATTGTGCCCCGATCATTATTTTGTGTCGAATATCGAAGCGGTGGTAGAGTGGGGCATTAGCGGCGGTTTTGACCTGCTGATTTCGGAAAGCGCCGGACTTTGCAACCGCTGTTCGCCCTATATCAAAGAAATTAAAGCGGTTTGCGTGATTGATAACCTGAGCGGCATCAATACGCCAAAAAAAATTGGCCCCATGCTTCGTATGGCCGATATTGTGGTAATTACCAAAGGCGATATTGTTTCGCAAGCCGAACGCGAAGTGTTTGCCGCAAGGGTACATGCGGTTAACCCTACAGCTATCGTTATGCATATCAACGGTTTAACAGGTCAGGGCGCTTACGAATTGGGCACTTTATGGTACGATGAAAACCAAAAAGTGGATAGCCTGAAAGGAAAAAAATTGCGTTTTTCGATGCCTTCTGCCTTATGCTCATATTGTTTGGGCGAAACCCGCATTGGCGAATCGTACCAGATGGGAAACATCCGAAAAATTAATCTTGAAGAAAAATCCCATGAATCGTAAAGAACAACTGTTGTTGGCTTCGCCAAACAAGCTTATTGCCGAATATCCTTTTTTGAAAACCTTTTTTGCTCAGATTCCCGAAGGCATCTTATTCGACTACTCGCTTAGCCTTCAGCAGCTTTTGATGGAAGTGAGCGAAGAAAAATCAGAAGATCAAGGCTTTGCGCCCGGTCACTTTTTAAATCAATTGGACGATTTCATTCTTCAAATGGAAGAGTTTTCGGGGGTTACGGATAAGGCGGTTCGCAGCTTGACCATACTGCCCGGGCAGGACAAAAGCGGAAATCCCGAAAATTTTGAAGCCCTGCTCTTCGAAAAAAGCACCATCACAAGCATTGTCGGCCCCACAGGTTCGGGCAAAAGCAGGCTGCTGGCCGATATTGAGTGGGTTGCGCAAGCAGATACACCTACAAAACGTAAAATTCTGATTAACAACGAAAAACCTAAATCAGACTGGCGTTTTGCTACCGGCAAGAAATTAGTTGCACAACTTTCACAAAACATGAATTTTGTGATGGATCTGAGTGTAAAAGAGTTTTTGCAATTGCATGCGGGCAGCCGTATGATTGCCAATGCCGAAGCCGTTATCCAGCGAATTGTGGATGCAGCCAACGAGCTGGCCGGCGAAAAATTTAGTGCAGAAACGCCTATTACCTCGCTTAGCGGCGGCCAATCGCGCGCTTTGATGATTGCCGACACAGCCATGCTCAGCAGCAGCCCCGTTGTATTGATTGATGAAATCGAAAATGCCGGCATTGACCGCAAAAAAGCCCTTGCACTGCTCACGGGCGAAGAAAAAATTGTACTTATGGCCACACACGACCCTATACTCGCACTGATGGCTAACCAGCGGATCATCATCAAAAATGGTGGAATTTTCAAGGTTATGACCACAACCGAGCAGGAAAAGATACTTCTTGCTGATTTAGAAATTCAAGATAAAAAGATGCAGGAACTTCGAACGCGTCTGAGAGAAGGGGAGCAATTGTGAAATCTTTATTTAAACTAAAAGATTAATTATCATTTTATATCATATTAATATCTAATAACATAACAATGTCACATGATGGTTGCTCCGGTTCATTCGAAACCGGAATGATGGTAGTAGATAAGGTACGCCAAATGGGATTTGACGAGCATTTTATGCCGATGCCCATTCCTATGAATTGCGAAAACTGCAATACCGAGTTTGAGATGGAACGTTACGAAACCCACTGCCCAAATTGCGGCATGGTTTACGCCGTTACGCCTTGCCACGCCTTTGATGCTTCGCAGGTAAAATCGGCCGGAATTGGATACTAACTAACAGAACTACAGGCAAATGAAATGGCTGCATAAATGGCTGTCGCTCATTCTCGGAATCATTCTGATGTTATGGGCCATTTCGGGTATCCTTTTAAATCACCGGGAGCTTATCAGTCGGCTGAGCCTTGGCCGGCAATACCTTCCCAAAGCCTATCAGTTGCGCAACTGGAACAATGCTTCAGTTCGCGCATCGCTTGAGATAGATTCGTTAAACAATCTCATTTATGGCAACATAGGCATTTGGAAAACAGATTCCAAATTGCAGCATTTTTCACCTTGGATGGAGGGCTTGCCCAAAGGAACCGACCCCATTCGAACCATGAGGGTGGTTAAACAGAGCAATGGAATATTTTATGCCGCTACCCAATCGGGTTTGTATTTTCGTGCCGACACCCTGAATGGCTGGCAAAAAATCAGGCTTCCGGCTCACGACGAACGCATTCAGGATATTGCTCTAAAAGGCGATAGCGTGTTGGCGCTCGATCGTTCAAGGGTATATCTCTTTACAAATCCGATGCAACCCACACAATTTCAAGTGGTTAATCTTCTCCCGTCAACCGACGATGACAATAAGATTAGCCTATTCCTTACCCTGTGGTTTATTCACAGTGGCGAAATTTTTGGCAATGCCGGCAAATTTGCAGTGGATTTTTTTGCGTTGGTACTCATTTTCTTGATATTGACCGGCTACGCTTATTTCCTTTTCCCACATCGAATCAAGCACTTACGAAAAAAATCGCAGCAAACGAAAAATTGGGCGAGCGTTTTCCGCTTTTCCGGAAAATGGCATCAGAAAATTGGAATCTGGCTTGGTATTTTTCTCTTTTTTACAGCGCTCACCGGCTCTTTTCTGAGGCCCCCATTGCTTATCCCCATTGCACATTCGAGGGTAAATAAAATTCCGTATAGCACACTTGATAGGCCAAACAGCTGGACCGACCGGCTCAGAAATCTCGTTTGGGATGAGGCTGGAGACCGCTGGCTGCTTGGTACGAATGATGGAATTTTCAGCCTCGACCGCCATCTTGCCGAAAAAGCCCAAAGATTAACGGATATTCCGCCTATTTCGGTGATGGGTATCAATGTTTTTGAAGCTGACGACGAAAATACTTTCCTTATCGGAAGCTTTAACGGATTGTTTTATTGGCAGCCTCAAAGCGGCAGGGTAATAGATTATTTTACGGGTGAGGCCCCTTCTTCACAGGCCAATGTGAGCAAACCGATTAGCAGCAATATGATTAGCGGAATTGCCCATTTAAACGGCCAAAAACTAATTTTCGACTACAACAGGGGTCTGATCAATGCAGAGGTTAACATGCCGGAAGTTATTCGTAATCAAGCTCTTCCGCTTTGGAACTTTGCACTTGAAATACACACCGGACGAATAGTGCAGGATTATATCGGGCCGTTTTACATCTTGATGGTGCCCCTAATGGGTATTTCGGCCTTGCTGATTTTGGTTTCGGGGGCAGTTCGTTGGTACAGAAGGCGCAAGAGGCAAAAAATTACAAAAGCGCTTCCCTGATTTTAACCAATTGTTCGAGCAGGGCAGGGGCTTTATCCAAAGGAAGCATATTTGCGCCATCTGATTTGGCCGTTGCCGGAGTAGGGTGGGTTTCCATAAAAATGCCATCTGCACCTGCTGCGATTGCTGCCCGTGCAATAAGCCCGATCATTGCCGGCTGGCCGCCTGTTATGCCCGAGGCTTGATTGGGTTGCTGAAGAGAGTGTGTAACATCCATAATAACCGGATAGCCAAGCTGTTGCATAATTGCCACATTGCGAAAATCCACAACCAAATCGCCATATCCAAACGAATTTCCTCTTTCGGTTAGCATCACCTGCCGGTTTCCCGACTCCACAATTTTTTCAACGGCAAACTTCATTGCCTGCCCCGAAAGAAACTGGCCTTTTTTGATATTCACAACTTTAGCGGTTTTTGCAGCTGCTACCAATAGCTCTGTTTGCCGGCATAAGAAAGCCGGTATTTGTAAAACGTCAACATATTCGGCAGCCATTTCCGCTTCGCGAATGTCGTGTATATCGGTAACTACCGGTATTTGAAACTGTTTGCGTACTTCGCCCAATATACGTAGAGCCTTTTCATCGCCAATGCCCATAAACGAATCTAAACGTGAGCGGTTTGCCTTTTTGTATGAAGCCTTGAAAATAAGCGGGATATTGAATTGTTTGGTCAGTTTAAACAGGTGTTCGGCAATTTCAAAAGGCATGCTTTCGTTTTCGATAACGCAAGGGCCGGCCATCAAAAAAAAGCGATCGTTTCGGATTTCCGGAAACAAAGGGTTTTTCATTGGTTCAAGTTTAAAAAATATTTTTCAGAAAGGATTTCAATTTCGCGCGAGCTGCAATGCTGCGGAGGTTTGTCCATAAAGACCAGCTGAAGCATGGCGGCAGCAATTTTGCGCGCATTTACCGCCCGGTATTTCCCGAGATTTCCAATAAAAAGCGGGTTGATAAGCGGAAACAGCACAGAAGCTACTTTTTCGCCAAAACGAAATTCGGCCCGCTTGCCAAGAATTAGGCCCGGGCGCATGAAACTGAGTTTTTGAGTAAACTGCGAAGCAACGCCGGCCTCCATTTTGCCTTTTGTGCGTAAATAAAAATTTGGAGAAGCTGCATTTGCCCCCATGCTTGAAATAATGATCAGCTGTTTTATTCCATGCATTTGCGCTAAGCGACTGATTTCTAATGGATAAAACAAGTCAACCCGTTCAAAATTTTCCTTTGTTTTGGCTTTGGCAATGGTAGTGCCTAAACAGCAGAAAACAACATCAACGGACATGAAAACCGAGGTTTCGGCTAGTTTTTCAAATTCTACGCAAAGATGGCTGTGTTTCGGATTAAGAGGCTGCTGATGTTGCCGGCCTACTGTTGTAAGCTGCATTATTACAGGGTTTTCGAGCAGTAGCCGAAAAAGGTGCGAGCCTGTTAATCCGCTTGAGCCAAAAAGGAGTGCCTTCATTAGAAGGGGAGGTCGTCGTCAAAATTTTCGGCCGGTAAATCAGCCGCAACGCTGCTTGGAATTTCTGGTGCAGGAGCCTGAAGCTGCTCGTCTTTTTCAAATTTCCAAACTTTTACATCGGTGTACCATTTGCCGTTGTATTCGCGCGATTCGATGTTGACCGACACTTTGATGCGTTCGCCTGCGCGCAGAGCCTGCGCCTCGTCAGCACGTTCGCCCCAGCATAATAAACAAATGGTCTTGGGATATTGATCTTCGGTTTCGATAATCAATTCTTGCTTTACCCATTGGCCGTTGCGACCTTCGCCGGTAAGGCGCTGACCCAGCCGTACTACTCTTCCTGTTATTTCTGACATATTTATATGGATTAATTGAATTTTTTCTGTCTTGTGGTTTGGTTTTTGCAAAGTTAGAGTATTTAATGCGTTTTCAACAAAAAGAAGATTTTTTCGTTATAATAAACATGAATAAAAAAGTTGTTTTTGTTTTCGCTGTTTTATCCTTGCAAATCCAAATTATGGCACAAAATATTGAAAAAATTACCTTAGGCTCCGGTTGTTTTTGGTGTACCGAAGCTGTTTTTCAGCGCGTTAAAGGTGTGGTAAAGACTGAATCGGGCTATTCGGGCGGCAATATCAGCAATCCGACTTATCGCGAAGTCTGTTCGGGCTTAACCCAACATGCCGAAGTGGTTCAAATTACGTTTGATCCGCAGCAAATTGCATTGATCAAAATCTTAGAAATATTCTGGAAAATGCACGACCCAACCTCGCTCAACCGCCAGGGCGCCGATGTGGGCACACAATATCGCTCGGTCATTTTTTACCACAACGAACAACAAAAACTTTTGGCCAACGAATTAAAACAAAAGCTAAACGAAGCTAAAATTTGGGAAAAACCCATCGTAACTGAAATTGTTGCGTTTAAACAGTTTTATGTGGCTGAAAAAGTGCATCAGAATTATTTTGAAGACAATCCGAACGAGGCTTATTGCCAATTTGTGATCGTGCCTAAGCTTCAAAAGTTTAGCAAGCTTTTTTCGGATTATCGGAAAGATTGAGGATTCCAAATGTCAGATAATTAATATTATGTTAAATATACTTTTTATGATCTTCACATTGCGACTAAGTATTTCGTTTTAGTAATACCCCTACTTGCCATTCAACAAAAAAAGAGGCTGCTTCATATACCGATAGCAGCCTCTTTTTGTATTTAAAATTAGAGTTTAGCTTCTATTCTTCAAGTGCTTTCAGCTTGTCGCTCATATTAAATCGTGTATAAATTGACTTGAGTACCTGAATTGTTTCGGGATTATTTGGCTGAAGATTGTTGGCCTTTTCAAGATATGGCAAGGCTTCTTTAATTAAAGCATTAGCTTCTTCGGTAAGTCTATCGTATTCTTTAGTTTCGGTTAATGGCAAATCGTTTGCTTTCACCTGAAGCTTGTTTGACTCATTAATATACAGTGCACCAATATTATAGATCACATCGTAATATTCAGAATTGAGTTCAATGGCCTTTTTATAGTACTCTACTGCCTTATCCATTTGATACAATTCGGCTTTGGTGTCATCGCCATAAATGGTGCCAAGGATAAAGAAAACGGAAGCGTTTGTCGGATCGGATTTTGCAAGTTCTACGAGTTCATCCACCACTTTTGATCCTTGCCCGATTGATAAATAAGCATTAATTTCTTCGAGGATAAGCCCCTGATCGGTTGGATAGAGTTTGCGTCCTTGTTCGAGAGCTGCAAGCATTTCTTCTTCCTGATGGAGTCCGCGATGTGCTGCTGCTAAACTTCTGTAAAGGTCAGGTTCATTAAAACCATAAGATTTCAAATTGGTATAATGTTTCAGCGCATCTTCGAAGTGCTCGCCTCTTAGCGAAGCCAAGCCGGCATTGAGCAATGCAAGGGTGTCCACTTTTTTAATGAGATGCCCTACTTCGAAAGATTTAAGAAAATCGTCCGAAGCAAGTTTAAACATTTCTTTATCGCCTGCTCCGGTGGCAGCATTAAAATGGTCAACTCCTTTTGCAAAATACTGTTGGCCAATGGCATCAATACGTGGGATGATGTCGGCCGATTGTTTCATTTTGTCCTCCGGGTCGAGTACCATTGCTTTCTGGAACGATTCCAAGCTTTTTTCAAGGGCTTGAGGGTCGAGTTGAGCAAACTGATCCGAAAAAACGATATTTAGGTAGATGATACCGCGATACATCCAAGTTTTGGGATCATTCATGGTTTTTTCGTTCTGAATGGCCTTATCAATGGCTTCACGGGCTTTGTCATATTGCCCGTTCTTATTGAACATAAATGCGCTGGTACGTTCTTTTACCTGGCCAAACAACGAGGTCGTTGCCAATACGATGGCCAGCATCATAATTACTTTTTTCATGCTTATTGTTTTAAATGTTATTTGGGTTTTGATATGCATTTATTATGCCACTTTATTCGATTCCGGGGTTTTCAGTTGCTGAATTTAGATCATGTTCTTGATTTTCAGCATCTTTTGTTTCTTCCTGAACCTCTTCTTCTTCTTCGATAGTAACTTTTGCAACAGCTGCAATTTCGTCGTTTGTTCGCAGGTTTATCAGCCGAACACCCTGTGTGGCACGTCCCATTACGCGAAGACTTTCAACAGCTATTCGAATGGTAATGCCGGATTTATTGATGATCATCAGGTCGTCGGCATCCGTAACCTCTTTAATGGCAATCAAATCGCCGGTTTTATCTGTGATATTCAGCGTTTTAACTCCCTTTCCTCCCCTGTTTGTAACGCGATAATCATTCAGGTCGGAACGTTTTCCATAGCCTTTTTCGGAAACAACTAGTATGTTAAGTTCTTCATTTTCAAGGCATATCATTCCAACTACTTCATCCTTATCATGGCCTAAGGTGATGCCTCTTACGCCCGAAGCGTTGCGCCCCATGGGTCTAACCGTGCTTTCGTTGAAGCGGATGGCTCTCCCCGATCGCAATGCCATAATCACCTCGTTGCTTCCATTTGTCAGTTTGGCTTCCAGCAATTCGTCGCCCTCTCTGATCGTGATGGCGTTGATGCCATTTTGGCGTGGCCTCGAATAGGCCTCGAGGCTCGTTTTTTTAATGATGCCTTTTTTTGTGCAAAGGATGATGAAATTGTTTTCAATATAGTTTTCATCCTTGAGGTTCAGCACATTGATATAGGCTTTTACTTTATCTTCGGGATCTATATTGATCATATTCTGGATAGCTCTTCCCTTGCTCGTTTTGGTGCCTTCCGGAATTTCGAACACTCTCATCCAGAAACATTTGCCCTGCTCGGTGAAGAAGAGCATATAGTTGTGGTTTGTAGCGATGAAGAGGTGTTCGATAAAATCTTCGTCGCGGGCTTCTGAGCCTTTTGCTCCAAAACCACCCCTCGACTGCCGGCGATATTCGCTTAAAGCCGTGCGTTTGATATAGCCCAAATGCGAAATGGTAACTACCACCGACTCATCGGCTATCGTATCTTCAATTTTAAAATCGTCGGCAGCATAGACGATGGTAGAGCGTTTTTCGTCGCCGTATTTTTCTTTTACCGCCAACATTTCATTTCTGATGATTTCGAATCTGAGGGGTTCATTAGATAGCACCTCATTATAATAGGAGATCATTTTGAGGATTTCTTCGTACTCCTCTTTAATTTTCTGTATTTCTAATCCTGTAAGGCGCTGCAAGCGCATTTCGAGGATGGCTTTGGCTTGAATTTCCGACAGCTTAAACGATTCCATCAGCCCAATTCTGGCCTCTTCGGGGTTTTTGCTACGGCGAATGAGCTCGATTACCGCATCAATATTATCCAAGGCGATGATGAGGCCTTCGAGGATATGGGCGCGTTTTTGGGCTTCGGCCAGGTCGTATTGGGTGCGTCGCACAACAACTTCGTGCCGGTGTTCGACAAAATAATGGATGAGTTCTCTCAGGTTTAAAGTACGTGGGCGGCCGTTTACCAAGGCAACGTTGTTTACGCTGAAACTGGTTTGCAGCGGCGTCATTTGGTAAAGCTTGTTCAATACAATATTGGGGATGGCGTCTTTTTTCAGTTCGTAAACGATACGCATTCCATTGCGGTCGGATTCATCGCGTATATCCGAAATTCCATCCAACTTTCTGTCATTCACAAGATCGGCAGTTTTTTTAATCATATCTGCCTTATTTACCTGATACGGGATAGATGTAACCACAATCCAATCGCGCCCGCCATGCTCTTCGAAGTTGGCTTCGCCGCGCATCATAACCCTGCCGCGGCCTGTTTCGAAAGCTTCGCGCACTCCTTCGTAGCCATAAATTATGCCTCCGGTAGGGAAATCGGGCGCTTTGATGTACTGCATCAAGCCTTCAACATTGATGTCGCGATCGTCAATATAGGCTACAATGCCATCAATCACCTCCGTTAAATTGTGCGGGGGCATATTGGTAGCCATTCCAACGGCGATTCCGCTGGCTCCGTTGACAAGCAAATTGGGAATAAGTGCCGGCAATACGGTGGGTTCGGTAAGCGAATCGTCGAAATTAAGCTGAAAATCAACTGTATCCTTATCAATATCGGCAAGCATCTCCTCAGCAATTTTTCGCAGTCGGGCTTCGGTATATCGCATGGCTGCCGGGCTGTCGCCATCAATAGAGCCAAAGTTGCCCTGCCCATCTACTAAGGGATAGCGCAACGACCAGTCTTGTGCCATGCGAACCATTGCGTCGTAAACCGAGCTGTCGCCATGGGGGTGATATTTTCCGAGAACTTCACCCACAATCCTTGCCGATTTTTTATAGCCGCGATTTGAGAGAACTCCAAGCTCGAGCATCCCGTATAACACCCTGCGATGCACGGGTTTTAAGCCATCACGCACATCGGGTAAGGCACGCGAAACAATAACCGACATTGAATAATCAATGTAGGCCGATTTCATCTGTTGCTCAATATTGACTTTTACAATTCTTTCTCCTTCAATTTCTTCTTTCATTCAAAACTATTGTTTCCTCCGCTTAAAACGGAATATAAAGAGGTGCAAAAATAGAATAAATATGCCAAAGTTTCCTTTTTTGTGTGGTTTATTTCAGACAAAAATGCATATTTTTCCTGCCTTTAGGCTTTTAGCAAGCCATCTTGCTTTGCACTTTAGCGATGCGTTGCATGAACAGGTCGTTGTTGAAACTTTTTGTCAGACGAACAAAGTTGGATCACTTTTTGTTGTTACTTTTGATTTTGAATTAACCCTTTTGAAAGAAAGACCATTTATGGATGCAAAATTTTCTCCGCAGGTAAAAGATATCCTCACCTATAGTAATGAAGAAGCGGCACGCCTGGGGAACAACTATATCGGACTGGAGCATTTGTTTTTGGGCATGGCACGCGAAAGCGAAAGCAAAGCCATAAAAATCCTGAGATTTCTTGGCGCTGACATCGAATATTTTCGCAAGTCAATCGAAACCGCCATCCGCAATCCGGAGCCACTAAACGGCACAAACACCAATATCCCTCTGATGAAACAAACCGAGCGGGCCCTGAAATTTACATTTCTGGCCGCCAAGGAGTTAAAATCGGATATCATACATACCGAACACCTGATGCTTGCTATCTTGCGCGACAAAAACAACTTAGTAACGCAAAAACTTGAAAGTGTGGGCATTAATCTGGAAAACTACAAAAGCGAAGTCGTTTTCTTCAGTAACAATGAAGAACCCAAAACAAATACGCCCCGCGCCGATTTGAGTGAAGGCGACGATGACGAAGACGAACAAACCTTAAAACCCGCTTCAACACCTAAAATAACGCCCGAAACAAAATCGAAAACGCCTGTTTTGGATACCTTTGGGCGAGACCTTACGCGCGCTGCCGAAGAAAATCGCCTCGACCCTATTGTTGGACGTACAAAAGAGCTCGAAAGAATAGCCGTGATCCTTAGCCGCAGGAAAAAAAATAATCCCATCCTGATTGGGGAAGCCGGTGTCGGGAAATCGGCAATAGCCGAAGGCATTGCCTTGCGCATCGTGCAACGAAAAGTAGCACGATCGCTCTTCAACAAACGTATCTTTATGCTCGACCTCACTTCGCTGGTAGCCGGAACCAAATACCGCGGC
>CAYYDS010000045.1:0-13136 GCA_964470665.1 uncultured Lentimicrobiaceae bacterium
CTGGCTCACCATTCTGCGCAAGCGCGAAAACTTTCGCAAAGCCTTCGATGGTTTCGATGCGCAACAAATTGCACTTTACGGCGATGAAAAGATTGAGCAGCTGATGAAAAACGAAGGAATTGTTCGAAACCGACTAAAAATCAGTGCAACAATAAATAATGCCCGGCATTTTCTTCGTTTGCAAAAGCAATACGGAACCTTCGATGCTTTCATCTGGCAGTTTACCCAAGGAAAACCAATCGTCAACCATTTCCATTCGCAGGCAGAAATACCGTCCCGCAGCCCCGAATCCGATGCCATGAGCAAAGCCCTCATTCGCGAAGGGTTTAAATTTGTTGGCAGCACCATTTGTTATGCTTTTATGCAGGGAGCCGGCATGATCAACGATCACTTAGTGAGCTGTTTTAGGCATCCCGACAATAATTAGGATGCAGATTAGCACCCCCGAAATGGCAATTTTGCACAAAATAAACTACTTTTGCTTTTTAGAAACGAAGGGGTGAACATGGAATCTCAGATTCGTGTGATGATAGTGGATGACCACGAAATTTTCCGTAGCGGACTGAAAATGGTGATCAACAAATTGGCTTATGCCCGGGTTGTGGCAGAGGCGGGAGATGGAGCCGAATTTTTGGAGCTGCTCGAACACGAAGAAACCGATATTGTTTTGATGGACATCGAAATGCCGGTGATGAACGGCATCGAAGCCACGCAAAAAGCTTTAGAAAAGTGGCCCAACCTTAAAGTGGTGGCTCTCACCATGTTTACCGATGAAGCCTATATCCAACGAATGATCGAAGCCGGAGCTAGGGGGTTTTTAATTAAAAACATCCGTAAAGACGTGCTCGACAGAGCTTTGCAGGCCGTTTACAACGGAAAAACGTATTACAGCGAAGAGCTTTGGGATTATTTTACGAAAAACCTGATGAAAGACGAAAAACCTGAAATCGAACTCGTAATTACCCGTCGCGAACTCGAGGTGCTGCAGCTTTTAGCCGAAGGCCTAAGCAATAAGGAAATCGGCGATCGCCTGTTTGTGAGCGAACGCACCGTTGTTGGACACAAATCCAATTTGATGGCCAAAACCAACACCAAAAACACGGTAAGTTTGCTCGCCTACGCCATCCGAAACGGGCTCATTCATATTTAACGATAATTTTCTTTTATTTTTAAATGCGCTTTCACTGGTTATGCCAAGCGCATGAACCTGTATTTTTCAGCATTGATGCTGAAAAATACGCATGCTTTTTTTGCCTGTTTCCTGATAAAGAGCCATCAGTTTTAGATGGTAAACAGCCTCATTTTCAGCCTCTTTCTCGAAAGATTTCTTCAATTGCGTAAAAGTACTGCTTTTGTTGCTTGTTTTTACCTGTTTTTTCATTGTGAAAACAGTAACAACAAACCTTTTCCGGCATGTTTAGAGGGTGTAATTTTGCAGTGGTAATGTTAAAAGAATAACAATAAAATAAAAACCGGTATAGATATGAAGAAAACAACGATTTTGGTGGTTGACGATGACATGGACGTGATCACCCTGTTGGAGCAAATGCTTCGCAACGAAGGCTATGAAGTGATTTCGGCTTTCAACAAAAAAGAAGGAATTCAGTTGGCACTCAGCGATAAGCCCGATTTAGCGCTTCTCGATGTGATGATGACAACCCAATACGAAGGCTTTGAAATGGCAAAAGAATTTGCCGACAATCCGGCCCTACGCGATATTCCGGTGTTAATGGAAACTTCGATCGAGGTGCTCATGACCACCAAGCCCAGTGTTCAGGCCATGGCGCGCGAATTTCGCAGCGATCCAAACTACAAAGAACTTCAGGTTATTCTCATTCGCGACATCGTAACCGGAAACTCGGGCATTGACTATCGCGCCGAAGACGGGCGCTCGGTTTGGGTTCCGGTTGATGGTTTTGTGCGCAAACCGGTTGACCGCGACAGACTTTTGCCCGAAATACAACGCATTTTAGCAAAAAAGGCAGAAGCAGAAAATTAAATCTTCCTAATAAACCCAATAAAAAAATGTTGCGGCAATGCCGCAAACGAGGTATAACAAAATTCACTATGAAAGAACAAGTTCATGAAATTTTAAATGCGTATCCGACTGCGGCAAACGACAGCCTGATACCCATTTTGCAACAGATTCAGGATAAAATGGGATTTCTGTCAGAAGATGCGGTGATTGAAGTAGGCAAACACCTGAAAATGCCGGCAAGCAAAATTTTTGGCGTGGCCACATTTTACAATCAGTTTAGGTTTACCCAGCCCGGGAGATACCATGTGCAGGTATGCCGCGGCACCGCATGCCACGTGCTGGGCTCGGCTACCGTGCTCGACGAAATTGAGAAACAGCTTAAAGTAAAAGCCGGCCAAACCACTCGCGACAGAATGTTTAGCCTGGAGGTGGTGGCCTGTATCGGCGCCTGTGGCTTAGCCCCCGTTATTAGCATTAATGGCGAGTTTCATGCGAAACTCACCCCCGATTCCATTCAAAATATCCTGCAAGAATACAGAAATAAGGAGGCACAATTATGAGGGCAGATCAATCATTCCTTATCAACAACGTGTTGAAAGTGAGCGAAAAAGCACAGCTTACATCCGAAACCATAAACCAACTGAAGGTGTTGCGCAACGATCACAACACAAAACCGGTGATCTTTGTTGGAGCAGGCACCTGTGGCTTGGGAGCCGGCGCCGGTGAAACCATCAAAGCCGCAAAAAAATATTTAGCCAATAAGCAAATCGAAGCCGATGTGATTCCGGTTGGGTGTATTGGCCTTTGCTCGTCGGAACCCCTGATGGACATTAAATTGCCCGGCCGGAAACGCATTTCGTTCGAAAAAGTTTCGGGCGACAAAGTGGAAGAAATCTTGCAACAGATCTTCGAGGAAAAAGTGCCCGAACATCCGGTTCTGGGTCAAATACGCGAACAGGATGACCAAAAATCATGGGAAAATGTAAACTATCTCGACGAACATCGCTTCTTTAAACCCCAAAGGCGCATCGTGCTCGAAAATTGCGGCATAACCAACCCCGAAAGCATTGATGAATACATTGCCCGCGATGGCTACAAAGCCTATCTAAACGTGTTGAAGATCTTCACACCCGAAGAAGTATGCGATCAGATCGAGAAAAGTGGCCTGCGCGGACGCGGTGGCGGAGGCTTCCCAACCGGAAAAAAATGGAAATTTGCCTTGGCCACCGAAGCCGACCAAAAATACCTGATCTGTAATGCCGACGAGGGCGACCCTGGCGCATTTATGGATCGTGCCGTGATCGAAGGCAACCCGCACAAACTTATCGAAGGCATGGCCATTGCAGCCTACGCCATCGGCGCTACTAAAGCATATATTTATATCAGAGCCGAGTATCCTCTGGCCATCGAACGCCTCATCAAAGCAATTGATCAATCAAAAGCTTACGGCCTCACCGGGAAAAATATTTTTGGTTCGGGAGTTGATCTCGAATTTGTAATTAAAAAAGGCGCCGGCGCCTTTGTGTGTGGCGAAGAAACAGCGCTCATTCACAGCATCGAAGGCGAACGCGGAATGCCGCGCCCACGCCCTCCGTTTCCGGCAGTTAGCGGCCTCTTTGGCAAGCCAACCATTATAAATAATGTGGAAACTCTTGCCAATATTTCGGCCATCATCAACAATGGCCCCGAATGGTTTAGCTCAGTCGGAACGGCTACCAGCAAAGGCACAAAAGTATTTGCCCTTTCAGGAAAGGTAAATACAACCGGCTTGGTTGAAATACCAATGGGCACTACCGTTCGCGATGTGATCTTTAAAATGGCCGGCGGCATTGCTAACGGCAAAAAATTCAAGGCCGTACAAATGGGTGGGCCATCAGGTGGTTGTGTAACCGAAGCAAACTTAGATATTGAAGTAGATTACGAAAGCCTGATAAACGTTGGCGCCATGATGGGTTCGGGAGGTATGGTGGTGATGGACGAAGACACCTGTATGGTTGACGTGGCCAAGTTTTTTATGGACTTTATTCAGCGCGAAAGCTGCGGCAAATGTATCCCCTGCCGCGAAGGAACCCGTCGCATGCTCGAAATTCTTGAAAGCATTACGAATAAGCCAAAAAACAGCGAAGCTCACGAACCTTTGGCCCGTTTCAAAGGCGTTACACAACTCGAAAAATTAGGCAATGTCATTAAAGACACTTCGCTCTGCGGCCTTGGCCAAACAGCCCCGAACCCTGTATTAAGCACATTGCGTTGGTTTAGAGAAGAATATGAAGAGCATGTGTTCGATAGAAAATGCCGCGCCGGTGTTTGCAAAAACCTCCGCGAATATTCGATTGATGCCGATAAATGTACGGGCTGCACCCTGTGTGCCAAAAAATGCCCAACCAATGCAATTATTGGGGGCCGCAAACAGCCTCACTTCATTATTGCCGATAAATGTATCAGCTGCGGCGCCTGTTTCGATGTTTGCAATTTCGATGCAGTCTTGGTTAGCTAATCAGAATAACACAAAATAACGCGTTTTATGAAACTCACGATCGAAGTAAATAAAAATAAAATATACGCCGAACCCGGCGATACTATCCTCGATGCACTCAACCGTCACGGCATCAGCGTACCTACCCTTTGCTATATGAAGGGGTTTTTCCCTACCGGGGCCTGCCGCATGTGTGTGGTAGAAGTTGAGGGACGCCGCAACTTAGTTACGGCCTGCTCCGAACCGGTAACCAACGGAATGAAAATTAAAACTCACTCCTCACGTGTTATCGAATCGCGCAAAACCATCGTTGAACTGCTGCTTTCGAACCACCCCGACGATTGCTTATACTGCGAACGCAACGGAAGCTGCGAGCTGCAAAAACTGGCCGAAGACTATAATGTTCGCGAAAGACGCATCAGCGGTATCAAAAATAAGTATAAACTCGACGTTTCGAGCCCAAGCTTAGTTCGCGACCCTGCCAAATGTATCCTCTGCGGACGCTGTGTGAGGGTTTGCGACGAAGTGCAGAATGTTTCGTGTATTGATTTTGTGAGCCGTGGCAATAAAACCTTTATTGATACCATGTTTAATCACGGCCTCAACCTTTCAACCTGCGTCAATTGCGGGCAATGCATCATGGTATGCCCCACCGGCGCGCTGAAAGAACAGCCTCATATTACTGAAATACAGAAAAACCTCTGCGATCCGTCGAAAGTGGTCGTTGTGCAACACGCTCCGGCCATTTCGGTATCCTTGGCCGAAGAGCTTGGCTTTAAACCCGGCCAAAACATCGTAGGTCTGATGAATGCTGCGCTGCGCAGAATGGGCTTTAACTATGTGTTCGACACCTCATTTTCGGCCGACCTCACCATTATGGAAGAAGCATCAGAACTTATCCACCGTGTAACGAACGGCGGGGTATTGCCCATGATCACGAGTTGCTGCCCGGGATGGATAAAATATGCCGAAGAATTTAGCCACGACCTGCTGCCCAACCTCTCCACCTGCAAATCGCCTCAGCAGATGATGGGCGCCATTGTGAAAAGCTATTTTGCTGAAATAGAGGGCATCCCAAAAGAAAACATTTATTCCGTTTCGATTATGCCCTGTACGGCCAAAAAGTTTGAACAGCAGCGTGAAGAAATGACTCAAAACGGAATTTCCGACGTGGATGCAGTGCTCACCACTCGCGAACTTGCTCGTATGATCAGGCTGCATGGCATTGATGTGCATAAACTTGAACCCGAATTGGCCGACTCGCCTCTGGGAACCCGTTCTTCAGCCGGTAAAATCTTTGGCTCATCGGGTGGAGTTATGGAAGCCGCAATCCGCTCGGCACATTACTTTATCACCGGAAAAGAAATGGTTAAGTTTCAGGTGAAAGCCGTGCGTGGGCTCGAAGGTCGCAAAGAAGCCAGCGTACAAATTGGCGACCTGCAGGTTGGCGTAGCTGTTGTGAGCGGCCTTAAAAACGCCGAAGACCTGCTGCAGGAAATCCGCAATGGCCGAAACGACCTGCATTTTATCGAAGTAATGGCATGCCCGGGCGGTTGTATCAATGGCGGCGGACAGCCCATAGGCACAAACGAAGAAAGAGTGAAAGCCCGCATGGCCACCCTCTACGATATTGATGAAAAGGATGCCATTAAAGTTTCGCATAAAAACCCCTATATCATCGATCTTTACGATAATTTCCTTGGCAAGCCGCTGGGCCACAAGAGTCACGATTTGCTCCATACACATTATCAAAAAAGAGAAGTATTTTAATGAGAAAAAGGGCAGGAAGGCGCATCGCCTTCCTGCCACAACATAAGCCTTGGCATGGCTCATAACAGCAAATACAAACAATTGGTTTTCACCGTAAAAGATAGGTGCAGGGTATGTTATACCTGCGTGCGCGAATGTCCGGTAAAAGCCATCCGAATCATCAACGGCCAGGCCGAAGTGATGAGCGAACGCTGTATTGGCTGTGGCAATTGTGTGCGTGTATGCAGCCAGGAAGCCAAAGTTTACCTAAAACTTACCAACGAGGTTCAGCAGCTTTTACAATCCGATAAGCCGGTTGCAGCTTGTTTGGCTCCCAGCTTTGTGGCAGAGTTTCAGTCTATTACGGATTATCGTGTGCTGGTAGGCATGGTTAGGGCTTTGGGCTTTACCTATGTTACCGAGGTAGCTTTTGGTGCCGATATGGTGGCACGCAGCTATAAGCAGAAATATGAAAACGGCACGGAAGTGGGTGTAATCTCGTCCGATTGCCCGGCCATTGTGTATTATGTAGAACATTTTCAGCCCGAATTAGTCAATCATCTCGCGCCTTTTGTTTCGCCGATGGTGGCATCGTCGCGCTATTTGAAACAGCGCTATGGGGCCGATTTAGAAGTGGTTTTCATCGGGCCTTGTATTGCCAAAAAGGCCGAATCGGACGACGTTTATTATGCCCTAACTTTTTGTGAGTTACGCGAAATGTTTGACCAGGCGGGCATCCATCCTAAAAACATCGAACCTTCGGACTTCGACCCGCCTTATGCGGCCAAAGGAGCTGTTTTTCCCATCAGCCATGGTTTGCTGCAAAACATGGAAATTGCCGACGACCTTACCAAAGCCGATGTGGTGGTTGCCGAAGGCCGCCGCAATTTTATGGATGCCCTTAGCGAATACGCAAAAGGCAATTTAAAAGTGCGACACCTTGAGCTTCTTTGTTGCGAAGGCTGTATCATGGGGCCCGGAATGTCGAAAAACAGCAATAAATACCAAAAACGCAGCTTAGTTTCGGCTTATGCCGAACAAAAAATGAAAAAGCTTGATGTGGAAGCCTGGGAAAAAGAGATGGCACTTGCAGCCGATATTGACCTTAGCAACAGCTTTGCAGGACGCAACCGACGACTCGAAAACCCATCGAACGAAAAGGTGGCCGAGGTGCTTTTTAGAATGGGAAAAAACGACCTGTCGGACTATCTCGACTGTGGCGCTTGTGGCTACGATAGCTGTGTAGAACACGCCATTGCAATTGTTCAGGGCTTAGCCGAAAACGAAATGTGCCTGCCTTATTCCATCGAAAAGCTTCACCAGTCGGTTGAAAAACTCAACATTTCCAACCGCGAACTCAATACCGCCCGCGAGGCGCTAAAACAATCCGAAAAACTTGCCCATATGGGGCAACTTTCGGCAGGTATTGCCCACGAATTAAACAATCCTCTGGGCGTTATCACCATGTATAGCAACCTTATCCTCGACGAAACAACAAACGAAGACCTGAAAAGCGACTTGCAACTGATAGTGGAACAAACCGAAAGATGCCGCAAAATTGTTAATGGTTTATTGAACTTTGCCCGTAAAAACCAGGTAAGGTTAACCGAAACACATCTCGAAAAGTTTGTTACCCGAAGCTTGCAATCAGTCGTTATCCCGCAATCGGTCGAAATCAAATACGATGTAAATCTAAATGATCCCTATCTGTTTGTTGATGCCGACCAAATGATGCAAGTGCTCACCAATTTGGAAAAAAATGCCATTGAAGCCATGCCTAAAGGCGGCGTTCTGATGCTGAAACTTCGCGATAAACCCGACGAACTCATTATCTCGGTAACCGATACCGGCACAGGCATTGCAAAAGAAAATATTGAAAAACTGTTTACCCCCTTCTTTACAACAAAAGAAGTAGGCAAAGGCACCGGATTAGGCTTGCCCCTTTGCTACGGCATAGTGAAAATGCACAAGGGCAAAATTTCGGTACACTCCAACACATCGGCCAAAGATGGCCCCTTAGGAACAACATTTGTAATTACTTTACCCCGTAACCCCGAAAAATAAAAACTGTAATCTATAGAATATGATGTCCAAAGAAAACAAACTGATCTTTATCGTTGACGACGATTCCGACTACCTGTTTCAAATAGAAACAATGGTAAAAAACATGGGATTTAATGTGAAAACAGCCGAAAGCCAGGCCGAAGCCGAAAGAGTGCTCGAAACGCTGAAGCCCGATTTGTGCATCTTCGACCTGATGATGGAAAGCGAAGACAGCGGCTTTATTTTAAGCTATAAAGCAAAGAAAAGATACCCCGATCTGCCCATTATTATGGCAACAGCTGCATCGGCCGATACCGGTTACAAATTCGACCTCTATGGCGAAGACACCAAAGATTGGATTAAGGCAGATGTGTACCTCGAAAAAGGACTTCGCAGCGATCAGCTTCACCGCGAAATAAACAAATTACTCAAGCTTTAGGCAATCCTTCCCAAAACACCGGAATTCATGGCCACATTGCATGTGTTAATCGTTGACGACGAGCCCGGCATCAGGTCGGGCGTTTGTCGCATCCTCCGAAACTTTACTGTAGGCTACGCCTTCATGGATGAGGATTTCGATTTCAACCTTATTGAGGCAGGCACTGGTGAAGAAGCAATCGAAATACTGGCGCAACAAAAGGTTGATGTCGTCTTGCTCGACAATAAACTGCCCGGCATGGATGGCATCGAAGTGCTCGAAAGCATTAAAAAACAGGATTATGACCTGGCCGTGGTAATGATAACTTCATACGCCTCGCTCGATCTGGCCGTAAAAGCCACTAAAAACGGAGCGTTCAACTTCATGCCTAAACCCTTTACGCCCAACGAGCTGAAAGCAAGCATAGAAAATGTGGCCAAGCACCTCTATCTGAGGCGGATGACCCGAAAAATGCAGGCCGAAGGAAAACAAATCCGATTTCAGTTCCTTTCGGTCCTGTCGCACGAACTCAAATCGCCCATCAATGCGGTGGAAGGCTATCTGAAAATGATGCAGGAAAAACAGCTTGGCGAAAAAATTGAAGATTACGACAAAATGATTGACCGCTCGCTCATCCGACTGCGAGCAATGCGAAACCTGATCATGGACATGCTCGACCTGACGAAAATAGAATCAGGTAAAAAAGAAAGAAGACTACGCGATATCGAGTTGGGCGCTGTTGCACAAACCGCCATGGACACAATGGAACCCTACTCCATACAGAAAAATGTGAAAATTTCACTCAAAAAATATGGCAACACCTATCTGCTGGCCGATGCCGACGAAATGGAAATAGTTTTTAACAACCTCATTTCCAATGCAGTAAAATATAATAAGGATAATGGAACAGTGGAGGTGAAGATCGAAGATCAGGGAAGCAGCCTGAAAATTACCGTAACGGATACCGGTATTGGCATGAGCCCCGATGACGTGGAAAAAATATTTCAAGACTTTGTAAGAATTAAAAACAGCAAAACAAAAGAAATTTCGGGCACAGGGCTTGGCCTGGCCATTACCAAAAAAATGGTTGAACAGCACAACGGAACGATAGAGGTAAACAGTATTCCCGACGAGGGAACAACTTTTGAAGTAACTTTGCCGCGAAATTGAAAAGCAACAACCCACAACAAAGAGGCACGCAGCCTTCAATAAAAAAATACACCTAAACAGGTAATATAGAACTTAAATCCGAAATACCGGCTTAAAAATATAATCCAATGAAATTTGAACCCCAACAATATCGCATTCCCGACGTCAGCATGCAGCCCTTTATTGACGAGGAAGAAATTCAGGAAATACTCCTTCAGGCTGCTCCCGAGAGGGAAAGGGTAAAAGCGATTATTGCAAAATCGTTAGACAAGCAGCGCCTTAGCCTTGAAGAAACAGCCGTTTTGCTAAATGCAAGCGAGCCCGAAATGATCGAATGGATACGCCAGGGCGCCCGCCAGCTCAAAGAACGCGTTTATGGAAAGCGTATCGTATTGTTTGCACCCTTGTATGTGGGCAACTATTGCTCCAACAATTGCCGCTATTGCGGATTTAAAGCCTCAAACAAGGATGCCGTTCGCAAAACCCTCAATACCGAAGAGCTTACCGCCAACGTAAAAGCCCTGGAAGAACACGGCCAGAAACGCCTTATCCTTGTTTTTGGCGAACATCGCACCTACACTGCCGAGTTTATTGCCGAAACGGTAAAACTAGTGTATTCAATTAAAAAAGACCATGGCGAAATTCGTCGGGTAAACATCAATGCAGCGCCCTTTGATATCGAAGGATTTAAAACAGTGGGCGAATCGGGCATCGGAACCTATCAGATTTTTCAGGAAACCTATCACCGGCCAACCTATAAAATTTGTCACCCGTCGGGCAAAAAAGCCGACTACGACTACCGCCTTACTGCCTTAGACCGCGCAATGGAAGGAGGCATTGACGATGTGGGCATTGGCGCCCTGTTTGGCCTTTACGACTGGCGCTTCGAAGTGCTTGCGCTGCTGCGGCATGTCAACCACCTCGAAGCCTGCTATAATGTTGGTCCGCACACCATTTCGTTTCCTCGCATACAGGACGCGCTGGATTATGACCTCGACGATCAGTATCAGGTGAGCGACGAAGAATTTACCCGTTTGGTGGCTATTTTGCGACTTGCCGTACCTTATACCGGCCTTATCCTTACTGCACGCGAGCCCGAGCACATCCGCCGCGAAGTTTTGGCCTACGGCTGTTCGCAAATTGATGCCGGAACCAAGTTGGAAATCGGCGCCTACGCCGAAAACCCCGAGGTGGATCAAAATTTGACGAAAGAACAATTCAAGATAAACGACGACCGCACTTTGAATCAGGTAATTGACGAGCTGATCGAAAACGATTATATCCCCTCGTTTTGTACGGCTTGCTACCGCAAAGGCCGCACAGGCCAGCATTTTATGGAATTCAGCGTGCCTGGTTTTATCAAAAAATTCTGCACCCCAAACGCGCTGTTTACCTTAGCCGAATACATCATTGACTATGCCACGCCCGAAACGGCTGCCAAAGGCTGGAAATTGATTGATCAGAGCATTGATGAAATAGAAGACGATGCATACCGCAACAAGGTGAGAGATCGGGTGGAACGAATCAAAAATGGCGAACGCGACCTCTATTTTTAAGCTCAAATCTTTGTTCGTATTATGGCGAAAGGTAAAGACCTGAAACCGCATATCGGTATTTTTGGCCGGCGAAACAACGGAAAAAGTTCGATCATAAACCTGCTTGTTAATCAAGAAGTTGCAATTGTATCGCCCGAAGCCGGCACCACCACCGACCCGGTAAAAAAATCCATCGAGATTTTTGGCATCGGGCCGGCGGTTATCATTGATACTGCCGGAGTTGACGACATTGGCGAGTTAGGCGAAAAACGGAAACAGAAAACCTTTGATGCCATCAGCAGCATTGATTGTGCGATGCTTGTGATTGCCGGAAACCAATTTGGTTTTTACGAAAAAGATTTGATCGCCCGGTTCAGAGAGCTTAAAATCCCTTATTTCATTGTCCACAACAAAAGCGACCAACAGCCCCTCGAAGCCTTTACCATTGAAGTAATCGGAGGGTTTTCGAAAGCTGAAGTCATTGATTTTACAACCACAAACAACAGCAAAACCGACGAACTGATTGCCCTGCTCAAAAAAACCCTCCCGCCAACCGCTTATCAGAAACCTTCGCTGCTGGGAGGCGTTATCGAGGCCGGAAGCGTTGTTTTGTTGGTTACACCCATTGATGCCGAAGCGCCCGATGGGCGCCTCATTTTACCTCAGGTAATGGCCCTGCGCGATGTGCTCGATAACGATTGCATCGCGATAGTGTTGCAGGAAAACCGATTGGAGCATTATTTTGAGCAAAATATGCCGCGCCCCGCACTTATCGTAACCGATAGCAAGGTGTTTGGCTATGTTAACTCCATCGTCCCGGCCGATATTCCGCTCACCAGCTTTTCGATTGTTTTTGCTCGCCTTAAAGGCGATTTCGACCATTACATACAGGGCACGCCAACTCTCGGAAAACTCCATAACGGCGACTCCATCCTCATACTCGAATCGTGCAGCCACCAGGTGAGTTGCGACGATATCGGACGCGTAAAATTGCCAAAATGGATCAGGGAGTATTCCGGCAAAGAGTTGAATTTTGATGTGGTTTCTGGCTTGGATGCCATCAACAACATACAGCAATACAAAATGGTTATTCAATGCGGTGGCTGCGTTGTTACCCGTAAACAATTGCTCAACCGGCTCAAACCAGCCGTTGACGCAAATATTGCAGTAAGCAATTATGGAATGACCATTGCCTGGATAAACGGTATTTTTCAACGAGTTATTGAACCTTTTGCAAAACCTTTTTAATGCCGATGCCAATCGCAGAGCTGCTTTTAAAAGAAAACCACAGCAAAGCCGAGCTGATACAGCTTCTTTCGGCAAAGCCCGGTATTGAAACCCAAAAGGTGCTTCAGGCCGGCCTCAATGTGAAGGCGCAGCATCCGGGCAGGCTGGTTTTTTTGCGCGGACTCATCGAATTATCAAACCGTTGCGCCCGCAATTGTTATTATTGCGGCATACGCGCTGCCAACAGCAAGGTGGAGCGTTATACCCTTTCCGACGAAGAGGTGTATCAAGCTGCCGACTTTGCTTGGAGAGAGGGTTTTGGCTCATTGGTCATTCAATCGGGCGAGCTAAAAAACAAACGTTTCACCGAACACATCACCCGCTTGCTCAAAGGCATACATCAGCGCACCAACAGCGAGCTAACCATTACCCTTTCGCTTGGCGAGCAAACAGCAGAAACCTACCGGATGTGGCGCGAAGCCGGAGCCGACCGCTATTTATTGCGCATAGAAACAACGAATCCAAGGCTTTTCGAACACATTCACCCAAACAATAAGTCGC
>CAYYDS010000045.1:13146-15416 GCA_964470665.1 uncultured Lentimicrobiaceae bacterium
TTCGAAGCGCGGCTAAATGCATTGAGCCTTTTGCGGCAGGAAGGCTATCAGGTGGGCACCGGCGTAATGATTGGCCTGCCCGGACAAACTTTAGCCGATCTGGCCGACGATTTGCTGTTTTTCAAAACATTAGATATTGATATGGTTGGCATGGGGCCATATATCGAACATCCCGACATTCCGCTTTCGGCCGAAGATAAACTGCTATGGCCATCAAACGAGCGTTTCCGGATGGGATTGCTGATGATAGCCCTCTTGCGCATTAGCATGCCCTGGATTAATATTGCTGCTTCTACCGCCTTAGAAACCCTCGACCCGCTTGGGCGGCAAAAGGGCATTTTGGCCGGAGCCAATGTTGTGATGCCAAATCTGACACCGGTAATAAACCGAAAAAAATACCTGCTTTACGACAATAAACCCAATTTGGATAAGGATCCCGCTCTGAGCACTGGTTCGCTCAGCAAAGTCATCAACGAAATAGGCGAAAGCATCCAGCTTTATAAGGCCGGCAGCTCGCTTCATTTTTTGCGCCGAACCGGGCAAGTAAATCCTGACCAATAAAGCAGCCTGAAAATCAGCGAACCAGCTTTGCCCAAAACTCACTAACGTTGGTTACGGCTTCAACTTTAATGCGGTATTTGGTAAAATCGAAACCTTTGAGTCCGTATTTGGAAACGAAAATGCGCTCAAAGCCTAATTTTTCGGCTTCTGTGATGCGGGTTTCGATGCGGTTTACGGCTCTTATTTCGCCAGAAAGGCCAATTTCGGCTGCAAAAGCTGTTTTGTTGTCGAGGGCTTCGTCGTTGGCTGACGATAAGATGGCCGCAACAACGGCCAAATCGCTGGCCGGATCTTCTACACGCAAGCCTCCGGCTATGTTTAGGAAAACGTCTTTAGCAGCCAGTTTAAATCCGGCTCTTTTTTCCAATACGGCCAGCAACATATTCAGTCGCCTGAGGTCGAAGCCGGTTCCGGAGCGCTGTGGGGTGCCGTAAGCGGCTGTGCTTACCAAAGCCTGCGTTTCTACCAGAATGGGTCGCAAACCTTCGACCAGCGCTGCAATGGCAATTCCGCTTACATGAGTTTCGCGTTGTGTAAGCAGTATTTCGCTTGGATTTTCCACCTCTCGAAGGCCATTGTCGCGCATCTCAAAGATGCCTAATTCCGAAGCCGGCCCAAAGCGGTTTTTCATGGCCCGCAAAATGCGAAAACCATAATGGCGGTCGCCCTCAAATTGCAGGACAGCATCTACCATGTGCTCCAGAATTTTTGGCCCGGCAATGCTTCCGTCTTTGGTAATATGCCCGATAAGAAAAAAGGGAACATTTGAGCTTTTGGCTAAACGGTTCATTTCGGCAGCGCTTTCTCTAATCTGGCTGATGCTGCCTGCCGAGGCCTCAATATGTGGTACAACAAGGGTTTGGATTGAGTCAATGATTACCAAATCGGGCTTAAGTTGTTCGAAATGAAGGGCTATTTCGCGCGTGTCGGTTTCGGTGAGTATAAAGCAGCTTTCGTTGGCAATGCCAATGCGGTCGGCACGCATTCGTATCTGCCGGTTGCTTTCTTCGCCCGAAACGTAAAGTACTTTGAGCGGCGCCACTTTGAGCGCCACCTGCAACAAAAGGGTGCTTTTGCCAATTCCGGGTTCGCCACCGGCCAGCACTAGCGAGCCGGGCACAAGGCCGCCACCCAGCACGCGGTTTAGCTCGGCATTGCGAAGGTCAATGCGTGTTTCATTTGCAATCTCGATATTTTTTATCGCAAGCGGTTTGGCTCGCTCGCCGGATAAAAAGCCCTGGCTTTGTTTCGACGATTTGCCGCTTACAACGGTTTCCTCAACATAGGTGTTCCATTCGCCGCAGGCCGGGCATTTGCCTATCCATTTTGGCGATTCGTTGCCACAGTTGCGACAGAAAAACAAGGTTTTCGTTTTCATAAAACGTGTTGGGTCAGGCTACAAAGGTAGCCATCAATTGCACGAAATCAAAAAATTTCATTCCTTTCCCCACCGTCTTGTAGTTTACGAATACGCTGTTGCAACATCTTTGGTCAACAGATCGGGTGAAAATTGCAACCGCAGAATACCGATTACCCTGCACGGATTCTCTATGGCTTTTTCATGCGATTTGCGCAGATTAATTACACACCTGATTATGCAGAAAATGAAGCTGGCGGTTGGCGGTTGATGGCCGGAGGTCAGAAGTATGAGGTTGGAAGGCAGTGGCCGTAAGCCCGGAATACGGATTGATGGCCTATCGTTGGTTTGC
>CAYYDS010000046.1:0-15406 GCA_964470665.1 uncultured Lentimicrobiaceae bacterium
GTTAAACATCGAATTGCTTTCGAGGCGGATGTTGATGGGTGTGCCCGAACTCAGCAGCCCTTCGTTGATAACACGCACGCGGCCCAAGGTGTAATCAACCGTATAGTCCACGTTTTCAACTAAGGGAACGCCTCCGGCAGTAACGCTAACCGAACCCTGCGGTACGTTTAAAGCGTTGAGATTGTATTCGTTACCCGATTGCGATTTGTAATAGCCTTCGAGGATGTATTTGTTTTTTTCGGGATATTGCTCGGCGCCCGATTTGGTTAGGGTATAAAGCGAGTCGTAAGCATAGAGTTTGGCCAGATCGGGGTTGTTGGGGAATACCTTTTTGTGGATGTGACTGCCAAAAGGCTCAAGCACGGTGAAATAGATTCGGCCATTTTGCGAATTAATGGTCCCCCCGGATTGGGCAGCGTTGTCTAAAAAGTCGAATACGCCATCGCCCTTGGCCACAGGATTGCCCTGCTGGTCGAGGTTGTCGAAATTGAGCAAATGGATGAGCGGCACGCCTTTTACCTGGTCGTCGCCCTCGGTAAAATAACCCGTGGGTACGCCGTTTTGGTTTCCGGAATACAGAATGTTGAACGAAAAATCATCTTTGTTTACCTGAAACGCCTTGATGGAATAAACGTTTTTCATCATCAGATCCCACATCGGCATTTTGGTGTTGAGCGAGGTGCCTTTAAGCAGTTTCACCACAAGGCTTTTCGGCGCATTAACGCCGCGATCGGAAAATTCGCCCACTTGAAACACACTGTCGTAGCCAATTACCGTATATTGATAGGCGACTGCCAAAATTTGGTCGGAGTTGAGGTTGGTATTCAGGCTGATAAAGCCGAGTTTGGTGTTGACAGTGTATTCGGAGCTGCTTAGTTTGCGGGCGTTTTCAATTTTATCAAAATCTTGCCCGGCTACCATATATCCTTGACGACCAATGTTGAGGGGGTCGCCGGCCAGATAGGTGCTTATTTTTTTAACGTCGCGCACGCTGGCTGTGTCAATCCGCGCCATCAGGTTGTTCGAATTGCCCGAGGGAAGAAGCGGTCCCGGGAGCGGGCTGATATTCGGGTTGTTTATCCATTCGGCTTTGCCTTCTCCCAGGTCGGTAAAAGCCACGATGTTTCTGTTGTCGGTTAAGGCAGGGCCGATATTGGTCACCCACACCTCTACACGCGTTAGGTTTACATCGCTGGTGATGACCGGCAGCGAAGCCAATCCGCGTTCGTAATTTTGACGAAAATAATGTGAAAGAAAAAAGTGGCGGTTTTCTTCGTAGTCTAAGCTGCTGATTTTAAACTTGTTGGTTTGGGCGCCCCCTTGCACAGTGATGTTTTTTACTTCGCTTTCTTGTTGCGAAAAAACGGCAGTTACCGAAGTTCGGCCAAACTGTAGCTTGGTTTTTACCCCAAGCAGTGCCTGGCTTCCGCGGATAAGGGTAGTGTTTAGCGGCATGTTAACATTACCGGCTTCGATGAGCTTGATGATTTCGTCTTCTTTTCCTTCGTATTTGAGCGAGAGTTTGTTTTCGAACTGGAATGTGGCTTCGGTGTTATTATTGGCTTTAAACTCAATCTTATCGCCAATTTTGGCAATTACGTTCATCTGAATCCGTTGGTCGAAGTCGAAATTGGTAGTACGGCGCTGACGCACATCTAATTGTGGGTCTTCGCGAAGCGTGCTCCGAACGCCAAATGTAACTTCTGCCGAACCTTGTGGCCTGATGTCGATGGTGTTGCTGCCAAAAATCTGATCAAAAACTTTTCCGCCCACATAAATAGCCGGAATGATGCTTCCGCTATTGTCTTTTTTTCCTGATTTGGCTCTTTCGTGCCAATAGTTACGCAGGCCTTTGCGGTTTTGAAAATTCATATATTCTTTATCCGACATTACTACCGGATCGCGGTAGGTAAAATCGCCGATTTTGCTTACAAAAACATATTGTTTGAGTACCGGATCGTAAACTACATCGCGTTTGATGTTTGGCGGATCTTTTAGGTACAGCAGCGATTGATCGGAAAGCTGTTGTTCGGGCTGTCCTTTGTCGGCAGGAACAGGGTAAATGGGTTTTATGGTGTCGGTTTCCGGTTTGGCAAATGGCTTCATAAAGGGCATCATGTCGGCCTGATAAGCCGGGCCGGCAAGTAGTGAACCAAAAACAGCCAGTGCGGCAAGGAGCGCCAAACCGGCAAGGCGTAAACGATTTTGTTTTAACTTCCTCAAAGGATATCCTAGTTTTTCGTTCTTATCATCTTAAATAATCCTGCATTAGGCTTTTCAGAGCATTTTGAGCGCTTCCCTTATCAGCTTGTCAACAGGCATAACCGCGTCTTTTTCTAAAAGGCGGTTGAGTACTTTTTCTACAGCCGCTTTGTTGAAGCCAAGAATAAGTAATGCTGATAACGCCTCCTCTTTGTTCTTATTGTATGTTAGACTTGCTTTTTGGCCCGAAACCGGGGTTTTGCTAAGCTTATCATGCAGATCAATTACAATACGCTGGGCTGTTTTTGCACCTATGCCTTTCACCCTTTGAAGGCTTGCGGCATTGCCATTTGTGATGGCTTCAACGGTTTCGCTCACACTTAGCGAGGAGAGGATCATTCGGGCTGTGCCTGCTCCTACGCCCGAAACCGTAATGAGATGCAGAAAGAGGTCGCGCTCCTCTTCGTCGAAAAAACCATATAAAAGATGGGCATCATCACGTATGGCCAGATAGGTATAAAGCTTAGCCTGTTCGAGCGGCTGAATAGCAGTATAGGTATTTACACTGATGTGCAGATGATACCCAATGCCATTGGCATCAACAACCACATATGCGGGATTTTTTTCGATGAGCTTGCCTGAAATATATGCGTACATATTGTGTTTTTGCTGAAGTTCAGAAATTTATCGGCAAAAATAGCCAAAGCAACGAAATAGATGCCTGCCTGACCGATTCTCCCGATTGGATTATTCCGGTTTTGTTTTGATTTGCAGGGCGAGTTCGTCGAGCTGTTGTGCTGCAATGGCCGATGGCGAATCAATCATCATATCGCGTCCGGCATTGTTTTTCGGAAATGCAATAAAATCGCGTATCGAATCGAAGCCGGCCACCAGCGCGCTAAGGCGATCAAAGCCGAGGGCAATGCCGCCATGCGGCGGAGCGCCGTATTCAAAGGCGTTCATCAAGAATCCAAACTGGTTTTGAGCCTCTTCGTCGCTGAAGCCGAGCAAGCCGAACATCTTTTTTTGAAGCGCACGATTGTGAATTCGAATGGAGCCGCCGCCGATTTCCACCCCGTTGATTACCAGGTCGTAAGCATTGGCCCTTACTTTGCCCGGATCGGTTTCGAGCAGCGAAATATCTTCGGGCTTGGGCGAGGTAAAGGGGTGGTGCATGGCATAAAAACGTTGGGTTTCTTCGTCCCATTCGAGCAGCGGAAAGTCGGTTACCCAAAGTGGTTTAAAATTTTGCGGATCGCGCAGCCCAAGCTGGTTGCCCATTTCGAGGCGGAGCTCGCCGAGTTGTTTTCGGGTGGGGCCTGTTTGCCCTGAAAGGATCAGCATCAGGTCGCCGGGTTGGGCTTCAAAACGCCCGGCCCAAGCTTTCAGGCGGCTTTCGCTGTAAAATTTGTCAACCGACGATTTCAAACTGCCGTCGGTATTGTATTTCAGATAAACTAATCCTTTTGCGCCTATCTGGGGTTTTTTAACAAAATCGGTAAGGGCGTCGAGCTGTTTGCGGCTAAATTCGCTGCATCCCTCGGCTTTGATGCCTACAACGATTTCGGCCTCTTCAAATAGGGCAAACCCACTTTCTTTTACAAGATCGCTAATTTCGACGAATGGCATGCCAAAACGCAGGTCGGGCTTGTCCGATCCGTAATACTGCATAGCGGTGGCATAGTCCATCCGCTCGAAGGCGCTAAGCTCGATATTTTTTGTTTTTTGAAACAAAAAACGCGTCATTCCTTCAAAGGTTTGAAGCACGTCTTCTTGGGTTACGAAGGCCATTTCGCAATCAATTTGCGTAAATTCGGGCTGACGGTCTGCCCGCAGGTCTTCGTCGCGAAAACAGCGTACAATCTGGAAATAACGGTCGTAGCCGGCCACCATGAGAATTTGTTTAAAGGTTTGTGGCGATTGGGGCAGGGCATAAAATTCGCCGGGATTCATCCGCGATGGAACCACAAAGTCGCGCGCGCCTTCGGGAGTTGATTTGATGAGGTATGGCGTTTCAATTTCAAAAAAGCCTTTACTGTCCAAATAATTGCGGGTTTCCATTGCCAAACGATGACGAAGCGCCAGGTTTTGCTTCAGCGGATTGCGTCTCAGGTCTAAGTAGCGGTATTTCATGCGAAGTTCGTCGCCTCCGTCGGTTTTATCTTCGATGGTAAAAGGTGGAAGTTTCGAGGCGTTGAGCAGTTCTATTTGGCTTACAATCACCTCGATATCGCCGGTTGGGAGCTGTGGGTTTTTCGAGCTGCGCTCGGTAACTGTGCCGCTCACTTTGATCACATATTCGCGCCCGAGTTCGCGTGCCTGAGCCAGCAGTTCGTTGGCCGAAACGCCTTCTTCGAGCATGAGCTGCGTGATGCCGTAACGGTCGCGAAGATCAATCCAAAGGAGTGAGCCTTTGTCGCGGATGCGCTGTACCCAGCCGCTAAGTGTTACTGCTTTTCCGGTATCTGTAAGCCGAAGCTCGCCGCAATGGTGTGTTCTGAACATGGTATTGCAATTAATTCTTTCTGGGCGCGAAATTAGAAAAAAGCCCGTAATGTTGTGACCCTAATGTTTGTGCCCTGCCGAAAAGTCTTTATTATTCAAGTGTTTTCGGTAGGGCAGGAAGTGTTTAAAGAGGTTGTTTTTTCTGTTTGTTGAAAAATACAGGGATGTTTGAAGTGAGGCAGTTTATCCGTTTTTATTTTGGGCGTCGATGACCGCAAAGGTGATCATATTCACAATTTCGTTCACCGAGCTTCCCATTTGCAGGATCTGCACAGCGTCTTTCATGCCATTGAGCACGGGGCCAATAACCTCGGCGCCGCCAAGTTCCTGAACCAGTTTGTAGCCGATGTTGGCCGATTCGAGGTTGGGAAAGATGAGGACGTTGGCCGGCCCCTGGAGCAGACGTGAAAACGAGAAAGATTCGTTTAGCAGTTCGTTGTTTAGGGCTGCGTTGGCCTGCATTTCGCCATCCACAATCATATCCGGATAATGGGTGTGAAGGTATTCAACGGCTTTACGTTGTTTTTCGGGAACAGGCCCCTCGGCCGATCCAAAATTGCTGTACGATACCAGCGCTACCCGCGGAACAATCTTAAACTCCCTAACCGATTGGCAGGTTTGGAGGGTTATCTCGACCAATTGCTCCCAAGTTGGATTGATGTTGAGGGTGCAGTCGGCAAAAAATACCGGCCCGCGTTTGGTATTTACGATATACATGCCCGAAGCGATGTTGTGCCCTTCGGCTTTATCAATAATTTGCAAAACGGGTCGTATTGTATCGGGATAGCTGCGTGTGAGCCCCGAAACCATGGCGTGTGCATGTCCGGTGGCCACCATCATGGCGCCAAAATAGTTGCGATGAAGCATCTGACTACGAGCCGAAACGAGGGTCATTCCTTTGCGTTGCCTGCGCAAGAACAGGGCTTCTGCAAATTGTTTGCGCCGGCCGTTTTGTTCGTTAGAGCGGGGGTCAATGATTTCAACTCCTTGAAGCTCAAGCTCGTTTTCCTGGATGAGTTGCCTGATTTTGGTTGCATTGCCCAACAGCACCGGCTCGGCCAGGCCTTCGTTGAGCACAATTTCGGCAGCCTTCAGCATTTTGTAGTGTTCTGCATCGGCCAGTACCACTCGCTTGGGGTTGTGTTTTGCGCGGGTTTTAATCTGTCTTAAAAGCGGATTGCTGGTGTTGAGGCGTTTGCGAAGCTCCTCGGTGTAGTTTTCCCAGTTTGTAATGGGTTTTCGGGCAACACCAGTTTCCATTGCAGCTTTGGCTACTGCCGGCGATACCCTCTCGATCAAACGCGGATCGGTGGGTTTTGGAATGATGTATTCGCGGCCAAAACGCAAGTTGTTGACGTTGAATGCGATGTTGACTTCTTCGGGCACCGGCTCTTTAGCCAATTGAGCCAGCGCGCGCGATGCGGCCAACTTCATCTCGTCGTTGATTTCGCTTGCACGAACGTCGAGCGCCCCCCTGAATATGTATGGAAAACCCAACACATTGTTGATTTGATTTGGGTAATCAGATCGGCCAGTAACCATAATAATGTCGTCGCGAGTTACTACGGCATCATTATAGGCAATTTCGGGTGTGGGATTGGCCAGGGCAAACACGATCGGGTTTTCGGCCATCGACAAGAGCATGTGTTTTTTTAAGACACCGGCTACCGAAAGACCCAAAAACATATCGGCACCTTTGAGGGCATCCTCTAAACTCATATCGGGCACTTCTCTGGCAAATAGGAGTTTCGTGCTGTTGAGGTCGGTTCGGTTTTTGTTTAAAACACCTTTGCTGTCGAACATGAGGATGTTTTCGGGTTTGGCGCCGAGTTTTATATAGAGTTTCGTACAACTGATGGCTGCTGCGCCGGCTCCATTGACGACAATTTTTAAATTATCAATCTTTTTTTCGTTGATTTCCAGCGCATTTAGCAATCCGGCAGAGGTTATGATAGCCGTTCCATGCTGATCGTCGTGCATAACGGGGATAGGAAGCTGTTTTTTAAGTTCTTCCTCAATTTCAAAACATTCGGGCGCTTTGATGTCTTCGAGGTTGATGCCGCCAAACGAAGGCGCAATTGCCTTGATCACCTCCACTAATTTTTTTGGGTCTTTTTCGTTGATTTCGATATCGAAAACGTCAATATCTGCAAATACTTTAAACAGCAAGCCCTTGCCCTCCATAACGGGTTTGCCGGCTTCGGGGCCAATATCGCCCAGTCCAAGAACAGCTGTGCCATTGCTGATGACGGCAACAAGATTGCCTTTTCCGGTATATTTGTACACCTCCTCCGGATTTTTATTGATGGCAAGGCAAGGGTCGGCTACTCCGGGCGTATAGGCAAGCGAAAGATCGCGCTGCGTGCTGTAAGGCTTTGTGGGTACTACTTCGAGCTTGCCCGGACGACCCAGGGCATGGTAGTTGAGGGCATCTTTGTAAAAAAGCTTATCCATAACAGTTTTTATTTGAATTTTGTTGCCCCAAAGATAAGCTTTCAGTTGTTTTTTAAAGGCTTTTAATCAAAAATTAAAACACAAAAAAAACAGCTGTTTTGCGCTGAACAAAAAGCAATGATTTATGCTTGCTTTTGAAACATCCTCTTTGTGAATTCGTTAACCAACAAAAGGCTGTCTGTTTTGCTTTGCTTATCTTTGCAGCCACCAAAACCGAAAGAAATGGAATACAGTTCAGTAAGCATAGTAGTGCCGGCCTTTAACGAAGAAGAGGCTATACGGCAAAGCCTCGACCGGATTGTTGAACATCGGTTTCATCAGCTTTACGAAGTCATTTTTGTTGACGACGGCTCTACCGATCGCACTTTCGAAATCATCAGCCAATATCCGGTTATTTGCTACCGGCATAAAACCAATAAAGGCTATGGCGCGGCCCTCAAAACGGGTATCCGCAAAGCCAAAGGCCGAAAAATCGTGATTTTAGATAGCGATGGCCAGCACGACCCTGTTTATGTGAGCCGTGTTGTTGAAATGCTGGACGAATACGATATGGTGATCGGCGAACGCGATGAGCAATCGGTTCAGGCAAAGCGCCGCCTGGGTGGCAAATGGCTTATCCGGCGAATGGGCGAAATCCTGGTTGAGCAAAAACTTCCCGATTTCAACTCCGGTTTTCGCGGTTTCGACCGCAAACTCATCAGCGAAATGATTCATATTATGCCAAATGGCTTTTCGTTTTCCACCACTTCTACCCTGGCTTTTTTGAAAGAAGGATACAGCATCGGCACTTTCCCGATCAACGTAAAAGAAAGACGGGGCCGAAACAGCAGCCTAAGCTTGTGGAAAGATGGCTCAAAAACCATATTGCTGCTTTTGCGTATCATTATGCTGTTCAATCCGATGAAGATCTTTATTCCGGCCAGCGCCTTTGCTTTTCTGTTTGGCATAGTCTGGGGGGTGTTTGGTTTTTTCAGGGTTGGCAGGTTTCCAAATAGCGCCAGCCTGATCGCCATGATGGGTATGATATTGTTTTTTATTGGGTTGTTGGCCGATCAGATTTCGATGCTTAACCGTTCGAAAAAAGAGCTATGAGCCGCTACAACGATACAGATCATCGCAACAATTGGAGCGATGCCGATGTAGAAGCTCACTGGGATCGGGTGGCCGGTATTTACGTGGCCGAAAATAATAAGGTGCAGTCCACACACGATCAGCGTTTTGACGAAAGCCTCCCTTTGTTGGCTTTAGAATCAAACTCAAAAATCCTCAATATTAGCAGCCGCGATGCAGGCGCCGAACCATTTATTAAAAACCATCAGCCAAATTGCAGCATCCTCCATGCAGAGATTTCGGCCGGACTGATGCGTGAAGCATCTAAACTTTGGCCCGGTATCCATCAGCTGAAGCTTAAAAACTATAGCCATCTGCCCTTTGATAATGCTCGGTTTGATCGCATTCTTAGCCTCGAAACCTTGGAACATGTTGCCGATCCGCTTGCCTTTCTCAACGAGTTGTGCCGCGTTAGCACGGCCAATGCGCGGATGGTTCTAAGTTGTCCGCCAGCCACAAGCGAGCTTCCATACCGTATATATACAGCCCTGTTTGGGGGTCATGGCGAGGGGCCTCACCGTTTTTTGGCTTCTGCAGAAGTAAAAGCGATGTTGCACAAAAGTGGCTGGAAACTGTTGCTGCACAAGGGCACGGTGCTGGTTCCTGTTGGGCCGGCATTCGTTAGGCAATTTGGTGAGCGTTTTATCAACGCTTTCCAAGGGAGTATTTTGTCCGAAATGGGAATACGTCAGTTCTATGTCTGCTGCAAATATTGATCAGTTTAAAGCCATCGTGCGCAACGGACTTTGCAACCGTTGCGGGAGTTGCGTAGGCTTATCGGCCGGAAAAATTATTTTCGATGATAAGGAGGGGCGCTATCTTCCGCGGATAATAAGTGAGCCCAACGACGAAAACATGCGGCTTATCCTGAGTGTATGCAGCGGAAGAGCCTTCAACTTTCCGCAACAGCGGGAACGAATTTTTGGCCCCGTTTCTTGGCATCTGTACACCGGAGCCTATCAAAGCTTAAACGTTGGCTTTGCCGAAAACACAACAATCCGCAGCGGGGCAGCAAGCGGGGGCCTCATTAGCGCTATGCTCATTTATTTGCTTCGCAAACAGCTGATAAAGGGCGCTGTGGTGGTGCGCATGTCGAAAGATAAACCCTGGCATACCGAGCCCTTTATTGCAACTTGCGAAGACGAAATCTTAGAGGCTGCGCAAAGCAAATACATCATTACTTCGGTTAACGAAATTTTGCCGCAAATAGCCGCTTTCGATGGAAGGCTGGCCTATGTGGGCTTGCCCGGCCAGATTCAAAGCATTCGCCTGCTTCAAGAACAAGGCCATCCTTGGGTAAAAAACATTGATTACATCTTTGGTCCTTTTTATGGCAATACTTTGCATTTCAGCTCGGTAAAAAGTTTTATTCGCTCGCACGGCGAAAAAGATTTTCGGCAAATCAGCAAATTGTATTTCCGTTATGGCGAGTGGCCGGGTAGCATGCGTGTGGAAATGAAAAACGGGCGGATTTTTCAGTTAAAAAAGTTTCACGCAAACTACCTCATTCCCTTTCATATTGTAAAAAACAGCCTTATCTGCACCGATCTTGCCAACGAATTTGCCGATGTTTCGGGCGGCGATGCATGGGCACCGGTTTACGAAGAAAGAGGCAAGGGTTTTTCAATGGCAATTGCGCGTTCGGCAAAGGGCGAAAACCTAATCCGAAACATGGAAGCCGAAGGCTGGCTCAACCTTGGCCCCATAGACCTCGACACCGCCATTTCGATGCACTCGCACGGCTACGACCTTAAAAAAAGGGGAAGCTTTATCCGTATGCGATACATGCGGTTTTTGGGCATGAAAACACCCGATTATGGGTACAACATAAAAGGATTTCGTTTTTCGCGTTATCTGATGGAGGCGCTGATTGATGTTCTGTTTGTGCTGTTGGGAACGAAGTTGGCGCGCCGCACTGTTGAGCTGCTGCCCCCGGCTTTTATAGGGAAAATGTTTGAAAAAAGCCGAACAGCCTGGAAAAAGTCAACAACTAACATTAAAAGAAAAGATCTGTGAAAAATAAGGTCGAAGGGCAAAAGCTGAAAACAAAACCAAACTTTAAACGACTTTTTGGCCTGTTGCGGCTTTTTGGAGTGCTCCTGTTTGTGCTGCTTCTTTTTAGAATCAATCTTAAAGAGCTCATGCAACAGCTTGCTCAAACACAAAAACACCTCCTTTTTGCGGGTTTGTTTTTTCAGGGAGTAGTGCTGTTGGCAAAAGGCATTCGCTGGCACTTGATGAACGAGAGTCAAAACAACATGGTGACTTGGCGTAAAAGCCTGGGGCGTTTTTACGAAAGTTATGCTTTTGGCGTGGTAACGCCCGGCCGCATGGGCGAGCTTTTAAAAGCCGGCTACGAACAAAGCACCAATAGTATGTTGGCTGTGGCCATACGCGTGCTGGCAGAACGCGGACTCGATGTTGGTATTTTTGTTGTGTTTGCCGGAATCTCGGTTTTTGCCGGCAACTATTTGAACTGGCCTCCGGTTTATAGCAGCATGATTGTGTTTTTGGGCTTGGCGGTCGCTGTTTTTTCCATGCTGCTGCTCACGTCGGCATGGGTTTACGGGCTTATGCAAAAAATAGGTGTTGCTGTTTTTAAAAAAGCAAATCTTTTTGGCTTCGAAATGCGGCTCTATCCGCTTGGACGCTCGTTGGCTATTGTGCTGCTGAGCCTGGTTTCGAATTTGAGCTATTTTGTTTCGTGCTATTATCTGGCGCTTTCAGCACAACTCGATGTGGGTTTTGTCTGGACTTCGGGAGCCGTTGCCGTTTCGGGCTTGATAAATATGTTGCCGGTAACGATCATGGGAATGGGCACGCGCGAACTGGTTTTTTTGTTTGTGTTTAAGGCCTTTCCGCAGACTATGGTGCTCTCGTTTTCGTTTTTGGTGATGCTTATAGCACAAATTGGCGGAGGATTAATAGCCCTCGTTGCCGGACAACTCCTTCTTTTAAAAAAACCTAAGAATAATCCGATCAATCATGGATAAAACCCTCTTAATTACCGGAGCCAACGGCTATCTCGGGCACTATGCCGTGTTGGAAGCGCTTGGCAGAGGATATGGCATAATAGCCGGAACCCATGCGCATTTTGCTTCGGTGCGGATAGCCCATCCGCGTGTTGAATACGTAGAATTCGATATCACAAAGGCGGCCGAAGATCAAAAGCAAATAAACGAAATCATGCAGGCAAGGCAAATAGATGCCATAATCAATTGTGCCGCCTTACTTGGGAGCTCAGATCCCGAAGCCAACGAGCGCGTAAACGCTCAAGGCGTGAAAAACGTGATGAATCTGGCACAAAATCACGGCATAAGGCGATTTATACACCTTAGCAGTGTCGTTGTGTTAAAAGCCGTAAAAGGCCCCTACGGCGAAGCAAAACTTAAAGGGCAACAGCTACTTATGGCTTCCGACCTTGACTATACCGTATTTATTCCGGCCTTGATCATGGGCGCCGAAAGTTTAGGGCTAAACCGAGTGTTGAAAAACATATTTCGATTTCCCGTTTTTGTTCCGCTTATTGGCAGCGGAAAAGAAACCCAGCATCCGATTTATGTGAAAGATTTGGCCAAAGCAATGATTGACGCGATTGAAAACCCCAAAACCATCAAAAAAAACTACCAGATTGCCGGCGATAAGGTGATCTCGTTTCGCAATTTTGCAGAAGCCATTTTAAAATTCCATCGCAAACAACGTATTTTTGTGCCCGTGCCCATCGTTTTTGCCAAAGCTTTGGGAGTGCTGTTTCAGAAAACGCAAAAAGTACCGCTTTTTACCGTTGAACATGTGAAAGGGATACTTCAGGATTCGAAACTTGACACCCATGCATTGAAAAATGACACCGGCTTTTGCCCAACACCCTTTGAGCAGGCGCTTGGACAAACCCTCGATGCCATCGGAAACAACTGGAACACCATGCTTAAACCCCGGGCCGAGCGTGTGATTAAAATTAATAAAAAAGAGAATGTGGCCTAAAATTGCACAACAACGGACAAGTTTAAAACAGAAAACAGCATTGTTTTTGGCTTCCGGATGGGCTTCTTATGGCGCCATAGTGCTGGTTGGGCTGGCTATTGTATATATTAATTGCCGCGATCTTTATTGGAAAGAAAAAACCGACCACCAGGTTATAGCCAGCGACATCATGTATTATTACAGCTATTTGCCGGCAGCCATCATCGAGCACGACCTGAGTTTCCAGTTTATTTATGAAAAACAAGATGAATATTCCACCCACATTTCGATTTTAAAAACCCCCGAAGGCGGCATCTATCAAAAAATGACGATGGGCCTGGCCCTGTTGTATCTGCCGTTTTTCTTAGTCGGACACGCGCAGGCGTTGATGAGCGGCGCAGTAACAACCGGTTTTTCCGAACCCTATTATTTCTGGTTGATATTTAGTGGTTTATTTTATGGGATGATCGCCCTTTTGGTGTTGCGAAAAATAATCCTGCGGTTTTTTACCGATGAAATTGCCGCTTATGTTTTGCTTGCCATTGGTTTGGGCACCAATCTGCTCTATTACCTCTCGAGCGAATCGCTTATGTCGCACGGGTATAACTTTTTTCTGTTTATTCTATTTATCTGGTTTACAATAAAATGGCACGAAATCCCCAAGCTTAAATACAGCATAATTATCGGCTTCGTTTATGGCCTTATCGGCCTTATCAGACCTACAAACGGACTTATTATTTTGTTTTTTCTGTTGTATGGGGTGGGCTCGCAGAATCGTTTGCGCCAACAAGCAAGGCTGTTTCTTGCCCATTGGAAGCAGATGTTAACCCTGTTTATAATAACACTTGTTGTGGTGTTTCCGCAGCTATTATACTGGAAAACCTATACCGGGCACTGGTTTTTTTATTCTTATGGCGAGGAGGGCTTTTTCTTTCGTAACCCTCAAATTTGGCGCGGATTGTTTAGCTATCGCAAGGGCTGGCTGGTTTATACCCCCATCATGGCCTTTGCTTTGGCCGGACTGTTTAGCCTTCGCCGCTATGCGCCGCCATTTTTTGTGCCCACATTAGTGTTTATTCCTCTAAATATTTATTTGGTTTATAGCTGGTGGGACTGGTCGTATGGCGGAAGCTTCGGCAGCCGCCCCATGATTGATTCGTATGGGCTGATGGCCGTGGCGTTGGGAGCCTTGCTCACTTGGGCCGACCGGCACAAAAAAGCTTTGTCGGTAAGCTTAAAAACAACAATCGTACTGCTTACCGTGTTTAGCATTTTCCAAACGTTTCAATACAAAAACGCAATCATTCATTACGCCTATATGTCGAAAAAAGCCTATTGGGCTTCTTTTGGAAAACTTCGAGTTGAAGCAGGCTATCAAGATTTGATGGAGCCGATGAATTACAGCAAGCTTTTAAAAGGGGAGTATGCAACACGGCCAATGCTAAGGCAAACCATTGGGCCTGATGCGCTGAATGAATTTGAGCAAATTGCAAACGACAAAATGTATTTCTTTTCGCCCGAAAGGGATTACCGTTTTTCAAACAACGGCAATCAAAGCAAGTTGCAAGCCCGTTCGGGCGAAAACTCGGCACTTCTCACCCCCGAAAAACCCTTTTCGTCGGGTTTGCAGTTTTATGTCAAAGCCGGACAAAAATATACGATCAGCGCCTGGAAATATCCGGCAAAAAACGGGGCCGGTTCGTTGGTGTTTGCGTCAGAACTACCTGATAGAATCTATCAGATCCGGACTGCGGTTGATCGGGTTGACCCGGCGGGCTGGGGCAGAATAAGCCTCGATATACGCATTCCCAACGACTTCGATGGCTGGTGCAAAGCCTATGTGTGGAATAAAAGCGCCGACAGCGTATTTTTCGACGATTTCAAAGTGCAACGTATTAACTAACACCTCGAAACGAATGAAAAAACGACCTTTTTTACCAGATTCCGGCTTCTTTATCGCCGAAAACTGATCGAATACAATCCGAAAACGGATATTTTCTATTTTGGCTTCCCAAACACAAAAAATCCATTTATGAAAAAGCTTTTTCCGCTTGTTCTCCTCTTTATTTTAGGTTTTACAGCTCTTGGTTTTGCCCAGGTTCAACCCGACGACCCCTATTTTGGCGAAAGTTGCACCAGCATTATGGTGGGCAAAAAAGCTTCGGCCGACGGCTCAGTCATTACAGCCCACACATGCGATGGTAACTACCGCACCTGGCTTCGCATGGAAGCCGCCGCCGACCATGCCGATACTGCCCTGCACCGGGTTTACAAAGGAACGATGCATACCGAAGCCCCCGATGATATGCGAAAAGTAAGCCTGGCTGGAAGCATTCCGCAGGCAAAACACACCTTTGCTTATTTGAATACAGCCTATCCTTGCCTCAACGAAAAACAGCTCGCAATGGGCGAAACCACTTTTGTGGGGCCGGATACCCTGGTGAATAAAAAAGCAATGTTTTTGGTTGAGGAGCTTCAGCGCATTGCCCTTCAGCGTTGCGACAATGCGCGCGATGCCATCAGGCTGATAGGCAGTTTAATCAAAGAATACGGCTATGCCGATTACGGCGAATGCATTACCATAGCCGACAAAAATGAGGTTTGGCAAATGGAAATCCTTGGCGAAGGCCCCGGCCGCGTTGGCGGAGTGTGGGCAGCACAACGAATACCCGACGACCACGTTGGGATATCGGCCAACATCTCGCGTATTGGAAAAATTGACCGGAATAAGCCCGATTATTTCATGGTCTCCGACAATGTGGAGGAAGTAGCCAAAGAGTTTGGCCTGTGGGACGGCAAAGGCGAATTCAAATTCTGGAAAGCCTATGCAGCTACCGAAAAACCATTCAAAATCAGGGAGTTTTTTGTGCTCAATGCGTTGGCGCCATCTTTAGGTCTGACAATGGATATGGACGAACTGCCTTTTTCGGTAAAACCCGAAGAAAAAGTGAGCGTGGCAAGCCTGAGCAAACTCTATCGCGAAACCTATGAAGGCACAGCATGGGATATGACTCAAAACGTAAAATACATCAAAAAGAAATACGACAAACGAAAAGAAATTGGAGCCGACACCCTTATCAGTCCTGTTGCCAACCCCTGGCTCACAACCGATATGCGCCTGATGTTGAATTATATAGCTCCGGCTGCAAAAGATGCTTTTTCAAATTATGCAGCT
>CAYYDS010000047.1:0-15289 GCA_964470665.1 uncultured Lentimicrobiaceae bacterium
ATGCGGCATTTTTTCAATTCGCTGGCAGTGTCGTCCGCCTTCAAAGGGTGTATTTAAAAATGCTTGAACCATTTCCCATGCAAGGTCAAAATCTATAAAACGGCCCGGAAACGAAAGAATATTAGCATTGTTGTGCATGCGGGTAAGTTTTGTTTGCTCCACATCCCAGCATAATGCAGCTCGAACATGAGGGTATTTATTTGCCGTCATTTGAGCGCCGTTTCCACTTCCGCACATGATAAATCCCAAAGCATATTCGCCATTGTTTACTTTCGAAGCCAAAGGATGCACAAAATCCGGATAGTCCACGCTGTCTGCCGAAAAGGTTCCAAAATCATCCACACCATATCCGGCTTCGCGAAGTTTGTGAATCAAAAACCCCTTCAGTTCAAAACCGCCATGATCGCTCGCAATTGGTATCGTTTTTTTGCTTTGTTCCATTGTTGATATCATTTTTGCAAATGTATCTATTTTCTAACTGATATGCCATCGTTTATCCTGTAAATGAAGTGCTTAATAAAAATACAAATGCAAATAACAACATGCTAAATAACAGATACTCAATGCAGTAAAAAGATATAAACAATGGCCATTTGGATTTGTTGATAGCTTGTTGACTAAAAACAATAAGTCGGGGCTATTTTCAGGTTTTTGTTGAAAGTGATCAAATCCGTAAATAGTTATCCCCATCCAATACCGGTTTATCCCCATTTTTAGGTCTTATTATCAACATGAAAAATGATGCAATTCGTAGAATTTTATCAACAAAAAGTTAGAAGTCAATTTTTATGCATTTCAAAATATTCTTCATATTCAATGTTTTGACGATTCAAGAATGTGCATAGCCTGTTGATAAAATATCATAACTTAAAAAAGCAAATTTTTGCATAAAAAGTTATCCCGCTATTCACAGAGCTATAATATTAAGAATAATAATTTTTATAAAATATGTTGTTATTAGGCCTTTCGGATGTCAAAGGCTTTTTCTATTGCCGGCTTTTGTATTACTTTTGTCCAAGTGAAATTTTAATAACAATTGTTAATATGTTGAAAATTAATGTTTTACAAGAAATAGAACGCCTTAGAAAAGAAAAAAACGCCATTATTTTAGCGCATTATTACCAAGTTCCCGAAATTCAGGAGCTTGCTGATTATGTGGGCGACAGTTTGGGTTTGGCTCGTCAGGCGGCCAAAACCGATGCCGAAATGATTGTGTTTGCCGGAGTTCATTTTATGGCCGAAACGGCAAAGATATTAAATCCCGACAAGCTAGTTGTTTTACCCGATATGGAAGCAGGCTGTTCGTTGGCCAATAGCTGCCCGGCCGGTGATTTTGCTCACTTCTTACAGAATTATCCCGATCATATCGTCATATCCTATATCAACTGCACTGCCGAAGTGAAAATGCTTTCGGATATCATTTGCACTTCGGGAAACGCCGTGCAATTGGTTGAATCGTTGCCAAAAGACCAGAAAATTGTGTTTGCCCCCGACAAAAATCTTGGCGGCTATATCAATAAAATAACCGGACGCAATATGGTTTTATGGGATGGCACCTGCGAAGTGCATGATATCCTTACTGCTGAAGCCATCGTGCAAATGAAAGCCGAAAACCCTGATGCCGAACTGATTGCACATCCCGAATGCCAGGCAGCTGTGCTCGAATTGGCCGATTTTGTGGGATCTACTACGGCTTTGTTAGGCTATACTTCAAAAAGTCAGGCGCAAAAATTTATTGTGGCCACCGAAAGCGGAATCTTGCACCAGATGCAAAAATCGAACCCCGAAAAAGAATTTCTCATCGTGCCAAGCGACGAAACTTGCAATTGCAACGATTGCCCGTATATGAAACTCAATACCGTTGAAAAACTCTATCTTGCGCTTAAAAACGAAAAACCGGCCATCGAATTAGATTCCGATGTAATCAATAAAGCCCGCAAACCCATTGAGCGAATGCTCGAAATGTCAGTACAACTTGGACTTGTTAAATAGTTCGCCAAATGAAAAAACAAACAATCCTTTTTTTAATCGTAACGGCGGGGCTACTTATGTCGGCTTGTGCTTCGCGCAAAACACTGTATTTTGATCAGAAAATGCGTCAAAATATTGAATCATATAAGATAGATCTTCCTGATATACAATTTTATAATTCAAAAAAAATTGTGCTCGAACGCAATTTAAGTTATGAAGAAACCAAAGTAGCTTCGGGAAAAATTAGATTTGAAAACGGAAAGATAATAGAAAAAGTAACCATTAAAAAACGCACACCGGGTGTTTGCGAAAATTTTGATGACGACTTTTTGGATGTTTCGTTCGAACAGGGCGACAACAATACCCTTCGGTTTATACGCGATAAAAAAGACCATTATCGCCTTTCGGCCTTAGAATGGAAAAACCGTTTTGGAAAAGTAGATTACGACACCGTATTTTTTTACATTTCGCCGGGAGGCGAAAAAGCATTACTCAAAATAAAAGCCGAAGATATTTATCGTTTCGAAAAAAAGGAAAGAGTAGCCCCAGGGCGTAAACTTTCGAGATAGTTGTGTGCTTTAAAGCTATGAAAAACAGCTTAATTCTTTTGTTTTTACTTATCAGCTCAGCGGCCCGGCCGCAAAGCGATAGCGTATATGTGAATTATTCCTATCCAAATGGAAAAACAGCCAGCGAAGGATGGATCGTAAACGCAAAACCCGATGGATATTGGAAAAACTATTACGAAAACGGAATATTAAAATCGGAAGGCAACCGGAAAAAGCACCTACTCGACAGCCTGTGGATTTTTTACGATGAAAACGGCAAAAAAACCTTAGAGATAAATTACCTCAACGGCTTGAAAAATGGCAACCGCATCACTTTTCTTGCAGACGAAACCATTTACGAAAACTTTGAAAACGATCTTAAAAACGGATTTACCCTTCATTTTGACCTTAACGAACGCCTCTTGAAAAAAATTCCGTTTGTTAACGGCTTCGAAAACGGAATAGCCTGGCAATACGACACCTTAGGAACCATACAGGAAATAATCACTTACAAAAGAGGCTACATCACCTCTCGCGAGCGCATAAACCGCAGTAATCCGGAAGGAAGACCAAACGGGCTGTGGAAATGGTTTGACGATAACGGAAACCTAAAACAAGAAGGCATTTATAAAAACGGATTGAAAAACGGTATTTTCAAAACCTTTGACCTTGCCGGCAACCTTGTAACAATAGAAAAATTTGTTGATGGCGTAAAACAAGAAAGCGCCGAAGAAGTAGCCAAATTAGAGCTTCGTCGCGACTACTACCCAAGCGGAAAAGTAAAAGTTGAAGCCACTTACCGCAATGGCCTCCCCGAAGGCATAAGGCGCGAATTTGATGAAAAAGGAACAGTAATACAAGCATTTACATTCAGCAAAGGTAAAATTACCGGACGCGGTATCATGGGCCAAGATGGCTTGAAACAAGGCGAATGGAAGGAATATTACCCCGATGGAACATTAAAAGCCGAAGGCGCCTATTATTTGGGAAAAAGAAGCGGAAAATGGCTCTTTTATTATCCGCAAAATGTGCTCGAACAAGAAGGAAACTATAACGCAAAAGGATTGCCGCATGGCGAATGGATTTGGTATTATCCCGACAGGAAAATACTGCGCCGCGAAGAATACCGCAATGGCGAACGCGAGGGCGAACTTAGCGAATATGCAAAAAACGAAAACATATTAGCCCAAGGCGAATACATTAACGGAAAAGAAGAAGGCCGGTGGATGATCCAAAACGGAAGGCAACGCGAAGAAGGTACCTTTGCCGAAGGTATGCGCAACGGATTATGGAAACACTACGACCAAAACAACCGATTAGTATTTGAAGGCGCATTTATCGAAGACAACCCCAACGGAAAACAAAGCTGGTATTATGCCAACGGCCAAAAAAAAGAAGAAGGACTTTATGTAATGGGCCGAAAAAACGGAATCTGGCGAAAATGGAACGAAGACGGTAGCCTGATTATCGAAATCGAATACCAAAACAACATTGAAAAGGCCTACGACGGAATAAAAATTCCGCCCGATGAACAGCTTATCCTTGACGAATAAGCAATACATATGCTTCCGAAATCAATCGAAAATCTTATCTTTGCTGCAAACCTTAACCTTAATAAATACGTATGAAAAAACTTCTTTTTTTGGGCATCATCGCTGCATTTATGATGTCGTGCGGAACCAATCCGAAAACACAAAACAATGACGAGCAACAAGCAGAAGCCCAGGCTCCGGTTGAAATAACCGTGGCTAATTTTAGCGAAAAAGCACCCGAACTTGTCGGGAAATTGGTTAAAATACAGGGAATAGCCGACCATATCTGCTCGCACGACGGCAAAAAGCTCTTTCTCGTAGATACTATTTCAGATGGCAGGGTGAAAGTTGTTTCCGGCGAAAACCTGGCAGCTTTCAACAACGAATACGAAGGATATGATTTCGTAATTACCGGAACAATTGACGAAACCGTTGTGGATGAAGCCTATCTTCAGGAATGGGAAGAAGAAATAAAAGTCGGCATCGAAGAAAAGAAACACCTCGAAGGTGGAAAACAAGCCGATGCCCAAGAAGACCATCACAGCGATGAAGATGCCATGCAATCCATCCAAAACTACCGCGAAAAAATGACCGAACAAGGCGTAAATAAACTGTCGTTCTATTCGATAATCGCCACTTCTTACGACGTCATTAAAGACGAATAACAGCAAAAAAATTTAAAAAAAATCAGGCTTTTTGCGACCTGATTTTTTTTACCGCAATTAAATGGCTGGAAGCATGCAATTCAAATGGAGAAAATGGAATAGGGCTATACATCGCGACTTTGGCTATTTGTTTTTTGCCATGACCGTTATTTACGGCCTTTCGGGCATAGCCCTCAATCATCGCAACGATTGGAACCCCAATTACATCGTAATTGAAAAAGTAATCAACGAATCTCCTTTTGCAGCAAAACCTACAAAAACTCAGGTAAAAGAGCTGCTTAAAAGATACGAAGTGGACGACCTCTACCGAAAACACGCCTTTTCTGGCGAAAACAGGATGAAAATTTACCTTACAGGCGGGCATGCCTCCCTAAACTTAGAAACCGGAAAAGGCTATATCGAAATCACAAAAAAACGCCTCTTTTTTCGCGAAGCCAATTATTTGCACTACAACCCTTCGCAGTATTGGACCTGGTTTTCTGATATTTATGCTGGAGCACTTGTGCTGCTGGCCGTATCGGGCATCCTTATTCCGCGCGGTGCTGATGGCATTACGCGGCGCGGCGCATGGCTCAGCCTGCTGGGCATCCTCATACCTTTAGCTTTTATCATTTATTATCTTTATTAGCCATGACCGGTGTTTGGATAGCAATTGCCTTTGTACTCTGGTATGCGATTTCGCTCTATATTTCTGAAAAATATGCCGACCACAAAGTCGGAAAACAAATGTTGTTTTTTATTTCTTTTGTATTAAGTCCGCCCCTAGCCTTGCTTTTGCTTCGATTTACAAAAGGGAGAAAACCATAAGGAAATAGCCAAAAACCCTAATGAATAAAAAACCGATGCTGCCTAAAAAATTGAAAGGCAGCATCGGTTTTTTTGATTTTTCGGGCTTCTGATCAAATGCGTTTGATAAAAAGCCAAAAGAATTGTTCTAATACCCTAATAACCAGGCAAAAATTAGCGGAGCAACAATGGTGGCATCCGATTCAACAATAAATTTCGGGGTGTGAATATCGAGTTTTCCCCAAGTAATTTTTTCGTTTGGAACCGCTCCCGAATAAGAGCCATAACTGGTAGTGGAATCCGAAATTTGGCAGAAATACGACCAAAATGGCACATCTGTCCAACCTAAATCTTGATACATCATGGGTACAACACAAATTGGAAAATCGCCGGCTATGCCACCACCAATTTGGAAAAATCCTACACCCTTTCCTCCGGAATTTTTGCGGTACCAATCCGAAAGCCAAACCATATAATCAATGCCGCCTTTAACGGTGGTGCTCTTGAGTTCGCCTTTAATCACGTATGACGAAAAAATATTGCCCATAGTGCTGTCTTCCCATCCGGGCACAACGATAGGCAGGTTCTTTTCGGCAGCGGCAAGCATCCAGGAGTGTTTGGGATCAATTTCGTAATACTGCTCCAAAACGCCCGAAAGGAGCATCTTATACATATATTCGTGTGGAAAATAACGTTCGCCTTTTTCATTGGCGTCTTTCCATATTGCCGAAATATGTTTCTGAAGTTTTCGAAAAGCTTCATCTTCCGGGATGCAGGTATCGGTAACCCGATTATAGCCACTTTCCAAAAGTTCCCATTCTTCTTTTGGGCTGAGGTCGCGGTAGTGTGGCACCCTTTTGTAATGCTTGTGGGCAACCAAATTCATCAGGTCTTCCTCCAAATTGGCCCCGGTGCACGAAATAATATGCACTTTGTCCTGACGAATCATTTCAGCCAGCGAAATGCCCAACTCAGCAGTACTCATGGCGCCGGCCAGAGTGATCATCATTTTTCCGCCTTCAGCCAGATGAGCTTCGTATCCTTTGGCAGCATCCATCAGCGCAGCGGCATTGAAATGGCGATAGTGGTGTTCGATAAAATGCGAAACAGGTCCTTTTGTGTTGTTCATAGGATATGGTTTTTTTTTACAAAAATAAATGATTTAGCCCGACTATTCTCTCAAATCAAGCGGAAAAACTGCCTTAGCACGCAGGTAGTCTGTTAGCTGCTCGATATTTGACGCCAGATTTTGGGGTTTCAGGTTTAAACAGGCATTTTCCGGTATTTCATAAGGAAAGTCGTAACCCGGCAACTGGTAGAGTATACCGGCTTCGGCTTTTTCGTAAAGCTCGGGTTTGTTGTTTCTGCAATACTCAATACCGGCATCCATATAAACTAAATGAAAGCGTTGCGGGCCGATGATTTCGGCTAACTGCATTCGGATGTCGTTATTTTCCGAAATAAAGGAGCAAATGGCAATTATACCCTGATCGTTGAGTATTTTGCTCACATGGGCTGCGCGTCTGAGCTGCTCGGCACGGTCGCAGGAGGAGTAATCGAGTTCGCGGCTAAGGCCGCTGCGAACGGTGCTTCCATCGAGCAAAACAACGGTTGCTCCCATATCGAAAAGACGTCGCTCGAGCGAATAGGCTAAAACGTTTTTGCCACTGCCATGTAGCCCTGTAATCCAGATAGTTACACCTTTTTGCCGGTAACGCTTTTCCAGCTCATCGGAGCTGATCAGGCTTTTTCCGCCTTCCACAAGCTTTTTCAACTCGGGTTCGCTGATGCGCGAATGCAGATCGGTTGGGTTTAGCTTGTCAATAATCATTCCGGCAGCGCAGGTGTTGTGTGTGATGGGGTCAATCAGGACAAAGGCGCCGGTATTGCGATTTTTGGCATAAGGGTCGAAAAACAGGGGTTTGTTGGTAGTGATAACAACCCGCCCGATTTCGTTTAGTTCCAGTGTATCGGTTCGACTGCGTTCGTGGGTGTTCACATCTACCCGGTAACGAACCATATCAATTCGTGCGCGGCTGGTGTTGGTGGTATGTTTGATGTAAAACTGGCTATAAGGGTCCATTCTTGTTTCGTCCATCCATACCAACATGGCTTCGAACTGACGCTCGTGGCGGGGTTGATTTTCGGCTAAAACCACCATGTCGCCACGCGAAATATCAATTTCGTCGGCTAAGGTAATGGTAACCGACTGCGGAGGAAAAGCGTATTCAGCATCACCATCGGTGGTGATGATTCGGGTTATTGTGCTGGTTTTGCGCGAAGGCAATGATAGAATAAGGTCGCCTTTTTTCAAAATTCCCGAGGCTATTTTGCCCGAAAAACCTCTGAAATCGAGTGTTGGGCGTAGCACATATTGTATTGGAAGCCTGAGGTCGGTAAAATTGCGGTCGGAACCAATATGCACTTCTTCGAGAAATTGCAATAGGCTTCGCCCATGATACCAAGGCATTTTATCGGAGTTTTCAACCACATTATCTCCGTTGAGGGCCGAAAGCGGAATGAAATAGATATCGGGAATACCCAAAGGGGTTACAAAATTCTTATAATCGGCGCAAATGCCGTCGAATACTTCTTTTTTATAATCAACCAGATCCATTTTATTCACAGCCAGCACAATATGTTTTATGCCAAGCAGCGAAACCAAAAAAGTATGCCTGCGTGTTTGTGTGATAACGCCTTTACGAGCGTCAATAAGAATGATGGCGAGGTTGGCCGTGCTGGCTCCCGTTACCATATTGCGGGTATATTGTTCGTGGCCAGGGGTGTCGGCAATGATAAACTTTCGCTTATTTGTCGAAAAATAGCGATAGGCCACATCAATGGTGATGCCTTGCTCGCGTTCGGCTTTGAGGCCGTCGAGGAGCAGGGCATAGTCAATCTGATCGCCGGCATGGCCAATGCGTTTGCTATCGCGTTCAAGCGCCGAGAGTTGGTCTTCGTAGATCTTTTTGCTATCGAACAACAATCTGCCGATCAGAGTTGATTTTCCGTCGTCAACCGAACCGGCCGAAAGCAGCCTCAGCAAGTCTTTTTTCTGATCTTGGTCTAAAAAGTTTTGTATGTCGGAATGATTGCTCATTGTTTTGGCTTTTAATGCTTTACAAATCAGAAATAGCCTTCGCGCTTTTTTTGCTCCATGCTTCCTTCTTGGTCAAAATCAATTACGCGTGTGGTTCGTTCGCTTTTGGTAACGGTCATCATTTCTTCCACGATTTTTTCAATGGTATCGGCATCCGAATCTATTGCTCCGGTAAGCGGATAACAGCCGAGCGTGCGAAATCTTACTTTTCGCATTTTTGCTTGAGCTCTCAATTCGGGCGGCATACGCTCATCGTCGGCCATGATGAGGTTGCCATCCACTTCCACAATGGGCCGTTCTTTGGCGTAATAAAGTGGTACGATTGGAATTTTTTCCAGTCGGATATATTGCCAAATGTCGAGTTCGGTCCAGTTGCTAAGCGGAAAAACACGTATTGATTCGCCTTTGTGAACACGGGTATTGTAGATATCCCACAGCTCGGGGCGCTGATTTTTTGGATCCCACTGATGAAAGCGGTCGCGGAAACTAAAAATGCGTTCTTTGGCCCTCGATTTTTCTTCGTCGCGCCTGGCGCCTCCAAAAGCGGCATCGAAGCGGTGTTTATCTAAAGCCTGAAGCAGGGCCTGGGTTTTCATCACATCGGTATGCACCTTGCTACCATGCGTAAAAGGGCCTATGCCGGTCTCAAAACCGTCGCGGTTGTACTCTACAATGAGGTTCCAATTGTTTTCAACGGCATAACGGTCGCGAAATTCTACCATCTCTTTGAATTTCCATTTGCTGTCGATATGCATCAGCGGAAAAGGCACTTTGGCCGGATAAAACGCCTTTTCGGCCAGCCGCACCATTACCGAGCTGTCTTTTCCAATGGAGTAGAGCATTACGGGTTTTTCAAACGAAGCGGCTACTTCGCGGATGATATGGATGGCTTCGGCTTCGAGCTCTCGCAAGTTGTTTAAACTTAGGGTGTTCATAGTTTACATTCGGAACGAAATATTTTTTATTGCAACGAAAGCTTCCTTTTTTTATGGTTTTTGATTGTTGAAAGCCGAAGCCGAAAATGCGATAAACGACGGGTTTTGAAGGTCGGGATTGTTGTAGATCAATTCCACATCGCGATGGTCGAACTGCACTATTTTGCCTCCGGATGCGTTAAGGATGGCGTGCCCGGCAGCGGTATCCCACTCCGAAGTAAGCCCAAAACGAGGATAAACATCGGCGTAACCTTCGGCTACCATACACATCTTCAATGAACTACCACGCGAAACAATGCGAATGCTTTCGTGCGCGCGTTTTGTTTTGTTGATGAATTCGGTGGTTTCGGGGTTGAGGTGCGATCGGCTCACAACAATGGTAAAATCGTGCGAAGCATGAACTAACGGCAACTTTTGAGCTTCACGCTTCAAATGGGCCAAACCGGGCCTGGCCAGCACTAAGCCCTTGGCAAATTCGAGTTTCCAGGCGCCCTGATCGTCGCTGAAATAGAGAATATCGGTTACGGGTGCGTAAATAACGCCCATAATTGGTTTCTGATTTTCGATAAGCGCAATATTTACACTAAATTCGCCATTGCGGTTTACAAATTCTTTTGTTCCGTCCAAAGGGTCAACCAACCAAAAGCGGTTCCAGTTTTCGCGAACCGGATAGGCCGAAAATAGCGTTTCTTCGCTTATAAAGGGCAAAGAGGTTTCGTTTAAAGTATTGATAATAATATCGTTGGCTTTTGTGTCGGCTAAAGTCAACGGACTATTATCTGTTTTAAAATCAACTTTGAAGTCGGTGGCATAAACTTCTAAAATGGCGGTACCGGCATCAACCGATGCGCGGATTATTTGTTCGATATAGTCATTTGGGTTGAAGTTTTCCATGGTAGTTTTTTTTGAGTGATAAAGTAGCGTGAGAGCGGTTTTGTTTATTTTTTTAAAATTTTGCCACAACAAGCCAATGCCTTTTGCGCCTTATTTGGCAACAAAGGTATAAAAAGCAGCCGAATTGCCGATTAAAACAACAAACGCATGATCTACTGCCACATACAATTATAACGAACGATTCAAATAAGCCGAATAGTCTTTGTGTAGCGGAACATAAGTTGCGTCGGAGAGCAGGGGAGAGGTAATCAGAAAATCGGCTGTGGCGCGGTTGCCGGCCGTGGGAATGTTGTAAAGCACGGTCATGCGCAAGAGCGCTTTAACGTCCACATCGTGCGCTTGGCTGGTCATTGGATCCCAGAAAAAAATCACCAGATCAATTTTTCCTTCGGCTATCATGGCGCCCAACTGCTGGTCGCCGCCGAGTGGGCCCGATTTGAGCCTGACAACCTTTTCAAACACTTCTTTGATCAAGCTGCCGGTAGTTCCGGTGGCAAAAAGCTGATAGGCTGATAGTTTTTCCCGATTGTGATTTACCCATTCCACAAGATCGTGCTTGCGGTTGTCGTGGGCCACGAGTGCGATATTTCTGATCATTTTCAGGCTTGTTTTGGCTTGCAACGCAAAGGTATTATTTTTCGTTTTTACGGTAAAGGGATAAACCTTTGACTTTTTAAAAGTTTTGGATTTTGACTGTAATTTTTGCGTTGTGAAGCTGCTATACTGCGCAGGCGGCTGCAGCCACGCTTACTTTTACGTTTGGAATTTGAAGCAATGTTTGGGCACAGGCCTCCAGAGTGCTGCCGGTAGTTATCACATCGTCAACCAGTAGCAAATGCTTGCCGGCCAGCTCGTTAGCGTTTTGCAGCACAAAAATGTCCTTTACGTTTTTCCATCTTGCTTCGCGCGATTTTTTTGTTTGGGTTTCGGAAGCTACCGATCGTTTCAGGTGTTGCGTGCTGATGGTGGCAGGCATAAAACGAGCCATACCTGTTGTTATAACTTCGCTTTGATTATAGCCTCTGCTTAGAATTTTTTTTGGATGAAGCGGCACCGGAATCAAAAAATTAACATCGTTGAAAAGGTCGGACAGCATCAGTCCTTTTGCCATTTCTTCGCCCAAAAAAAGCCCGGCTTCCCTGTTTCCTTTGTATTTAAGCTCGTGAATGAGATGCTGAACACGGCCTTTTTTGGCGAAAAAAAAGGTGGCGCTGGCGGCATGAAGGTGAACGCGACCCCAAAAAATTTGCGCCACCGGATTATCGGCCACCATTTCGTAGCCTGTTTTTGGAATGAGGTAGCGGCAGCTTAAGCAAATTACCTTTTCGCCGGACTGAAGTAGCTCGCCACAAGCCGGACAAACCTCCGGATAGAGCAGCGATAATAAAAGCCGGAAAGGATTTTTCATGGTTTTAGCGATTGCTTTTGCGAATGTACGAAGATATGCAATACTTTTTTTGCTTTTGCCGGCTTTAAACGTTCGTTGCCGAAAATTTGCAGATTTTCGGGCATAAGAGCTGTTAAATCAGCATCTTGGATATACACGAAAGAAAAAAGGCGGTTTTGGCCGCCTTTTTTTTGAATAAAATAGGTTCATCACCTTTTAGGCAGGCTCTTTGTCTAAAACCGACAGGTTGTAAAGTACAATCTCGTGCATTTCGCGCGTATTGCCCTTATTATCGGTAAATTGACTCACGCTGTCTTTACCAACAATGGTAAGTTTTGAGCCTTTTTTCACTAAACGGCCAACCATTTCGGCCATTTTCCCCCAGGCCACCACCTTGTGCCATTGGATTACCCAACGTTCGGTTCCGGTGTCGTCGGTTGTTTTTTCCTGAGCCGCAAAAGCAAAGCGGGCTACCGTGCCGTTGTTGCTAAATTGTTTTACAGTGGGCTGCGTTCCGCTGCGGCCTATGAGTTGGAGGGTATTATCTGCATTTTTCATTGGAGTAATTTTTAGTAAGCGATTCGTAATTAAAAGATGAATTTTGTGGTTAAGAGTCTAGGAGAAAAGGGCAATTTCATCGGCCAAAACCTCAACGCTCTGGTGCTTATTGCCGTCTTTATCCTCCCAGTTGTTCGATGTGAGTTTCCCGCTTATGAGGATGTGTTTCCCCTTTTTTACTTCTTTCTCTATTAGTTCGGCCATTTTTCCCCAGGCCACGATGCGGTGCCACTGTGTTTGTTCAATACGCTCGCCCTTGGTATTGGTGTAATAATCGTTGGTAGCGAGCGAAAACCGCGCCATTTTGCGGTCGTTTAAAATGGTTTTTACTTCAGGATCTTTTCCTGCGTGTCCGATCAGTTGTACGGAATTTCTCATTGTTGTCATGGTTTCAAGTTTTTAGGTTTGACAAATGAACGAATTGATGATGCAAAATTAATATGCCCTATACAACATAGTCGTTTAATAACCAGTTAGATACGTAAACAAGTGTTGTTAAACGTTTAATAACGGATATAACTTTGAAATACAGATATTTAAAGCAAATATGTTTTTTGTTGTATTCTAGCCAAAATGATGAATTTCAAAATAAAGCGATCAGCCTGATTCGGCAAAACCCGACTTTTTTGGGGAAATATTTGCCCGAAAATGTGTTGGTTTCGTTCTAAAAGAGTACGCAATTCCGGCTCCATCATGCTCATTTTTCAGCTAATGTTTGCCACATTAAGGAATGAAATGTCATGTTTACATAACAAAATGTAAAATAAACTTGACAAAATATTTTTTTATAATTATATTTGCACAAAAAATAAACCGATGAAACAAAAAATTTTATTGCCACACCGATTTAAAACGATCGGTTGGTTTATTCTTATTCCAGCCACCTTGATCGGAATATACTTTCTTTTTACTGATTTTAACGGCTTTCATTTAGATGCTAAGGTTTTTGCCCTTTATGCCGACAAAATTCTTGGCGAGACGCATTATTTCAAGATCATAAAAACAGATATTAGCCGCACCTTACTGGCTGTTGTTTTCATTATCGGCGGTTTGATGGTTGGCTTTTCGAAAGAAAAAAATGAAGATGAATACATCGCCAATCTTCGGCTTTCGTCATTATTATGGGCAGTTTTGGTGAATTATTTGCTACTTCTGTTTGCATTTTTGTTTGTTTACGGCTTAGGATTTATAGATGTGATGCTCTACAGTATGTTTACGGTTTTGGTGATTTTTATCGTAAGGTTTAACTGCTTGTTGTACCGAAACACAAAATTGTCATTAAATGCAGAATAGGATAAAGGTCGAAAGAGCCATTAAAAACATCACACAAAAGGAACTTGCCGAAGTTTTATCGGTAAGCCGGCAAACCATCAATGCCATAGAGGCCGGTAAATATATTCCTTCCACACTTTTGGCGCTCAGGATAGCCCGTTTTTTTCAAAAACCACTTGAAGAAATCTTTATCCTTGACGAAAATGAATGATTTTTCAAAAAAATTGGTTATCGGGCTTCAACAGAAATAAATGCTGCAAAAAACCGGAACGTCCGATTTGCTAAAAGCAATTGTTTCAAAGAAAAACCTAAGCAATCTTGCAAAAAAATGCGTAAAATTGTCAGGAATTTTCAAACCGGAAGATTCTTTTTTTTTGATCAAAACAAATACGCATCATTGCAACAACAAAAACCGGAATATTCTGCTAAGGTCGAAACAGCATCGGGCGAAACGCTGCTTCAGCTAAACGGGCTTTGCGTTGCTTTTCGTCGTGGCGAAGGCTGGGCAGAAGCGGTGCACAACGCTTCTTTTAGCCTCGAAAGGGGCAAAACCCTTGGCATTGTGGGCGAGTCTGGCTCTGGCAAATCAGTTACTGCCCTGTCAATCATGCAATTACTTTCGCAAAAAAAAGCCGGCATTCATTCGGGCGAAATCAACTTTCGGGGCGTTAATCTTTCCGCGCTTTCGGAAGAAGAGCTGCGGCACTATCGCGGTAAGCAGATGGCAATGATTTTTCAAGAACCCATGACTTCGCTCAATCCTGTGATGCGATGCGGAAAACAAGTTGTTGAAGCCATTCTTACCCATCAGCCGGTGCAAAAATCGCAAGCGCGCGAGGATGCCCTGCAACTTTTTCGCAAAGTAAAGCTTCCCAATCCCGAAGCGGCATATAATGCCTACCCGCATCAGCTTTCGGGCGGGCAAAAGCAGCGGGTGATGATTGCGATGGCCATTGCCAACAAGCCCGACTTGCTTATTGCCGACGAACCCACCACCGCGCTTGATGTTAGCGTTCAAAAAGAGATACTGTTGTTACTTAAGTTGTTGCAGCAAGAAACCAATATGGCCATAATTTTTATTAGCCACGATTTGGGGGTTATTGGCGAAATAGCCGATGAAGTTGTGGTGATGCACCGCGGCCAAATTGTTGAACAAGGCCGTGTAGCCGATGTGCTGAACCATCCGCAACATCCTTATACACAGGGCTTATTGGCCTGCAGACCACCTTTGGGCAACCGCCTTTCGCGCCTACCGGTTGTGAGTGAATTTTTAAGCGGAAAATGGCCAAAAGGCATGCCCGAAATGTTAGAACAATTAAAAACGCCTCCCGGCGAACGATTGCAGCGTCATCAGAAATTGTATCAGGGCGAAATATTGCTGAAAGTCGAAAATCTTAAAATCTGGTTTCCGGTTAGAAGCTCGCCTTTTCGCCAAAACAGAAAATTTGTAAAAGCTGTTGACGGTGTGAGTTTCGAACTGTATCGCGGCGAAACATTGGGGCTTGTAGGCGAGTCGGGCTGCGGCAAAACCACCCTCGGACGTAGTATTTTACGCTTGGTAGCGCCCGGTTCGGGAAGGATGCTGTTTGAAGGTAACGATATAGTCGGCCTTGAGGGGCAGCTGTTGCAAAGCTTTCGGAA
>CAYYDS010000048.1:0-2444 GCA_964470665.1 uncultured Lentimicrobiaceae bacterium
TCAAGCTGCATTCCGAGCAGCACCTGATCGGGGTTCATGCCGTTGAAAGTGGTTTTCCTGGAAATTTTACGAAGCATCTCGCTCGAAAGGGTATTGATGGGTTTCAGGCGGCCATCGTTGTCTTGCACAAGGAGCGCACCGAATTTTGCGGCCTGATCTTTGTCAACCACCGTGAGCGTGGCGGCGCCATTTTGAGCCTTTAATACCGTGCTACCCAGCATGATAAAGAGCAGCAAAATGCCAGTTTTTACATTTGTCTTGGGTTTATTCATCAGCCGGCCAAGAAGTGCAAAGCGCGTGTTTCGGGCAAAAAGCGCCAGAAACATCCCAAGCGCCATCAATAAGTAGCCCAAATAAGTAACCCATGTTCCAAAACCGTCTTTGTTTACCGAAAGTACCGTACCCAATTCGTCTCTGTCGTAGGACGATTGGAAAAACCGGTATCCTTTGTAGGTTAAAACGTGGTTCATATAGATTCGGTAAGGCATTTCGAGCTTTGCTTTGGAATCAATCAACGTAACTTCGCTGGCATAGGAAGAAGGGCTGTTGGAGCCCGGATAACGCTCTAATTGGAAGTCGTTCAGTTTGATCGCAAAATCGAGGTCGAGCACTTTTGCGCCATACATCATTTTCACATCCAATCCGTTGATATCAAAGGTATTCGTTTCGCCCAAGAAGCCTTTTCCGCCTCGGAGTGCCACCGTTTTTTTCACACCTCCCGATTCCACATCCACAATCATGGCATCCATAAAATTCATGTCTTTTCCTTTGTAGGGGGTATAGTCGAGAATGCCGTTTTCGTGCGTGTTGGTAAGCACAATGCGCAGGCCTCCAATGCTGTAGAGCATTCGTTCCTGAAACGGATGCCATTGGAAAGCTTCGAGGCTATCGGTAAGTCCGCCGGCCATTGACATCGAAACAATCATTTCAGGTGCATTGATACTCAGCTGGTTATTTTCGTAGCGAAGGTTAATAGAAGCCGAATCAGGCTCATTGGTAAAATTCAGCAGATATTGCATGATGGTTTTACGTTCGCCCTTTTTCAGAATCAGGTTGATGCGGCCTGTCTGAGCAGTAGAAACGGTCATAATGGCATGAGGGGTACCTTCGCCGGCACGGCCTGCCACCAACACTTCCTGTGCATTGGGGATATAGCGCACCGACTTAAAACTCACCTTTTTCCCGTTGATGTTTACCTTATCGGAATAGGCTTTTTGCGACAAGCCCGACATGATCACATCATCATCGGTATAAACTGTTGTTTGGCCATCGCTCACTTCGGCCATTACATAAGTGAGATCGGAAAGCATGGTATTTGCTGTTTCGCCTTCGCGAATATTCATAATGCCTTCATAACCAATGAAACGGGTTACGGCCGAACCCAAAAGAATGATAAAAAAAGAAAGGTGGAAAACAAAAAGCGTCAGCTTTTCGCGGCGCCACATCTTGTATTTGAAAATATTAGCAATGAGGTTGACTCCCAATAATCCTAGCAAAACCTCGAACCAAGTGGCATTATAGACTACCGCTTTGGCTCCTTGTGTGCCAAAATCGTTTTCGATAAATGTGGCCACCCCGATAGAAACAGCAAATGCCAAAACCATCAGGCCCATAAATTCCATCGAAACTAATGTGTTAAAGATTCGTTTCATAAAAATGAACAAATTGATTTATAGTACATTGAAAAAGAGTCCAAAAATACATAAAAGGCTACGCCCAACAGGGCTGCAAAACTGCTGACAGGCCTCAAAGCCTGTTAAAAAACCTTAAAGCATAAGTTTTAATCTAAGGATCAACGGCTTACGGCAGGTACCTCCTGCTGTTAATAAGGTGTTATCGAACAGCAAAGGGTTGAAAAAGCAGGTTTATTAGCCTGAAAATGACCAAGATGCCGCCGGCGCTTAGCTTTTGTCTTTGATCAACACATCAATGGCACCCACGCCAAATTTGCTCAGCGAAGCCATTTTGTTTTGCACACCTTCAAACTCGTCTAAAGCCTTGATGATGGCATTTTTCAACACTCCGTTGCCGATTCCGTGAATATAAGTTACCTTTTCGTAATCGTTAGCAATAGCGCTGTTGAGGGTTTTATGGAAGTGATCCATTTGGATTTTGAACATATCGTGACTCGAAAGGCCGGCGATATTGCTCACTAATTCGCCGATATGAAGGTCAATTAGCGCTTCGCCCTGAGCTTTGCGATAGTTGTCAATTAGTGCTTTTTCTTTCACCACTTTTACAAAAGTTTCGGTAGCAGGCTCGTCGTTTTTTGAAGGCTGTGCCTTAAAGCTCTCTGCTTTTAGATTCGTAAAGAGCTGAAGTTGAACCAGAACGGCCTTTTCGCCCATCACCTGAACCATTGAATAGCTTCCTTCTTTGTAAAAGCGGCTTGGTTTCAGCTCGAAAGGTGCATGAAGCGGCAGCAGCACCTGACTGTCGTTTTC
>CAYYDS010000048.1:2454-14807 GCA_964470665.1 uncultured Lentimicrobiaceae bacterium
GGCCTGCACATAGCCTTTGCACCAATCGTTGAGGTCGTCGCGCGAAATACTTTCGATTATCACTTTCGAGTGAGCTTTCAAATGGCCGCTGCTCACCGTATGCAGGCGGTCGGTAAGGTTGAGCCTAAAACTGAAATAGGCGTCGGCCGGACAATGATTTACCAGTACAACATCAATTGGGCCGGTTAAAATCCATTGCTGCTCGTGTGGCACAAAGGCCAAATAAATTCCCTCGGGCTCGGGTTCGCGGGCAAAACGCCTCAGGCTGTCGCGACGGCTTTCGGCTGCTTTCTTTTCCTCTTGCTCGATGCGTGCAACAATTTCCTGACGCTGTATATCGGAACTGCTGATTGTTTTTGCAGGCTCCGAAGCAATAAGCTCGTTCATCATTACCGGTATCTCAAAGCCGTCTTCGATGGCTACAAGCGCCAATTTGCTGTCAATGATTTTCACGACAATACCTCCGCCTACATCATTGAGGAATCGTACCTTATCGCCTGCTTTAAAAGAATACATCATTTTATTTTTTAGCCTGCAAAGATACTGAATTGAAAAACAGCCCAAACAAAGCAGGGCTCCGATCAGTAAATTTTAAGGTATCTTAGGCTAAAACTTGTTTCGGGGGTTGAAAATTGAAGGATATATACCCCTTTGGGGAGAAACGTTAGGTCGAGCGCATGATTCTTAATCCCTTCCAAATCAATCTGTTTTAGAATTTCCCCTTTCAAATTACACACTTTCACAAACATTTGCCCGGGCAGTAGATTGTCGGCTTTTAAAAATACTTTTCCGTTTCCGGGATTGGGGTAAAGTTTCCATGGCTGGTGAGCGGCAATTTTTGGATATCCGACAAACCAGGTTTGAAAAAATGAGGCATCCGACCAGGTGCTTTCGCCAACTTCGTCGCAAAGGGTTTTCACATAAAAAACATAAAGCGTTTGTGGCGAAAGGTCTTCCAATGTCCATAGGTTTGTTGCCGACAGCTCGAGCCAGCCTTCGCCCTGCAAAGTATCGTTAGCTGCAATTCCCCAAAGCACAAACCATTGATTGTTTTGCATCGGCGAAATCCAATGCAGGGTTGCCGTTGTTTCGCTCAAATTACTTACGGCAAGGTTAGTTGGCTTTGGGCAGGCGTTTTGCTCCTGAAATATGGCTGTAAGTGTGCGATCGGATTCCGCGACAAAGCTATAAATCGCATTAAACGAGACACTTATACCATTTTCGATCCATGCCACAAAGATATAATCTTCGTTGGGCTGCGCCGAAACGCTCACCGTGCTGCCATGTTCAAAAGTGCCCGAACCGCTCACAGTTCCATAATCGGCATTGTTTGGCTCTACGCTGATGGTATAGTTGTTGATCAAAAAGCGGGCAGTAAGCAACAGATTGCTTGCCGGCATCTGAAACGTATAAATGGCATTAGTGCTTACCACGCTGCCGGCTTGCGTCCAATTGAAAAAGTGATAGCCTGTTTCGGGAAATGCCTTTGCCGTAACCTGCTGCTGATAGCTGTAGTAGCCTGCACCGCTAGTAGTGCCGGCATCGGCAGGGTTTGCATTGAGCTGAAGCTGATAAATCAAAGGTTCGAAGCGCGCCCAAAGATCAATGTCGCCGGCAGGCATCGGGAAGGAATAAGCAGCCGAATTCGAGACTTCCTGGCCATCCAAAATCCAATGCGAAAACTGAAAACCTGTTGATGCAGAAGCTGTTACTGTTACAATCTGGCCAAAATCGTAAAAACCATCGCCGGTTGTTGTTCCGCCTTGCGAAGGCTGTGCATGGGTAATTACCTGATAAGTTTTTGGTGTAAAGTGAGCCTCTAAGGTGGTGTTGGCGGCAGGCATTGTGAAGCCAAAAGAGGGGGATGCCGACAAAAAAGCCCCGTTTTGTGTCCATTTTTCAAAAAGATAGCCATCGCCGGGTGTAGCCGACACATTCACATTTTGCCCGGCAGCATACATGCCGCCGCCTGCAGTTGTTCCACCCTGCGCAGGAATACTTAAGGTGGTGAGTTCCCAAGCAGAAATCACTGTTCCCCCAACATAATTAACCGCAATAAGGCCTTGAGTGCCTGAAACCTTACTACCCGGAAGAAACGACAACAGCACATCGCCGTGGGCAATCCGGTTGAACAACAAATTACACACAATGGTATTATTCGTCAAATTAACCGGATTGGAAATACCCGACCAGTTGAGGCTGATCAGATTGCCTGAACTATTGTATGAAACCGGGCTCAGCGCAAGCTGCTCAACACCCGCAAACTGAAGCCTGGATGCATCGAATTGAATAAAATAGCTAAATCCATTTACGGCATAAAAACCCGACCCCTGCATACGGATAGGCACGGCAAATGAGTTAGGCTGAGCAGGGGCATCAACACTTTTTTCAACAGCTAAAGCTGACGTTGGCAAATTTTGAGGATGAGCTTCAAAGCTGCATCCTAAAAAGAGCGCCAGTGCAACAAAATACCGCTGAAAAAATGCCGGCATATTTCCTGTTCCTTTCAGCGCAAAAATACATCAATTGATGGTATTTTTCATTTATTTGCCAAAGATGCCTGCTATTTCATTTTTGCAAGCCATCTTTGCAAACGAAAACATTTTATTTTGCTTTGAAACCTTACCGATTTTTTTTCATTCTATTTTTCATTTTTGCCTTTCAAGCTGCCTCTCTCGCACAATACGTCAGCGGTAAAGTTAAAACCGAATCGGGTTTAGTCATTCCGTATGCTTCCGTTTTTGTGCCTGCCTTGCACCACGGCACCACTGCCAACGAAAAAGGCGAATTTATATTACCTCTTCCGCCCGGCAATCATGAATTAGTGGTTCAATATCTTGGTTTTCAATCTCTTAAACACAAAATAGAGATGAAAGACCAAGCCATTCAGTTGGATGTTGTGCTCACGATGCAAGAGTATATGCTTCCGGAAGTCATCGTAACTTCGGGCGGCGAAGACCCTGCTTTTTATGTAATGCGCAAAGCAATTGGCATGAGCCAATATTACCGCAATCAGATTTCCTACTTCAAAGCCCGGGTTTACCTCAAAGGCAGCGGCATGGCCACACACATCCCTGCCCTGCTCGTTAAAAGGTTTAAAAAAGAGGGCATCGAAACCGGCAAAACCTATGTAACAGAAACCATATCCGAAATTATTTCTCGCAAAGATTCACCTTTAGAAACCAAAGTGTTATCCATGCGAAGCAGCTTACCAGGCGGCGATAGCGAACCCATGCAGTTTTTCACCTCGAGCCTATATAACGAGTCGCATGGCGCTATCAGTCCGCTTTCAAAAGATGCTTTTAATGTTTATCGCTTCAAGCTCGAGGGCACTTTTACCGAAAACGACCATACGATTTTCAAGATTAGGGTTCTTCCCAAACGCAAAGGAACCGATCTATATGATGGATCCATTTTTATTCGCGAAGGCTCGTGGAGCCTACATTCGGCACAGCTTGCCCTGAGTCAGAAGATGGTATCGGTAGTCATCCGTCAGCAATATCAGCAAATAAGCCCGCAGGTTTGGATGCCCGTCAGTCACGATTACGATGTGGCGGCAAGCATCATGGGTATTGATTTCCGCTTTCGTTATCTGGCATCGCTCAGCGACTACAAAATTGGCCTGAATCCAAATCTCGATCACGCCTTTTACGCCCGTTTCGACGAAAACGAAAGCCTTCCGGAAACGCTGTCCACTGAAAGCCGGGTGATAAAAAGCGAAACTATTGTTACCAACAACCCGTCCGAGGCAAACAAAGCCCGTATTGATGCGCTGATGACCAGCAATAGCCTGTCAAACAAGGAAATGAGGGAATTAAACCGGCTTATCCGTATGGAAGGCGTTGAAAAGGGAGCAAAACCCCAACTCGAAATCAAACAGCGTTTGCTTCAAATTGACGACAGCGCCCGCATTCGCAAATCCGATTTTTGGCAAAAAGAACGCACAGTGCCCCTTTTGGAGGAAGAAAAAGACAGCTTTGGCGAGGCCGACAGCCTGCGGCCAAAAATAGCCGGAGCCGACAGCTTAGCGCAATCGTTACCCATTTGGCTGCTCATGGGCGAAAAGCCTAAAGAAATTTCCAACAGGCTCAGTATCAGCTATAACGGACTTCTTGGCAATGATGCCTTGGAGTTTAATACCGTTGACGGATTTAGCCTGATACAAGCAGTTGGGTTTAACATAAAAGGCAAAAATCAAGGTTTTTTTACCGATCTCAACCTAAAAGCTGGCTATGCCTTTGCCCGTAAAAAGATGCTTGGCGAGCTGAGTTATATCCGTCAATTTGCGCCAATGCATCGTGGCAAATTTACTGTTGTTGCTGGCAGCCACAGCTGCGATTTTAACGGTGATTATCCGATGCTAAACGCCATCAACAGCATCAACAGCTTGATGTTTAAAACGAATCGTGCCAAATATTATGGCGAAAACGCCATTGCTGCCCATTTAGACTACGACCTTATTAATGGCTTGCAAACCCATGTTTCGGCAAAATATGCCATTCGCAACAAGCTGGAAAACAACAGCTCGTATTTTTTTGCCAATTTCTATAATCGCGACTATACCAAAAATATCCCCGACGGGCTTGCTGCCGGTGATAGCCTCTCGCTCGAAAATGCTAAAGTCTGGCAGTTGAAAGCCGGTTTGAGTTATACGCCCATGCAATATTATCGGATTGTAAACGGGCGCAAACAAATTATGCATTCGGTCTGGCCAACTTTTGGAGTTATGCTGAATACCACATTTGCCGGGCGCGATAGCCAATCGGCTACTAGCCATTTGGTTGTTTTCTCGCTTCAACAAACCTTCAGCTCACGCTTATGGGGCCGTCTGGAATATAAAATGCAAGCCGGCGCTTTTTTGGGCGACGAAGTGCTGCATTTTGCCGACAGGATGCATTTTAACATAAAAAACACCCATGTCGGCACCTACCAAAATATTGATTCCTTTCGCAGCTTAGGCAATTACGAAGCCAGCACAGCCCAAAACTTCGCCTCTTTTCATGCGGCATACAGCCACAGCCGTATCCTTATCAAGCGTTTGCCATTTCTGTCGGAAAGCCTGTTACGGGAATCCGTTTTTGTAAACCACCTGATTCTTAAGGGCCGAAACATCACCGAGCTGGGTTATGGGTTAAATCAACTTTTTTTGGTTTTCAATGCCGAAGTTTATGGTGCATTCGAAGGCGGCCGATTTCGCGAAGTTGGCCTGCGAATCGGCATTCCTTTTGATATGGCCATTATTGAAATGTAAAAAAAAGAGGCTCATCGTATAGCGCTGCCAATACGATGAGCCTCTGAAGTTCTTATTTTTATTGGAGGCCTAGTCTTCTTTTTGCAACAATTCTACTTGCCGGCGATACACCCTTTCCATGCCTTCGCGAAGGCTGATTTTAGGTTTCCAGTTAAATTTTTGGTTCACCACATCCATATCGGCATAGCGCGAATGAACACCTACAGGTTTATCAATCAACGGCTTAACTGTAGGATTGTATCCGGCGATTTCGCCAAATAGCGTAATCAACTCCAGGAAAGAAGTAAGCCTTCCGGAGCCGATGTTGTAGGCCGATCCGTCGGCAACGTGGTCGAGCAGCATAAAAATAAAGTCGAGCACATCGTCAATATGCACAAAGTCGCGTCCTTGCTTTCCGGTTCCCCATACTTCGAAAGGGTCTTCGCGGCGGGCAGCCCGTGCAGCAATAGCCGGCACCGGGTAGGATTGTTCCTGGTCTTCGCCATAGCCCGAAAACGGGCGGATGCAAGCCACCCTAAGCCCGTAATGCTTGGCGGCTATCTGCGCCAAAAACTCGCCCGTAAGTTTCGACCAACCGTAAGTCATATCGGGCGTTCCGAGGTTTTTGTTGAAATCAATATCGCCTTCGGCCAAAGCCACTGCGCCATCAGTAGTTTGCAGACTTACCGGATAAGCGGCGCTTGAGCTCGGGTAGAGCACCCTATTGGGTTTATGCTGCGTTACCCAATAGAAAAATTCGGCGTCAATACTGAGGTCGAGGGCCACAATCATGGGGTCGCCTTCAATTTTCATTCGTCCTCCAACGATGGCAGCAAAATGAAAGACATCAGCAAAATGCTCAAATTCAATATGGTATGTATCTTGAATATAACGTGGGTTTTGCCGCATATAAAACAGCAGGTTTCTAAAATCGCCTTTCCAGAAATAGAGGCGCTTATGATCGCCTATCACTTCGAGGTCAGCATTTTGTGTGGAGCTATAGTTTTCGAGCCATTGCGATGGGTGCCTGCCAATAGAAAGGTCGTCAACCATAAAAACATGGTCGTCGGTAGTTGCCAATAAGCGTTTTACCATATTGCGGCCAACAAATCCGCAAGCACCTGAAACAAGATGAATTTTCATTGTATTTTTTTAAAGATTAATTTTTTCTTTGATTGAATAGTTTCCTCCCACAGTGCGCAAGCTTTGGGCGATGAGTTCGGCCAAAAATCCGGTAACAAACAACTGAGTGCCAATAACCATTGCCAACAGGCCAAAGTAAAACAGGGGGCGTTCGGTCATTTTGTAGGCGTCGAAAAAGAATTTGGCATAGGCTAAATATCCTGCTATCACAAAGCCAATGAGGAAGATAAGGCTACCGATGGCTCCAAAAAAGTGCATGGGCCGTTTGCCAAATTTGGAGGTAAAGGTAATTGAGAGCAGGTCGAGGTAGCCTTTTATGAGCCGGCTCATGCCGTATTTCGAGCTACCATATTTGCGTTCGTAATGCACAACTGCTTTTTCGCTTATTTTTCCAAAGCCGGCCCATTTGGCTATCAGCGGGATATAGCGATGCATTTCGCCTTGCACCTCGATGCTTTTTACCAATTCGCCTTTGTAAGCTTTCAGTCCGCAGTTGAAGTCGTGCAACTTTATGCCGCTTATCATGCGGGTGGTGCGATTAAAAAAGCGCGAGGGTAAGGTTTTGGTTATGGGGTCGTTGCGTTTTTTTTTCCAACCCGAAACAAGGTCGAAACCTTCGTTTTTAATCATGTGGTACAGTGCCGGAATTTCGTCAGGGCTATCCTGAAGGTCGGCATCCATTGTAATTACCACCTCGGCTTGTGCATTGGCAAAACCAATATTGAGGGCTGCCGATTTGCCGTAATTTCGCCGAAAACGGATGGCTTTCAGTTCGGGAAAGTTGGCCGAAAGCTGTTGAATGACCTGCCAAGAGCTGTCGGTTGAGCCGTCGTCAACAAAAATCAATTCAAACTGCAAGCCTTCGCCGCGGCAAACTTTTACAACCCATTCCGTTAATTCGTTTAACGAGGCCTCTTCGTTGAACAGGGGTACGACAATTGAAAGATTCATATTTACAAACTAAAATGCTCCCTGTTGTTCGCTACTTTTTTTAACAAAAAGGGCGATCACCGCACTCAAAAAAGCAGAAGTGATTGGGTTTACCCACAATGAGCGAATCAGGCCTTTTGTGGCGTTGGCGTTATCCAAAATGCTATCAACCATGGTTTCAAGCTGTTCGGCAGGAAATTTTCCATCCATTGTGGCCTCAAAATTTTCGACCTGGCGCGCCATATATTCCGGATCGATGTATTCGTTTAGCGCAAAGCTGAAAAACGAATTCATGTATGAGGCAATCAAAATCATAACAAAGCCCACAAGAAAAGCTTGCTTAAAATTAATTTTCCCGCCCAGCTCAAGGTCGCGGGTTTTCCGCATGGTAAAGATCAACATAAAAATCATCAGGCCAAAAGTAACAAGCCCGTTGATCACCGCAAAAGATGGGCTAAAAAGGTTCATATTGGCTACATACAGCAGCACGGTGTAAGCGATAAAGACCATTCCGGTGATAAGACCGTATTTCAGAGAATGATTAAGTGGGATCATGATTTTTAGAATTATATATTTAAAAAAAATGTTTGGTCTAACTGAATATTAGTGACTTACATATCGGTAATGTCGCGACGGCGACGCCTGACAAAGATAGCAATAATAAAGGCGTAGATAGGCAAAAGCAATAATTGCATCAGAAAATAAAAAATACCTAAGGCAATGGGCTCCATCAGTTGAGATACCAAGTTGCGCCTCTGTTTCATCAGTCCGAAATCGAGTTCGGGATGTAGCTTTACCAAGGTCGCATTCAGTTGAGCGGCTCTAAGTTGCAAAGCCGAGGCAAACAAACTGTCGTAAACAAAATAAACCAATACCGACATTACGATGGCCGCAATGAGGCCCGTCAATAAAGCCTGCCTGAAAGCTTGCCCAAAGCCAAGCACACCCTGCCCGTAGCGCTCCCGCAGCCTTATGCAGGCAAAGGCCATAGCAATGAACGGAATGATATAAATAAGGATGTAAATCGGCGAAAAAGATTCAAAAGTTAGGTGAAACAACACCAACTGCACAAGCAGCATCAGCGCTCCGGCAAAAAAGCCGGTAAGCAATGTAACAAGCCAAAACTGCCATTGTTTGTACATCCGCAACGATACTGAGTTCGACATGCAAACTTAACAATTAGATTGGATTTTCGCAGAAAAATTTGCGATGGGCTTGCGGGCAAAAGGTTTTGTATTACCTTTGCAGCGGGTAAGTCTTATACGACCAGCTCCTGTTGAATCCCCCAGGTTCGGAAGAAAGCAAGGGTATATGGTTGAGCGGTGCGATATAAGTAGCTTACCCATTTTTTGTTGGCGCAAGTTTCTACTCGTCTTTCACCACAACTTTTTCGGTCAGCTGCCGTGGCAGTCTTATCTTGGCGAGTATCAGCGCCAGCCCGATGCCTGTAACCATTTGCCAAATACCCCACCATGCTGCCATGAAAGCCATGCCACCATTGGCGTTAAAGAGTTTCGGATTAAAGATAAGCACCAAAGCCAGTCCCGAATTTTGTATGCCGGTTTCGATGGCAACAGTGCGCCTGTCGGCACGTGGCAGGCGGAAGATGGATGAAACAAAGTAACCCGTAAACAAGGTTTGTGCGTTCAGCAGCAGCACCACAAAACCAAGCGGCAAAATTACCATGGGAATGTATTTTGCATTGGCAATTAATGCACCGATGATGAAAGTCATATAGAGCGCAATAGACGTCCAGCGGATTTGCTTATGGTATTTTTTCGACAGTATGGGGTATTTGTGCCCAACCCACATTCCCAGAATCAACGGAATGCCGAGTAAAATAAACACCGTTTGTGCCATTTGAAGAAAATCGATCTCGATAGGGATATTCAAATGTTTTGCTTTTTCGAAATAGCGGGCATACATCCCTCCCCAAAAGGCAAAGTTGATGGGCGTTACCAGCGTGGCAAAAAGTGTAGAAGTAGCCGTAAGGCTCACCGAAAGCGCCACATTTGCTTTGGCTAAAGCCGAAATAAAGTTGGAAATATTTCCGCCCGGACAGGCCGCAATGAGTATCATGCCCATGGCAATGGATGGCGGTGGGTTTAAAATCATCACCAACACATATGTGAGTGCAGGCAAAACAACAATTTGCGAAAAAGCACCCAAGAAATAAGATTTAGGATACATCACTATATCCTTAAAATGCTCATACTTAATATCGAGAGCTACCCCAAACATAATGATAGCCAAGGTGATATTCATGTATAGCAATCCGCCTGCACTAAACGACAGGTGGATATTATCAATCTGCGACAGGATTTCGTACATGCTGTTTTTGGTTTTTAAGTCTGCAATTTACGACTGTTTTTGTTTTTTGCAACAAATATTTTTCCGCGAAGCTTTAAAGGCCGTTCAAATATTCCTAAAAACACCTCAGCGCATTCCATTTCGCTATGGCTCAGCTTTGCGCTTATTCATTTTCATTTCGCGGTGCGAGCCATCAAAAATGTCGAAGCATACAAAACGGCATTCGAGCGGCCCGTTGAAAACGGTAATTTTTTTTGAAGGTTTGAGCCCGACCTGTTTCAGGGCATCAAAATCGCTGCTGATCACCCATACCTGCCATCCGCTGAAGTGGCGTTTCAGGTTGTCGCCAATATTGCGGTAAAGCTCAATCAGGTTATTTACGTCGAGTCGTTCGCCATAGGGCGGATTGATGATCATAAGGCCGGGGGCCTGAGGCGGTCTTACCTCGTCTAAATTCAGTTTTTCAATTTTGATGTCTTTATGCAATTTTGCACTTCGCAGGTTCTGCGAGGCGGCTTCCAGAGCTCTGGCTGAACGGTCGGAGCCGATAATTTCGAATTCGAAATCAGCGATTCCGGCATTGGCTTCGTCTTTTACAGCTTCCCAAAGTTTCGAATCGAAATCGCTCCAGCGCATGAATGCAAAATCCGGTCTGAAATATCCGGCAGGGATATTCATGGCCATCATGGCAGCCTCTATGGGAAGTGTAGCCGAGCCGCACATGGCATCCATAAAATGGCGGTCGGCCTTCCAATTGCTCAGCATCAGCAAGCCGGCTGCAAGCACCTCGTTGATGGGGGCTTTATCAACAGCTATGCGATAGCCGCGTTTGTGCAGCGACAGGCCCGAGCTATCAATCGAAACATTTACCTTTTCGTTGCTGATGTGGATATTGATTCTCAGGTCGGGATTATCCACATCTACCGAGGGGCGAATGCCCATGCGGTCGCGAAAAAAATCGGCTATGGCATCTTTGGTTTTATGCACCACATACTGCGAATGGGTAAAATGCCCGCCAAATACTACTGCCTCCACCGAAAAAGTTTTTTCGGGGCTAAGCAGCTCGTACCAAGGCAATTGCCGCAGTTTATCGTAAAGTGCATTTTCGTTGGCGGCAGTGAAATCAGCTATTGGCTTCAATATTTTCAAGGCCGTTCGAAGCTGATAGTTGGCCTTGTAAAGCAATGTTTGGTCGGCCTCAAAAGCCACGGCGCGCGTCATCGGTTCGATGCCAAGGGCGCCCAATTGCTCAAGTTCGCGCGCCAGCATGGGTTCGAGGCCTGCCATGGTTTTGGCCACAAGCCGAAATGAATGGGTTTCTTTATTCAAAACAGAAAATATTTTGACAAATGTAACATATTCGAAGCTGCCGCCGGCGCGAATATTTTGCCTTTACAGCGTATTTTTATTTAGCCTTAACGATTGACAACGACTTCTAATAACGAACGGTTTCCGCATTGGTCAGTAACGGAAATCTCGAGCAGGTTGCGGCCTTTCAGCAAACGTTCGTCCACTTCGTAGGTTAAAAGGTTGTTTTTGGGGTCATAATCCATCAACACCCATTTGCCATTGAGTTTGGGTTGAATTTTGTCAACGCCGCTAAAATCGTCCTTCACGCTAAATTTGATCAGTTTAAGGGTATCTACTTTATTTCCGGAAACAAAATTCAGTGCCTTAAGTTCGGGTTTGATGCTGTCGGCCATCACCACAAATGTTCCTAATTTTCGGGTTGAAAGGCTCATCCATCCGTTGTCGAATTTTCCTCCCACAGGGCTTTTCTTTCCCTTATGCAAGTGCACAACCAGAAGGTTTCGGCTGTTTATCGCCCCATCGTTGAGTTTGATGCGTAAATCGTAGTTTTTATGTGCAGGAATTCCGGCCCGCCCAATGCTTATCTGCTCCGAAAGCTGGCCGGGCAATGCTTTTTCACTTTTCAGGCTTATTTCTTCATCGCGATAAAAAGTTTCGGCCGGAAAGCGCGCTTCAACATTAGGCTGATGAATGCGTTTGGCTTTGCCCGCTTCCACCCATATTACATTCGTATCGGGTTTCATCTTTTCAGTGCCCAAACCGGCTTCCACTCCAACAAGCACAAAGGGTAGCCGCGATTCGTTGCCGTTAAAGTCTTTCACCACATAAAGTGCGTGCACGGTATCGCCGGGCAAGAGGCTCAGCTCGCCTTTGCTTTTTTGCTTGCCCAACATGCTCAAGCTGTTGAGAGGGTCGAGCTTGGAGCGCACAAGACGCGAATCGCGCTCCTGATAATAATTATAATCAATCAGGCTGTTGATGTAGCGGGTTTCGTCAAACGAAAAACGATCGGCTTTAAACTCAAAAAACAACTCCTTGTTGAGGAACAACTCGATGGAATAAACGCCGTTTTTGTTTGGAACGTCGTTGCCGGTGTCATAAGTGCTAATGCCGAACGAAACGCTGCCGGAAACGGCAAAAGCACTTTGAGTTTTGAGTTTGTGCTGCAAACCCGAGCCGATTACTTCCCTAAAAACGGCATTGCGCTTGCCGTTTAGCTCGCTCTGCCGCCCTTCGGGATAAACGGCAAGCCGTGTGATGGAAGGCCTGATCAGGTCTTTTATGGCATAGCCAAAGCGCAAAGGGTTGAGTATGTGCTGCGTAGCAGCATCGCGAATTTCAAAATGCAGATGGGGGCCGCCCGAAGAGCCTGAATTGCCCGAATAGCCAATGAGATCGCCTCTTTTAACCGGAAAAAGATCTTTTTCGG
>CAYYDS010000049.1:0-14705 GCA_964470665.1 uncultured Lentimicrobiaceae bacterium
GTATTTCCGTCATAAATCGTTTAATGCGTTAATGATTTCAATTTCTTGGTTTGAGAGGGATTGCGGACGCCCAATCAAGTGGGCATAAAGCTGAATTCTAGCCGTATTTTCCAATACGTCCATCCGGTCGAAGGCCTGAATTAAGGAATTGCCAACAGAGAGCGCCCCATGATTTTTCAACAAAACAACTTTTGCCTGCCCGATAGCAGAAACCGCTTGCTCAGCCATTTTTTCGGAACCCGGTATGCTATAATCGGCAAATGCCGGTTGGCCCAACATCATCCAGCTTTCCGACGTCAGCCGGGTGTTTACCGAAGAATGCGTAACGGCATGTGCCAGCGCTATAGGCGGATGGGCGTGAATGATGGCTGTAACTTCGGGTCTTGCGGCATAAATTGCCACATGCAGGGCCAGATCGGTGCTTACTTTAATTTTCGGATTGAGAGGTTGCCCGTCAATAGTGGTTTCGCATATTTCGGCCGGTGTTACCCTCCCTTTGTCGGTTTGTGAGGCAGTAATCAGAATTAAATCTTCGTAGCGCAGGCTAATGTTGCCCCCGAGTGCCGATGTGAGGCCGCGTTTGTAGAGGCGACGCATGAAGTAGGCCATTTCCTTTTTCACAAAAAACAGGTTTGTGGTGTCTCTTAGCTTGCTCATAGCCATATATTTTAAAGGTTTAAAAGTGCCATAATGGCTTTTATGTCTGCTTTAATAATGCCTTTTTCGGTAATGATTCCCGTTATCAAATCAGAGGGAGTAACATCAAATGCCGGGTTGATGGCTTGCGATCCTTCCGATACAACCCTTATCCGGTGAATATTGCCGGTTTTATCGGGGCCTTCCTGCATCAGCACTTCATCGGGATGGCGATGCTCGATAACGATTTCGCCGCCGTTGTTGCAGTTGGCATCAAAAGTGGAGGTTGGCGCCGCCACATAAAACGGTATCTGGAAGTGCCGCGCCAGCACAGCCCGGTCAAGGGTGCCTGTTTTGTTGGCCACATCGCCGTTTACGGCAATGCGGTCGGCGCCCACGATTACCAGGCCAATTTTTTGTTGCGCCATCAGACTTGCAACCGCATTGTCGGGAACCACCGTATGGGCAATGTTTTCGTTGTTCAGTTCCCAGGCTGTAAGGCGGGCGCCTTGACTGCGCGGGCGGGTTTCGCCCACATAAACAAATACTTCTTTTCCGCTGTCGCGGGCTTTGTAGATGGGCGAAAGGGCTGTGCCATAATTTACAAAAGCCAGCCAGCCTGCATTGCAGTGTGTGAGCACTTGGGTTTGGGCGGCAAAAAGTTCATTTCCATACCGGCCTATCGCTTGGCTGTCTTCAATATCCTTTTCGGCAATTTGTTTTGCTGCGCTAAAGGCCTCTGCCGTTGAGGTTTTTCCGGCTTCGAAAACCCGATCTACAGCATAAAACAAATTGCGGGCAGTGGGCCGGGTGGATTCAATGTCGTGCTTTGCTTGTCGAATAAAAGCTTCGCGATCGTTGGAGGGTGCTTGCGCAAAAGCCTGAGCCATGGCATAGCCTGCTGCTGCCCCAATCGCTCCGGCGCCACGTACAGTCATATCGCGTATGGCTTCGCAACTTTCGAGATAATCGGAACACTCATGAATTTCAAACGACCAAGGCAATTTGTTCTGGTTGATCATTTTCACCTTTGTTCCTTCCATCCAAATGGTGAGGTATTCCACTCCGTTGACACGCATTATTTTAGCTTATTTATTGAAATTCAAAAAGTTAAGTGCAATTGCCGCCATTGATTCTATTCCGGTTAGGAGGCTGTTTTCGTCAATGTCAAATGTAGGGGTATGAAGGCCCGATTGGGTTTCGGGCGCTATGCCTGCTGTTCCTAAACGGAAAAAGCAGGCCGGAACCGATTGTCCGTACCGGCCAAAATCTTCGGCCGTCATACGGGCATCAATTTGTTGAATTTTTTCTTGACCGATGATTGCGCCGGCGCCTTCGACGGCAAGTAGTGTAAGGCCCGGATGGTTGTTAACTGCCGGATAGCCATGAATAATCTCAACTTCGGCGGTGGCGCCGCTTGTTTGAGCCGTAAGCGTTGCAATTTCGCGAATTTTGTTGTGGGCTTTTTTGCGCCAGTCTTCGTCGAAAGTGCGGAAAGTGCCCGAAATGATGACTTCCGTAGGGATGACATTGTGTGCGCCATCGGCAGTAATTTTTCCAAACGAAAGTACGGTGGGAATCAGCGGCGGCGCCATGCGGCTGGCCAGCTGCTGCAAGGATACAACAACCTGACTGGCCGCTAAAATGGTGTCTTGCGTCAGGTCGGGCATGGCGGCATGACCGCCTTTTCCGCTGATGCGGATGCTGATTTCGTCGCTCGAAGCCATAAAAGGGCCGCTTCGGAAGCCTAAATATCCGGCTTGCATCGAAGGCAAAACATGAAGCCCCGCAATGGCTTTTACGTCGGGATTGCGCAATACGCCCGCTTCGATCATGCCGATAGCGCCTCCGGGCAGTTTTTCTTCGGCAGGTTGAAACAGCAGCTTAATACTGCCTTCAAACTGATGACGCAACTGCTGAAGCACGCTCGCAACCGAAAGCAATATGGCGGTGTGCGCGTCGTGCCCGCAGGCATGCATAACGCCCGGATTTATAGAGCAATACGGTTTGTCGGACTGCTCAAAAATGGGCAGAGCATCCATGTCGGCACGCAATGCCACACAAGTTAAAGAGGGGTTTTGCCCTTCGATGAGGCCTACGATGCCATAGCCGGCAATATTTTTTTGATGCCGAATACCCATCGCGCTTAATTGAGCCGAAATGTATTCCGAAGTGTTATTCTCCTGAAAACTCAATTCGGGGTTTTGATGCAGATGACGCCGAAAACGAACAGCTTGGGGAAATATGCCGGCGGCCAGTTCCTTTATTTGTTGGTAAAGATGCTCCATAGGGCTTTGGAAAGGATTGTTCAACAAAGATACGGCAAAAATTGCCGAAAACCTCACTTAATTTATGCATCGCAAAATGAGGGTTGTATGGCGTTCAAGAAAAAACAAAAAACGAATTTTGAAGATCAAATTGCGCAAGCCGCCCGCTTAGATTCAATTCACCACAGTTTTATGTATTTTTGCAAGATGGAAACAAAACGACAATTAAAAATTGCTTCGCTTCTTTATCGCGAGCTGAGTGCAATCTTTCAGTATGAGTTTAAGGCTCTTGCTTCCGGAGCTCTGGTTACGGTTACAAAGGTTACGGTTTCGCCCGATTTGTCGAGCGCCAAAGTTTACCTGAGCATTTTCGCCAAAAACGATAAAGAAAAAATAGTTGAGGTTTACCGCCAGCGCAGCCGCGAAATTAGAGGCCTGCTGGGCAATAAAGTCCGCCATCAGTTGCGGATCATTCCCGAACTTTATTTCTATCTGGATGATTCACTGGATTATATCGAAAAAATCGACCATCTTCTCAAAGGCGAATAAAACCCGCAATTATGCAGTACGACCCCATTAAGCGTAGCCTCGGAAACGTATTTAACCAATCCGTTTTCCTTCGAAAGTTATTTTATAACTTGCTGGATGTATTGCTCTTACGCACTTGGCATGTAAAACGGCAGTTGAAACTAAAAACCGCCGGCGGTTTTTCGCCGCGCGAAATTCTGGATGCCGGCTCGGGATTCGGGCAGTATGTTTATTATTTGTCGAAACGCTTTCCCAAAGCAAATATTTTAGGGCTCGACGTGAAAGAGGAACAAGTGGCCGACTGCAATCTTTTTTTCGAAAATGCAGGCAAAGCCAATGTTGGTTTCCAAACGGCCGACCTCACAACGATTAACTACGCCGGCCGTTTTGATTTGGTTGTGTGTGTGGATGTGATGGAACACATTGAGGACGACCGCAAAGTGCTGTCGAATTATTTTCGTGCGCTGAAGCCGGGAGGCAGTTTGCTCATTTCAACTCCTTCCGACCGCGGTGGCTCTGATGTGCACCCTGATCATGCGGGCGAAGGCGCTGTGGGTTTCATTGACGAGCATGTGCGCGATGGCTACGCCCTCGACGAGCTGAAAGAAAAACTGCAAACTGCCGGTTTTAATCAGGTGGAAATCCGCTATCAATACGGCTGCCCGGGCAAAATTTCGTGGAAACTCTCGATGAAATACCCTATTTTAATGCTCAACAAAAGCCGGTTATTTTTTATTGTTTTGCCTTTTTATTACTTTGTGGTTTTTCCGTTTTGCCTCATCCTTAATGTGTTGGATGTGAATATTGCACATAAAACCGGAACGGGCCTCATAGCCTATGCTACGAAATAACCCCAAAAAAGGTGAACTTTTCGTTTTATATCGCCAAACGCTATTTGCTGGCAAAAAAAAGCCACAACCTGATCAATGCGATCTCGGCTATTTCGGTAGTAGGCGTTGGTGTTGGCGCTTTTGCGCTTATTGTGGTACTTTCGGTGTTCAACGGCTTTGGCTTAGTGATCGGTAAACTGATTCATTCCACAACCCCCGATCTTTTAATCGAACCCACAAAAGGCAGGTGGATGGATACGGCCGAAATCAATACTGAAAAATTAAAAACACTTCCCGCTATCAAAGCCTGGGTTGAAGCGATTGAAGAAGACGCCTTGTTTCGCTTCGACGACCGCCAGCACATTGGCCGCATCAGGGCGGTTGATATAAGCTATGGCCTCACGGGGATTCTCGACAGCCTTTTGCAGGAAGGAAGCCCCCTGCTCGAGCAAAACGGTGTGCAACAAGCGGTAGCCGGAGCCGGAGTGGCTTGGTTTCTGGGCCTTCATTCGATGGGCGAACCCCAATATATCCAAATATATGTTATTGGTAATCAGGCGAAAACAACTTTTGCTGCCGACCCGGGTTTTGCAATGGACGTATTGCCTTTGGGAGGTGTTTTTGCCAGCCATCAGGAGGTGGACGAGCAGTGGGTGTATGTGCCTTTGAATTTTGCCCAAAAGCTGATGGGAATTGAGCAAAAGATCAACCGGATTGAAGTGTTTGCCCATAGCCCAAAAGCGGTTGCACAGCTGCAACAACAGATTAAAACAGCGCTGGGGCCCGCTTTTAGCGTGAAAAACCAATTTGAGCAGCAAGAAACGATCTATCGCATCCTGAAAAGCGAAAAGTGGGCGATTTACATTATTTTATCTTTTATTTTGATTATGGCCACTTTTAATGTAATCGGTTCGCTCACCATGCTCATTGTGGATAAACAGCGCGACAGCGATATTCTAAGAAAACTCGGCGCTTCATTTAAACTCATCCGGCGAATATTTTTCTTCGAAGGCCTGCTTATTTCGCTGGCCGGCGGATTGATCGGGCTTGCGCTGGGCATCGGAGTGGTTTGGCTGCAACAGTATTTCGGCTTAATTCGCCTGGGCGATGGCTCGGGCTCTTTTGTGATTGACTTTTATCCCGTTGATCTTCAGTTTGGCGATATTGTTCTGGTGTTACTAACAGTTCTCGCCATCGGCGGCATTTCGTCTTATATCACCGTTGATCGGCTGGTGCGCAAACTTGGCCGCAACGCGCAAATTGTTTCTTAAGCCTTTAAATTTGCGTGCAAAAGCCTTGTAAGCATCACAAAATCATTTACCGAAAGTTGTTCGGCACGCTTGTCGAGCAAAGGATGCAGGGCTGTTTCGGGCTTTAGGTATTCGCGAAGGGCATTGCGCAGGGTTTTGCGACGTTGGTTAAAACCTTTTTTTACAAGCTGTACAAAAAAAGCTTCATCACAGTCCAAATTTTGTATGTTGTTGCGTTTCAGCCGGATAACTGTCGATTTTACCTTGGGTGGCGGGTTGAATACTTTTTCGTTTACGGTAAACTCAAGTTCGATGCTGTACCACGCCTGAAGCAATACGCTCAAAATGCCATAGGTTTTGTTTCCCGGAGGTGAAGCAATGCGCTCGGCCACCTCTTTCTGAATCATGCACACGATTTCCGAAACCTGATCTTTGTAGCGGAGGATGTGAAAGAAAATCTGGCTGCCGATGTTATAGGGAAAATTGCCGATGACTGACAATGGCGAAGGAAAATCGCTCAGATTGCACTGCAAAAAATCTTGGTGAAGCAAGCGGTCATCAAGCTCCGGAAAATGAAGTTTAAGGTAATCAATGGATTCGGCATCAATTTCGACAACATAGAAGTTTTCGGCAAATTTTTTGAGCAGTAATTCGGTTAAAATTCCTGTGCCTGCGCCAATTTCAATTAAGCCGGCAGGCTTTTCGCTCACTAAGTTGACGATGTTTCGTGCAATGTTTTTGTCGGTAAGAAAATGCTGTCCGAGGTGTTTTTTTGGCCTTACCATTTTAGTGTTTCAGGTTTTCGTTGCGCAACATTCTGTATTTCTGCCGCGCTGTTGCACCGAAAACACTCGACGGATACTTTTCGACGATCCGTTCATAACGTTTCAGGGCGGTTTGGCGCTCGGCTTTAGCTTCGTTTATTAGGGCGCTGCGATAGAGGGCATCGTCAGCCAAATAATGATCGGAAAAACCGGTAAATAACTGAATAAGAAGCTGGTCGGCTTCATCGGCCTTGCCGTTTTGTTTGAGCAACTCCGCCTTTTTGAGCAAAATATGCGGCACAAGCGCTTGGTTGTGGTTCGACGAAGATAGTGAATCGAGCAGCTGTGCCGCTTCAGGCATTCTTTTCTGGTAGATGAGCAGGTCGGCCCTAGCATATTCCTTCAGGCTGAAGCCGGTGCTGTCGGCGGCAAGGGCATCGCCGATGAGCAGCGACAGCTGAATGGCATCGTTGGAAATCAGTTTCGAGGTGGCAGCTTTCAGCACATCAAGCTGGGTTTGCGCCCAAGTAAACTCGCCAATAAAATAGCGCAATCGCGCATTGCGAAAGCGTGCTTCGTGTCCGATCGGCTCGTTTTTCAATGCCTTGTCAATTTGACTGTAGAGAAGGGTGGCCTCCCAAATATCGCCTGCATACAGCTGTATATCAGCCAGAAGCATTTTAATTTCGGCAATGTCAAGCTGGTTTAAAGGAAGATTCAAGGCTTGTTCGAGCAAGCCGATTGCCTTGGGCGCCTCATTCAAATCATAGGCTTCGATGGATGCCCGGATAAAGGCTAAGCGATAGGTGGAAGGGTTGAAACCCGAAGTGGCGAACACTTTTTCGATGTCGTTCGAAATGCGGATAAGCTCTGTTATTTGTGACTCATGGCGCTGTATTTCAATGAGGTAGCGTGCTTGAATGCTTCCGGCTTCAGCTTCACGAAGATATAGCCCCGACTGGCCTTTCCGGATGAGGTAGGAATAGCCGTCGAGTGCGGTTTCAAAAGCATCGTTGTTTAAACATGCCTGACTGATATCTAGGATTCTGCGGTCTTCGTCGCCAAAACGGCGATCGAGGGCCTTGGCCTGAATAAGCGCCATGGAGTAGTCTTTTCCCTGAAGGGAGTACCAGATCAACAGCTCGCTGAAGGCTATTTTATTGGGATGTTGCTGTGCTTTTAACAAGATCTTTTCGCGAACAATCTGTGCCAAATTGTTATCTACATCCATAAACGAAAGCGTTTGAATGCGACCCTTCACCATTTCAATCTGCTCGGGATTTGTTTCCATAAAACTCAGATAGGCGTCCATCATTGCCGGATAATTGCCTGTGAGTTGGAATACATAAGCTTTTTCAAGGTCGAAACTATAATTGATTTCGGGCCGGCTTGCACCATAATTATAGGTCATTATGGCCTGATCGTTTAAATCGCGCGCACGGAAATAGTTGGCCGTTATATGTATGATGTTTCGATCGGGAGGCAAGTTTTTAATGAGAGCTTCATATTCGCGGTTGGCTTCCTGCGTTTGCCCTTTCAGTTGTTTGATGTAAGCATGATCAACCGTTGCCTGCTGATTGTTTTGGCTGTTTGCGGCTTTACGTGCTAAACGTTCCGCATCATCGTAGAGCCTAAGCTGAATCATGCATTCAAAAAGATAGGCATAGTATTGCGTGCCCGGGTATTTCCGGTAAAGCCGCTCGTAAATGGGCAAGGCTTTGTCCCATTCGCGGTTGTTGTAAAAACTTGCCGCCAGTTTTTCGTCCACAAAACGTGGGTCTTGCGTCTGGGGTTGAGCCGGAAAAAGCTGTTGCGCTTCGGCTGTCTCAATCCAAAATACACCCAAAAAAAGAAATAGGACTACCGATTTAAAAAGCTGATTTGCTGCTTTATTGGTTTTTTGCACGATCATTTTCTAAGGTTTCTACAAGCAGCAGTTGTGCGTTGTAACGCGAGATGAGATAATCGTATTGCTCGGTAAATGCATTTACGTGTTTCTGAAATTCAGTAACATAGGCAGCCGGCTGATTTTGAGTCTCTTGTTCATGCTTGGCAAGCTGAACAAAATCCTCGGCCTGGCCCACAAACAATTTCATTTGTTCGTGAAGATTGTACAAATTATCCGGAAGTTCGGAAATGAAACCTTCGGCCGATTGTAGCGATTGCATGGCCGCTGCATTGTAGTCCCAATGCCCCGAATTGATCTGAAATCTGATGCGACGGAGCGTGTTTTCGATTGAATCGGTTGAAAGCAGCGTGATCTGTTCCCGATAATTGTCAAGTATCCCGGTCAGCGAATCAATGGCGCGAAGCTCAGCCGGCTGTTCTTTTGTTGGCCGGTTGCACGAGCCAAAGGCAATGAGCCCCAATAAAAGAAGGAATACATTAAATTTTTTCAAAGCCTGTATAGTTGTGCAAAACGGCAGGTATGAGAATGCCGTCGGGGGTTTGATTGTTTTCTACAAGGGCAGCCACTATTCGCGGAAGGGCTAAGGCGCTTCCATTGAGGGTGTGCGCCTGCTGAATCTGTCCGTTTTTGTCTTTTATTCTGAGTTTCATGCGGTTAGCCTGAAATCCCTCGAAATTGGATACCGAACTTACTTCGAGCCACATCTGCTGCGCCGCCGAATACACCTCAAAGTCATAGGTGAGGGCCGAAGCAAAACTCATATCGCCTCCGCAAAGCTTCAGCACGCGGTAGGGCAGGCCAAGCAGATCGAGCAGCGAGGCTACGTGGGCGCGCATCTGTTCGAGCACTTCATACGAGTTTTCGGGAGTGGCTATCTGAACGATCTCTACCTTATCAAATTGGTGCAGGCGGTTGAGGCCACGCACATGTTTGCCCCACGAACCGGCTTCGCGCCGGAAACAGTTGGAGTAGGCCACATTTTTTACCGGCAAGTCGCTCTCCTGAAGTATGGTGTCGCGATAGATATTGGTTACGGGCACCTCAGCCGTTGGGATGAGGTAGAGGTTGTCGAGCCCTACGGTGTACATTTGTGCCTCTTTATCAGGCAGTTGCCCGGTGCCGTAGGCCGAAGCCTCGTTTACAAGCAAGGGCGGCTGCACCTCGTGATAGCCGGCAGCAATGGCCCGGTCTAAGAAAAAATTGATCAAGGCGCGTTGAAGGCGCGCACCCTTACCTTTATAAAAGGGGAAACCTGCGCCGGTTACTTTATTGCCTAACTCAAAATCAACCAAATCGTACTTTGCAATCAAATCCCAATGCGGAACGGCGTTTTCGGGAAGCTGAGGCATGGCCCCTGATGTGGCAACAATCAGATTGTCGGCAGCTGTGCGCCCCGAAGGAACCGACGGATGCGGCGCATTCGGAATCTCAACTAATTTTAACTGTATCTGATCTTTCAATAGGCTGAGCTGCTCGCCTAAAACACGGCTTTTTTCCTTCAACTCCGTGTTTTTATCTTTCAGCGCATTGGCTTCCGAAGTTCTGCCGCTTTTATAAAGGTGTCCGGCCTCTTTGGCTATGTTGTTCATTGCCGCTAAGGCATCGTCGTATTCTTTCTGGGTCTGCCTTCTTTCGTCGTCGAGGCCCAATATCTCATCAATGAGCCGGGTGTTGTTAAAGTTTTTAATGGCTAACCTGCTCAGGGCTTCTTCTTTTGAGTCGCGCAGAAAGGGAATGCTTAGCATGGGATTTTAAATTTTGTGCAAAAATACAATTTTGAGGTGAAATATAAAGTGCGGTTTTTTTGCTCGCGTCTGGTGGCACGGGGCTGGTGGCACGGTGCTGGTGGCACGCGTCTGGTGGCACGCGTCTGGAGACGCGCGCCAGCCGCGCGCCAGCCGCGCGGCTTTGGCAGAAAACAAAAAAAGCCTGCTTGTGGCAGGCCTTTATGTTTTTAGCGTTAAAGTTTCTTTAAGCTTCAGCGGGGATTACAGAAATATAGGATCTGTTATCGGCTTTTTTGCGAAACTCTACTTTTCCGTCAATAAGAGCAAAAATGGTATGGTCTTTTCCAATCCCAACATTTTCTCCCGGATGATGTTTTGTGCCGCGCTGCCGAACGATGATGTTGCCGGCTTTGGCAAACTGCCCGCCGTAAACTTTTACTCCAAGTCGTTTACTTTCCGATTCACGACCGTTATTCGAACTGCCAACTCCTTTTTTGTGTGCCATGGTTTATCAGTTTATCGGTTATTACTCGGTAATGCTTTCAATTAGAACCTTGCTCAGGTATTGACGATGACCATTTGATTTTTGGTAACCTTTTCTCCTTTTTTTCTTAAAAACGGTCACCTTGTCGCCTTTGAGGTGTTCAACGATTTTTGCGTCAACTCTGGCTCCGCTAACAACAGGCGTACCTACTGTTATCTGGCCTTCGTTGTCAATCAGCATCACTTTTTCGAAGCTAATGCTGCCACCTTCCTCGCCTTCGAGACGGTGCACAAAAACATGTTGCCCTTTGCGAACCTTGAACTGCTGTCCTGCGATGTCAACTACTGCGTACATAATGTTTTACAAATCTTGTTATTAAGCCCAAAATTGGACGGCAAAAATACAAAAAATTCGGATTTACAACATTTTCTTTTCAAAAAATTTTCTTCAATTTTCTTTTCAAAAAAAAAAGATTTTTTCATCACTTTAACTTTTGATTAAAAATAACCTATATTTGTCCTAATAATTTTGTTTGCAGAAAACTGTATAGCAATTATTTTTCAACTATTATTAACCAAAACAATTAATCATGAAAAGTAAAACTACACTTTTCCGATCGTTTTTTGCGATTGTATTAGGCTTGTGGCTTTTTTCGGGGATGGGAATCCCGCTAAAGGCGCAGCAAGCCAAGACAAATGCAGTAAACGTACTCCACGAACTCAGCGTGGCAGGTGTACATGCACAGCCCGAGTTTTATCGCGGTAATCTGAACGAAGGCTTCGAAGGCACCCTTTTCCCGCCTCAGGGCTGGAAAGTTGTTGATGGCGGTGATGCCAACAACACCTGGGTGCGTTATGTTACCACGCCAATTACAGGTACTGCTTCAGCCTCCATTGTCTATAGCGCAAATGCGCACGACGACTGGTTGATTACGCCGAAGTTGGCACCAGATGCTAGCAATGCTACAATTAGTTTTAAAGCTAAGCAGCAGAGCGCTTCTTTTATTGAAAAATTTAACGTGAAACTGTCAACCACCGGAAACAACGTTGCCGACTTTACAGTTACTCTGGCATCAAACGTTGGCCCAAGCGGTACAACAGCTCAGGTTTTCAGTTATGATTTGAGCGCTTATATTGGCCAACAGATTTATGTTGCTGTTCAGGCTATTTCTGCGGATATGTATAGGTTGTATGTGGACGACTTTGCCGGCCCTGCCATCGTTGTTGGCCCGCCAAACCTTGTCGTTACAGGCTTGAACAAAAATTACAGTAAGATTCCGAAAACCCTGCTGCCGTCAAGCATTTCGATGGCTGCAAGTGTGTTGAATACAGGTCAGGCGCTTACCCAGGCTACTGACGTTAGCTTCACCGTTCCCACTGCCGGTTTTTCATCAACAGGAGCCATCACCGTTCCTCTCGAAACCGGCATTATGCAAACCGTTACGGCGGCTGCTCCCTGGAATCCTTCTTCATTAAGTGTAGGTAACCATACGATGAAGTATGAAGCCTTGCATCCAACCAGCAATATTGACGACCGCACCGATGAATTTACGCTCGAGGTCACCAATAACTTATATGCGCGCGATGCCGGTGTGGTTGTCGGTGGAGTTGGAAGCAACTCTGCAGCCCTCACTTTTGGAATGATCTACGAGGTTCCGGCCGCTACAAATTTTGTTGGAGCTCAAATACAATGGCCAGCAGGTATTGCTGCTGCCGATCTTCCGTTCCAAATTGCCCTTTACGAGGTGAGCGCTACAAACGCAGTGCTTTCCACCGTATTTAACTCGCCCGATGTAGTTCGCGCAGGCGCAATGGGAGGTACATCCGTTGATTTTTCATTTGATGCCGTTCCAATTCCTGCCGGAAAATATATGCTGGCCGTGAAACAGCTTACGGCTACGAATATCAGCATGGGATACGACCAGAAGTCTTATGGCCAGATTTTCCTTGGAAACAATGCTGCCAGCCCAACTTCATTCTCGGCGAATACCAGCTTTGGCCATATAACCCTGAGGATGCTTGTTAGCCCCCAGCAAAGCGGTGGCCCTGCATTGGTCGAAGATTTTGAAAGCACTACCTTCCCGCCCGAAAACTGGAATGTGTATGATGTGGATGCCGGCGGTGCTAACTATATTTGGAAATCAAGCACTGCTCAAAACCATACACCTGGCGGCAGCCGTTCGGCTTACCACGTTTATGGCCCATCTTCTTCCAGCGAAGACGGTTGGTTAGTAAGCCCACAGATCACCCTGCCTACGGGCAATGTTCAACTTCGCTTCTGGAACTACCATACCTTCCCAACCTATTATGTTAAGGAAAGCGTTTTGATTAGCACAGGTTCAGGCGTACCTCCAAACGATGATTTCGTAGAAGTGTGGTCGCCAACATCTGTTACTACTCCCTGGTCGGAAGCTGTTGTAGATCTTTCGGCTTATGCTGGGCAAAATGTGTATGTCGCATTCAGGTATGAAGGAAGCGATGGCCACGGATGGTACGTTGACGATGTATATGTAGGTGGCACGCTGTTTAACCCGATAATTACAATCAACCCGACATCGTTGGTTGCTACACTCGGCCCTGGAGAAACAACCCAGAAACAGTTTACCATTAAAAATGAAGGTAATGCTGATCTTGATTATGAGATAGCTGTCAATACCGGAAGCACTGCATACGTTGTTCCGATGGTTAATGAGGCAAATGTTGAAAGACCAGTTGATCTGAAAAACAATGCCTTTGCTAAAGTAGCTGCTTCGGGCGGAATGGCTTCGCCAAATCAAACCCGCGATGTTACGCTGCGTTATGACGACGGCGTGAATGTGGATGCAATTGGCGCCGGCGGATCTACCTTTGAGGCCGCAGCCTATTGGCCGGCCGCCACTATGGCTCAGCATACCGGAATGAAACTCACTAAGGTAGAGATATATACCTGGGATGTGCCTACAACAAGCACTCTCAAGATATACGGACAGGGTTCAGCTACTGCCGCCGGCCCGCTGCTTTACAGCCAAATATTCACTGCAGCCCAAGACAGCTGGAATACGATTAACCTTAATACTCCTGTTGACATTACCGGTCAGGATATCTGGATTGCATACGAGGTTATTTATGGTGCTGATAAATATCCTTGCGGAATTGATGATGGCCCGGCCAATCCCAACGGCGACCGCCTGCTTTTCAGCGGCACCTGGTACCGCTTGGCAGATCTTGGAGGTTTTGATAACAACTGGAACATAGCCGGTTTCCTAAGCGGTGGCAGCTCAACAGGCGCATGGCTTAGCGCTGCTCCCCTCTCGGGAAGCTTAGCTCCGGGTGCAAGCGCTACAATCAACGTTACTTTTGATGCTGCCGGATTGTCCGGAGGCGCATATAACGGAAGCTTGGTTGTAACCAGCAACGATATCAATAACCCAACCAAGAGCGTTAGCGCTACCCTTAATGTGGTAGAATCTGCTTCTGTTCCGTTTACCGAAGACTTCGCCGGCGGATTTACACTCAACGGCTGGACAACAGACCCCCCACAAAGCAACTGGGTAGTGAATGATGCTAGCGGTAACCCGGCTCCAAGCGCTCAGTTTGGATGGAGTCCTACAGCTACAAATTACAGCCTGTTCCTCATCAGCCCACCCATCAATGCAGCTACAGCCGTAGAAAATGTTACCCTCGACTTCGACATTTTCTTGAATAACTATGCTGCTAACTCCAACGAAAAGTTGAGCGTATGGGTATTGGATGGAAACAGTGGCAACTGGGTGCTGCTCGAAACTTTTGTGAATGACGCCAGTATTCCCTGGACCACCAAAAGCTACGATATCACCCAATACGCTTTGGGCAAAACTACTGCCGTAAAATTTGAAGGCCATGGTTTAACCACCTTTGATATCAACAACTGGAACATTGACAATGTGAAGTTGTATGAAGGCACCGGAGCATCGGATCCCATTATCGCCTTTAGCCCCGAAGCCATTGAAGCTACTGTAAACCAGGGCGGCAACGGATCACAAACCCTTATCGTAAGCAATACCGGCGGATCGCCAATCGAATTCACCCTCGAAGTTGGAGTGGAAGATGCCGCACGCGTTGCCAGCCCAATCAATACCGTTGAAGATTATCAGCTACTGAACGACCGTTTGGTTGCCGAAGGCAAACTCGATCCCACAGTTCAGGAAGTAGACCGCGCAGAGGGTCATGTATCGTCAAATGCATCTTCAACACCCTTTGATTATCAGTCGCTTGTAAGCGCCGACGCTTCACGCAGCGAGCTTTACAATAACGGATCATTCATTACGCATCCCGGAGGCGGAGCAGGCGGAA
>CAYYDS010000050.1:0-6246 GCA_964470665.1 uncultured Lentimicrobiaceae bacterium
AGCGACCCTCTGATTAACAGTCAGATGCTCTAACCAACTGAGCTAAGGAGGAATATTTCATTTTTAATGAGGGTGCAAAATTAATCCTTTTTTAGGATCGTACAAATATTTTTTGAAAAATTTCATCCAAAAACAACTAATACACTCAATAACAGCGATATATACTTGCAAGGTGATCACATAAAACGAATGTACCGGTGCCATTTACAAAAAGCCTTATTGCAAAAAAACCGCCACCGGCTATTTGCGTGCTTTAATAACCGGAATTTTTGATTTAACCGGAATCGTTAGCGGAATCATTTCGACCGAAACCATTGTTTTGTCGAGGCCAAAAGCCTTTACATCGCCCAAGCTGATTCGTTTTAGAAAATAATACGAGTTGAGCGCAAAACGTTCATAAAAAGGAAGATCAACAATTTTGTTTACCTGACGATCTAAATGCACAAAACGAAAATCGGCCGGTATCTGGTGCTTTTGCAAAGACGGGTACCGGCTGATCAGGTTAATTCTGCCTTCGTCGTTCAGGCCTTGCAACACCTGATTAAAATAGTCCGAAATACGTGGCTGAACCTTGAAACCCAGATAGAAATCAATTCGAAAAATCTTTTTCTCCCACAATTCCGTCACTTTATATTCCAAAGTGTTTGGCTCATCTAAAATGTCAACATGCAAAAACCAATACACATCAGCGCGTTTTGGCAAACGTTTGATTAGCGAATAAATAATTTTCTCTTCAATATCGGTAATCCGGTCGGCATGGGTTGAATAAACAAGCTGGCTTGCGTATTTGGGCACCGATTCATCTTTGCTCAAATCGTTGAGCACCGGCAGGTAGTCTTTTATGGTCAAAAACGAAAGAAAGCGATTTCTAATCTGCCTTCCTTTATACATGATCATCATAATGAAGGCTAAAAACGAGGCGGCCACCACCGTAAACCATCCGCCGTGAATAAACTTGTTGAGATTGGCAGCAAGAAATATTCCTTCAATTGTGAAATACACACCTATAAACAGCGCGATAACAAACCAAGATACTTTCCGGATTTTGAAGTAAAAAACCATCAGAACCGAAGTCATAAGCATGGTAATTGTGATGGATAAACCATAGGCCGCCTCCATGTTTTTGGAGTTTTGAAAGATGAGGATCACCATCATGCACGAAACATAGAGAATCCAGTTGATGGTTGGAATGTACATTTGCCCTTTGGCCGATGCCGGATATTTGATTCGTATTTTTGGCCAGAAATTGAGCGAAATAGCTTCGCTGATTATGGTAAACGAACCGCTGATTAGTGCCTGGCTGGCAATAACGGCGGCCACGGCGGCCAAAAAAACCCCAAAGGGCATAAACCATTGTGGCATAAGGGCAAAAAACGGATTGGTGCCCGGAACAATTTGGCCGCGATGCTCCATTAGCCAGGCGCCCTGCCCGAGGTAGTTGAGAACGAGGGCGATTTTTACAAATACCCAGCTTGTCCGGATGTTTTTAATGCCGCAATGGCCGAGGTCGGTATAAAGCGCTTCGGCACCCGTGGTGCTCAAAAAAACCGCTCCGAGCAATAAAATTCCTCCCGGATACTCGGCCAACAGTTTGAAGGCATATAGGGGGTTGAGTGCTTTAATAATGGAGGGGTGTGTGGCCATCAAACTACCGCCTAAAATACCCAAAGTAAGAAACCAAAAAAACATGAGAGGACCAAAAGCCTTCCCAACAGTTGTGGTGCCTAACTGCTGAACAAAAAACAAGGCTGTGATAATGACCAGAACAATGGGGATAACCGGAATATGTTCGCCGTAATGCTTTAGGCCTTCAACAGCAGAAGTAACGGTAATAGAGGGCGTTATTATTCCGTCGGCAAGCAAGGCGCTGCCGCCAATAATGGCAAAAACACTCAACCATTTGTACTCTTTGCGCAAAAGGGTAAAAAGCGAAAAAATTCCTCCCTCGCCTTTGTTGTCGGCCCGCAGCGTGATCACAATGTATTTTAGGCTGGTTTGAAGCGTTAGCGTCCAGAAAATGCTTGAAACCGAACCATATACCAAAAGCTCGTTCACCTGCCCCGACCAATCCAATATAGCCTTGAAAACATAAAGCGGCGATGTGCCAATGTCGCCGTAAATAATACCTAAGGTAACAATGACCCCCGCAAAGCTTAGCTTCGAGAGAGGGTCGGCCGGTTTTTTTTTCATGTTTTTTTAAGCGAAAAAGCCTGCAAATGTAGATCAAACAAATACCCAAAATGTTCATTGCAAAGAATTTTTTTTCATGCTGATTAGCTGATAATTAGAGGACATTTGTTTTGAAAGATAAAGGAAAGTAAGGCTGCAATAGATTTCCATTTTGCTGCGGATACAACAGATCGAAGCTTTGCTAATGTTTTAGCCCCGTTAAGGCGTATCGAAAGTGGGCAAACCCGGCGAAAAGTGTAATTTTGCACTTTAATTGCATTGCAAATGGGTGTTTTCTTATTTGATGAGTTGATTTTTGGGCCGGTTCGCAGCCGCCGTTTGGGCGTTTCGCTGGGCTTGAACCTTTTGCCGACACATAAAAAAATATGCAGCTTTAATTGTGTGTATTGCGAATGTGGCTGGACGGGCGAAACCCAACCCGAAACGGGTAAAATTCCTACTGCCGAAGAATTTCAACAGGCTTTATCCGAAAAACTGAAACAGCTTCAAGGCTCCGATCTAGAGCCCGATAGCCTTACATTTGCCGGCAATGGCGAACCTACCATTCATCCCCACTTTAGCCGCATTATTGATATCACACTTGAACTGCGAAACAAATATGCACCAAAAGCTACCGTTAGCGTGCTCACCAATGGCAGCATGATGCATAAAAAAGAGGTGGTGGATGCGCTGAAAAAGATTGACAACAGCCTTTTGAAATTAGACGGCGGCAACGAAGAAACCATTCGCACCATTAATGGCCCGGCTAAAGCATTCAACTTAAGGGCTTATGTGGAACAACTTAAGGCTTTCGACGGGCGCCTTGTCATTCAAAGTTTATTCCTGCGCGGAAAACACAATGATGTAATAATTGACAACACCACCGAAGCCGAATTGCAGGCATGGCTCAAACTCCTGGCCGAAATAAAGCCGGCCAAGGTGATGGTTTATGCCATTGAACGCGATACGGCTGCCAACGACCTGATTAAAATTCCAAAAACAGAACTCGAACAGATCGCGCAGCGCGTGAGGCAGTTGGGGTTCGAAACCGAAGTTTTTGCGTGACACCGCATCAGCACATAAAACAATATCCGGTTGAAGTATGGATGGCTTTGGCCGAAACCTTCAACGATAAGGAGCAGTTTCACGAATGGCTTTTAAATAACGGCTATCCCGAGTTGGCTGCCTTTAGCAGTGCAGCGAGGGGCAGTCAGGAGGCTTTTGACTGGTTGATGAATCATGCCTTTTTTCATCTGGCTGCCCTGGATGGTGCCATTGACAAGCAAGCCGGCCCCGCGAAATGGCTTCAGGATCATGGGTTTACGGCTTTTTATCATCTTGCGGCTGCCGTTAACCTTCAGGCCGCTTCGGTGCAATGGCTCAACGAAAATCAGTTGGGCGTTTTAATTCATCTTGCCAACCGAATCCGGCAATTCCGCGAAAACCAGACCTTCGACTACCACAAGAAAAATTTCTGACATTTTTGTATGTTTGCTTTTCGGTTTTAGAAAGAATTGAAATGAGAGCTGTTCGTGTTTTTTTTCTGGTACTTATACTTCCCCTTTCGTCTTTTGCACAACTTTTTTCGGGCGGATTGAAAGCGGGATTGACCATGTCGCAGATAGCCGGCGACGGCTTTTCGGGCTACAACAAAGCCGGGCTTTTTGTCGGCTGCTGGGGAGCTATAAATTTGCAGCCCGATCTATCGTTGCAAATGGACATTGCCTACACTCAAAAGGGATCGGCACAGCAGGCAAGCGATGCGCGGCCCGACATTCCGCAATACCTGCTCAGGCTTAATTACGTAGAAATGCCCCTTGTAGTTACTTACCAAATGGCGCCTTTTGCTGTAGAAGCCGGCTTGAGCTTCGATTTTTTAGTTGGGCAAAAAGAAACAATCAATTTCGTGCCAAACGATCAGGGCGACATATGGCGCAAGGTAAATTTAGCCAGTGTTTTAGGTTTAAAATACCTGCTCTCGGAAAAATGGATGATAAGCCTCAGAAGCATCAATTCGATCAGCTCGATACGCAAAAACAGCGTTCCAAAGAATGTGAGGCGGTATAGCCAAAAATACGGCGCCTATAACGATGTGCTGGCTTTGGGGCTGATTTACAGAATGTAATTTTGCTTGCCGAAACTTAAAAACAGCCTGATAAAGAAATGAATATGCCGCATACATCCATTCCCGCCGGCCTCGCCGCGCGCATTACGGCATGGGCTGTGGAATTAGGCTTCGACGATATTGGTTTTTCGGAGGCTGAGGCACTCGGGCAGCAGGCCTTACGCATGGAACAGTGGCTCGATGAGGGCTGCCAAGCCACCATGTCGTACCTCGAACGTAACCGCGAAAAACGATACGATCCGCGCCTTTTGGTCGAAAACACACGAACAATAATTACCGTATTGCAGAATTATTTTCCGGCCGAAACACTTGAAACCGATCAAAATTATAAGATATCCAAATATGCCTACGGAGCTGATTATCATCATCTAATTAAGGATAAGTTAGGCGTTTTACTCTCGAAAATCGAAAGTGAAACCGGTAAACTTCAGGCCAGAGTTTTCACCGATTCGGCGCCTGTGCTCGACCGTGCCTGGGCCGAAAAATGCGGCCTGGGTTTCATCGGCAAAAACAACTGCCTGATACATCCGCGCAAGGGCTCGTTTTTCTTTATTGGTCACCTTTTTCTGCCCATCGGGCTGAATACAAGTCCGGCCAAAGCTGTTGCAAACCGTTGTGGCGAGTGCGTGCGATGCATAAAAGCTTGCCCCACAGGAGCTTTGGTTGCGCCCTTTAAGCTCGACGCCCGCCTGTGCATCTCTTATTTGACGATCGAAAATCGCAAGGAGATTCCCGAAGATTTGGCCCCGCACTTCGAAAACTGGATTTTTGGCTGCGATATTTGCCAAGACGTTTGCCCGTGGAACCGCTTTTCCAAACCACATAGCGAACCCCTATTTGCGCTTAGCGAAGAACTAAAGAAAATGAGAAAGCCCGATTGGCATCAGCTCGATAATGCCAACTACAAAAAGCTTTTCAAAGGATCTGCCGTTGAACGAACCCGCTTCGAAGGCCTGAAACGCAACATCGAATTTCTTCGCAATTTTGAAAATAGAGCCGGTTTGGACGAACGGAATCATCGCGAAAGGGCTGATTGAAACCGGTTTTTGACGGGCAATTTGTATTTTTGCAAGCCTTTTCGGCCTTTTCCGAAAAAATAATGACTCGAAAAACCCGTACTTGAAAAACCCATTTAACAACAATGATTGAACAAAATTCGAACCCATTGCCAAACCGGACCGACATCAGCCAATTAGGCGAATTTGGGCTTATTGATCATCTAACCAAGAATATACGGCTGCACAACAGTTCGAGCCTTAAAGGTGTGGGCGACGATGCTGCGGTGATAGCGGCCGATGAGCGACAAACACTGGTATCTGTTGATGTGTTGATTGAAGGGGTGCATTTTGACCTGGCTTATACCCCTTTAAAACACCTTGGTTATAAAGCGGTGACGGTAAATATTTCGGATATTGCCGCAATGAACGGACAGGCCGAACAAATAGTGGTGGGGATAGGGCTTTCGAGCCGTTTTCCGGTTGAAGCAATCGAAGAGCTTTACCTGGGCATAATGCTGGCCTGCCAAAGATATCAGGTGGATTTGGTAGGTGGCGACACCACTTCGAGCAATTCGGGCTTATTTATTTCGGTAACGGTTATCGGAAAAGCAAAATCGGAAGAAATCTGCTATCGTGGCGGCGCTTCGGCCGGCGATCTGCTCTGTGTAAGTGGCGATTTGGGCGCAGCCTATATGGGTTTGTTGTTGCTTGAACGCGAAAAAACCGCTTTCAAAGCCAACCCTGCCTTGCAACCCGACCTCGAAGGATACGACTATATTCTGGAACGGCAACTTAAACCCGAACCCCGCACGGATATTGTGAAACAACTGAAAGAAGAAGGCATCAAACCTACTTCGATGATTGATGTTTCCGATGGGCTGGCTTCGGAGATCCTCCACCTGTGCAAAGCTTCGTCATTGGGCTGTCGCATCTACGAAGATAAAATCCCCTTCG
>CAYYDS010000050.1:6256-8542 GCA_964470665.1 uncultured Lentimicrobiaceae bacterium
TCCTGCCGTGGCGGCTCTTAACGGTGGCGAAGATTATGAATTGCTTTTTACAATCCGGCAATCAGATTACGAAAAAATACGCAACATAAAGGACATCAGCATCATTGGGCACATGACCGGGCAGGCCGGACAGGCCGACATGGTTACGTCAGACAATCAATTGATTGGCCTCACTGCTCAAGGCTGGGACGCCCTGCGCAATGTGAAAGAAGAAAAGGAACAATAGAATTTAACCCTCTATTTAGGTCGCTTTATCCTATGGCAACAAAAGGATTGCCGGTTTTTTCTCTGCCGATGCTGGTTTCGGGGCCATGACCCGAAAAAACAAGCGTGTTTTCGGGCAAAACAAAAAGCCTTTCCCAAATGCTTTGCCTCAAGATTTCGTAATCGCCGCCGGGCAAATCGGTGCGGCCTATGCTATCACGAAAAAGCACGTCGCCCGTAATAACAAAACCTTCTTTTTCGGCATAAAAGCTGAGGCTCCCGATGGCGTGCCCCGGTGTATAAAGCACTTTTAAGGCCGAATTGCCAAAACGGACAATTTCGCCATCGTTGAGCTGATGGCTAACTGCTTCAACGCGCGACAACTCAAAACCATACATATTTGCAAACTGCTCGGCATGGTCTAAATACAATTTACTGTCGAAATGCCCTTCGAGTTTGAGGCCATACGCATCGGCAACAAAGGGGTTTCCTAAAATGTGATCAATATGCGCATGAGTGCTCAACAACCTTACGGGCCGGAGCGAACCGGCCGCAATAAAATTCCGGAGCTCTTCCTGCTCAGCGGCGTTAGAACAAGCCGCGTCAATTATAACACATTCGCCCGTTTCGTCGTATAATAAGTAGGTGTTAACCTGAAAAGCATTAAAAACGAATCTTTTTATTTCAATCATTTGGAAGGTTTCTAAAAAAATATGCCGGACAAAGATAAGCCTTTGCGCTTACGAGGCTTACTTCCAAACGCTAAAATAAATGTAATTTAGCCCCCTGAAAAAAATGAAACGGATGAATCGGTTTGCCCACAGAGCCATTTTAAACAGTTGGCCCCACAGCTTGCGCGGCTGGCTGGTTTTGTGGTTTTTGGCGGCGATGCCTTTTGGTTTGTTTGCCCAGTTTTACAACGGTTCGAACATGAATTTCGGGAAAAGCCGGGTGCAATGGTCAAACACCATCTGGTTTTATTATCGTTTCGATGCTTTCGACACCTATTTCTATTTAAATGGGGAAGAATTGGCACAATACACCGCGCAATATGCCGAAAAGCAAATTCCGCTCATGGCGCGAAGGCTCGAAACATCGCTGAACGAAAAAATACAATTCATTGTGTTTAATAGCCTGGCCGATCTGAAAGCGAGCAATATCGGGCTGGCCACAGAGCAAACCTACAATGTGGGCGGCGTAACGCACATTATTGGCAACAAAGTGTTCCTCTATTTTGATGGAAACTACCTGAATTATGAAAAGCAAATCAGGGCCGGAATAGCCGATGTGATGATTACGCAGCTTATGGCGGGCGGAAATATTGGCGCACAAGTGCGGCATGCTGCACTTTTTAAGTTGCCCGACTGGTATAAAAATGGGCTGCTTTCGTTTTTGGCCGAAGATTGGAATACCTCTTTCGACGATCTATTGCGCGAAGGCATCGGCAGCGGGCGCTACAAAAAGCTCAACCGCCTGCAGGGCGAAGAAGCCATAGTGGCCGGAAATGCGTTTTGGCGTTACCTCGAAAAAACCTATGGAAGCGCTATCATTGCACAAATTGTGCACCTAACCCAATCGGGACGCGATGTGCAAAACGGATTTCTATATGCTACAGGCCAGAAATACAAGCACTTGGCAAAGGAATGGTTTGTGTCGGCCAAACAGCAATTCGAAGGGGGCGAAAAAATTAAACCTCAAGATGCCCTGCCACTCAAATACCGTACTTACCGGAGTTTTACACGCCCGGCCATAAGCCCCGATGGGAAATACCTTAGCTATATCAGCAGCGACGAAGGCCGGATTAAACTTTGGCTGATGAACGTAAAAACCGGAAAAAAGAAAAAACTTTTTCGCACGGGTTACAGTACCGACGAAAAAATTGACCTCTCATTTCCGCTTACCGCGTGGCATCCTTCGGCCGAAATTCTTGCTTTTATGCTCGAGGAAAAAGGAAACACCAATCTCTATTTTTACAACCTGACTGATCGAACCATTGAGAGCCGAAATATGTTTGATTTCCAGAAGATTACGGGAATAAACTATTCGCCCGACGGAAAAAAACTGGCCATGTCGGCCGTAAGG
>CAYYDS010000050.1:8552-14424 GCA_964470665.1 uncultured Lentimicrobiaceae bacterium
AACCGGACATTTTTGTTTTCGATATCCCCTCGAACAGCTATCAACAAATTACCGACGATTATCATACCGACCTTGACCCCGCTTTTATGCAGGGAAGCAAAATCTTGGTTTTTAGTTCAAACCGCGACTCCGACACCCTAAAACCGGAAAAAGAACCCGGCGAACAAGCAAAATATTTCGATCTTTTTGCCTATGATTTTCAAAGCAACAGCCCTGTGCTAAAACGACTTACCGATACTCCTCTGGCCAATGAAAAAACTCCCAAACAGCAAAAAGTTGGCTTTATCGAATACCTGAGCGACCAAAACGGTTTTTACAACCTCTATTCGGGGCGTTTCGACAGCGCAATAGCCTTTGTGGACACTACCGTCCATTACCGTTATTTTATGGATGCCAAACCACAAACAGATTTCACAACCAACATTTTGTATTATACCGGGTCCGACTTCTCTGAACATCAGTTTGTTACATCTTGGAGTAAAGACCGTCAGAAACTTTATCGGCTTAGCGCTAACGAGTTTTTGAGCCCAAGCCCCGCGAAACCCGACACCACCGAATATATCCGGCAGTTGGCTGTTGGCCTTCAACAAAAACAGATATCTCAAATGAGCGATACCATTCCGCGAAAGCGTTTCAGGGCAGTTTTCAAGCCGGTTGAGCTGAACGACACGCTTCGGCCGCCGGCCACTTCGCGGCAAGGCACTTTTGTTTTTCAGGGAAAGCAGCGCCTTTCGTTGCTCAATCAGGGCAAAGGCTTCAATGAGCAGCAAAAAAAAGCATCCCCAAAACGACGAAACTACTTGGTTGAATACTTCTACGATCAGCTCGTTACCCAAATTGATTTTACCTATATCAACCATAGCTATCAACCCTTTTCGGGCGGAAACTCGCCCATTTTTCTCAACCCGGGTTTAAATGCAGTGGTGGGCGTAAATTTGATTGACCTGCTCGAAGACTACCGCATAGGTTTTGGTGTGAGGCTTAACAACAGCCTGATCAACAACGAATACGCGCTTACATTTAGCAACCTGAAATCGCGCCTCGACAAGCAGATCGTATTGCACCGGCAAAGCGTTGATGAGATGAACGGCGATGATTATACGCGCACACACTCGCATCAGGCTTTTTATATGCTGAGCTGGCCACTGAAGGAAACCATCGCCCTGAAGGCAACGGCAATTTACCGCAACGATATGAAAGTGTATCTTGCAATTGATCAAAGCAGCCTGAAAAAGAAAAACGATTTTGAGCATTGGGGAGGCTTGCGGGGCGAAGTGGTTTTTGACAACACCAAGTCGTTGAGCCTCAATCTTTATACCGGATTGCGCTGGAAAGCTTTTGGCGAATATTACCAACTTATAGAAAAAAAGCCGACCAATCTTGTGGTTTTGGGCTTCGACCTGCGCCATTATCAACGAATTCACCGAAATTTTATTTGGGCCAACCGATTTGCCGGCAGCGCTTCTTTTGGACAAAACAAACTCATTTATTATATGGGAGGTGTTGACAATTGGCTGGTTCCAAAATTCGATCGCGAAACCCCGATTGATTTTGCGCAAAACTATGCCTACCAAACCTTGGCCACCAATATGCGTGGCTTTCATCAAAATATCCGAAACGGAGCCAACTTTATGGTCGTCAATTCCGAATTTCGTTTTCCGGTCTTCAGCTATTTTTTTCATAACCCCATTAGCACAGCTTTTGTGCGTAATTTTCAGCTACTTGCATTTGGCGATATTGGCACCGCATGGGAGGGGCTAAACCCCTATAACCCGGCAAACCCGCTATTTACCAGTTATATCCGCACCGGGCCTTTCACCATTTCGGTTGAGCAGCAAAAAGAACCCGTTGTGGGAGGAATCGGGTTGGGCGCAAGAACTACCATTCTTGGCTATTTCATTCGCGCCGATGTAGCCTGGGGCATCGAAGATAGCCGCATCAGTAAGCCGGTTTTCTACCTTTCATTCAATCTCGATTTTTAGTGAAAGAGGCTAAAAAGTTGCGCAATAATTATTGATATTGTGTATCAATAAATTACAGGGTTTATACTCAATTTAATATTTGGAGCCCCAAAAAAGACAAGCGTGCCAAACTTTTATTAAAAAGTTAGTTTTGGCCTCTAACCCACGTTCAATGCGAAGATAAAGAGTTATCAACATCGGGCTGTTTGTAAATAGACTTGGCAAGCAGCCCTATCTGCCCCCTTATCCTAAATAATCCTATTAACTTGCAATCCCTTAATTTTTGATGGAGCAAATCTCCAATAGATTTAAGCACAAAAGGTTATTAAATTACACAACATAAAACACACAAAAGGATCATGGAAAATAATCTTTTTGCAGGTCTGGAAACTTCGGCTAAAGATGAAAAAGAGAATCCATTTTATGATAAGATGAAAGAAGCGCGGATGAAGATGGATACAAAAGAAATTCAGTCGGGCGAAGTAGCAGCACTGGATTTAAAAGGCCAAAAAGAAGAAACAATACGAACAACAAGGCCCTCAAAAATTTATAATCACACAGAAGTGTTGGAAGCGGCCACCCGCTATTTTAGTGGCGACTCCCTTGCCGCCAACGTTTGGATGAACAAATATGCCCTGAAAGACAGCGATGGAAGCCTGTTTGAGTTAACCCCCGACGATATGCACAGGCGCTTGGCTTCGGAAATTGCACGCATCGAAAAAAAATACCCCAACCCTGCATCGGAAGAAGAAATATTTGAGGTGCTGCGCGACTTTCGCTATATTGTGCCACAAGGAAGCCCTATGGCCGGCATTGGCAATAACAACCAGGTGTCGTCGCTGTCAAACTGTTTTGTTATCGGCAACGATGGCCCTTCCGATTCTTATGGCGGCATTATGAAAATAGACCAGGAACAGGTACAGCTCATGAAGCGCCGTGGAGGCGTTGGGCACGACCTCTCGCACATAAGGCCAACCGGCAGCCCGGTAAAAAACAGCGCCCTCACCAGCACAGGCGTAGTACCCTTTATGGAACGCTATTCCAACTCAACACGCGAGGTGGCACAAGACGGCCGAAGAGGAGCTTTGATGCTCAGCATCAGCATAAAACATCCCGATGCCGAAAATTTTATTGATGCCAAACTTGAACTTGGAAAAGTTACGGGTGCCAATATCTCGGTTCGTATTACCGACGAATTTATGCAGGCGGTAAGAGAAGGCAGCATGTTTACGCAACAATATCCAATTAACAGCTCCAAACCCTGGTTCGTTCAGGAAACTGACGCCCGCAGGCTTTGGGATAAACTCATTCACAACGCCTGGGCTTCGGCCGAACCCGGCATTCTTTTTTGGGACACCATCATCCGCGAAAGCATCCCCGACTCCTATGCCGACCTCGGCTTTAAAACCCTTTCGACAAACCCCTGTGGCGAAATTCCGCTGTGTGCATACGACAGCTGCCGCCTGCTGGCCATCAACCTCTATAGCTATGTTGAAAACCCTTTCACGCCGCAGGCATCATTCAACGTTGAGCTTTTCAGCAAACATGCCCGAATGGCACAACGCATCATGGACGATATCATTGATCTGGAAACAGAAAAAATTGACGCCATCCTTCGCAAAATTGAAGACGACCCCGAATCAATGGAAGTGAAAGGCGTAGAACACAGATTGTGGCAAAACATCCGCAAAAAAACCATGCAGGGACGCCGCACAGGAATCGGAATTACCGCCGAAGGCGATATGCTGGCCGCTTTGGGACTGAGATACGGATCGGCTGACGCCGTTAGCTTCTCTACCGAAGTGCACAAACTGCTGGCGCTCGAAGTCTATCGAAGCTCGGTAGATATGGCCGAAGAACGCGGAGCTTTCGAAATTTACAATACCGAAAGAGAACGGCACAACCCATTTATTGCCCGCATCCGCGAAGCAGCCCCAAACCTTTACGAAAAAATGAGCAGGGTAGGCCGCCGAAATATTGCCATGCTTACAATTGCCCCAACAGGAAGCGTAAGCATTTGCACACAAACCACTTCGGGCATCGAACCCGTATTTATGGTAAGCTATAAACGCAGGCGGAAAGTAAACCCGAATGACATAAACGCCAGCGTAACTTTTACCGACGAAGTGGGCGACTCGTGGGAAGAACACAACGTTTTTCATCCAAAATTCGAGGTGTGGCTCGAAGCCAACGGCTATAACGTTCAGCAAGTGAAAGACTACACCGACGATCAGCTGCAAATGCTAATCGAAAAATCGCCATACTACAAGGCAACATCCAACGATATTGACTGGGTGAGCAAAGTGAAAATGCAGGGCGACATCCAAAAATGGGTGGACCACTCCATCAGCGTAACGGTGAATGTGCCAAAAGACATCACCGAAGAATTGGTGAGCGAAATTTATCAAACAGCATGGGAAAGCGGCTGCAAAGGAATGACCATTTACCGCAATGGTTCACGCTCGGGCGTATTGGTAAGCGCCGACGAAAAGAAATCGCAGGCCGCACAAGACGAGTTTCGGGAAACACAAGCCCCACAGCGCCCGAAAAAGCTCGAAGCCGATGTAGTTAGGTTCCAAAATAATTATGAAAAATGGCTTGCCGTTGTAGGCAAACTTAATGGCAAACCTTATGAAATATTTACAGGAAAAGCCGACGACTTTTTCTTACCTCCCTGGGTGGAAAATGGATGGGTAATTCGAGAAAAATACAAGAGCGACAAGGCGCGTTACGACTTCCAATTCGAAGATAGGCAAGGCTATAAAGTTACTGTTGAAGGACTTTCGCGCTCGTTCAACAAAGAATACTGGAATTACGCTAAGCTCATTTCCGGAATCCTGCGTCATGGAATGCCTTTGCCCTACGCCATTGAATTAGTACAAAACCTCACCCTCGACGAAGACAGCATCAACACCTGGAAAAACGGTGTGGTGAGGGCGCTCAAGCGCTATATTCCCGATGGCACAATATCCGAAGGAAAAACATGCCCCGAATGTGGCGATTCAAAAAGTTTGGTTTATCAAGATGGTTGCCTCACCTGTAATTCGTGCGGCTTCTCTAAATGCAGCTAACTCACTAAAATAAGCAATATCTAAAAAAAGCTGTCTGTAACGGACAGCTTTTTTTGTATTACCGCATGGCATCAACCCAATTTTTTTTAGACGGAATAGAACCTTAAATGAGCAAAGTCGCCCGCCTTTGACACATAATCCAAAATTGGAAACGGAAAAAATGACAGTGTATATATAAATTAAAATAACTCATAATCAGCAAGTTAATGAAGTGGTTGTTTTGAGCTTTTGATGGCAGTATATTTGATGAACTATTGAAGACGAAAAAACACTGCTAAATGCAAAACGAAGTTAAAGCCATGTTGAAAAGCCTGTTTGTGCCGGCCATACTATGGGTGTTGATGGTTTTGGCAGCAGCTTCGGAATGGCTTTTTGGGATAAGCTTTTCGCGCTACGGCATCCATCCGCTTCATGCTGATGGCTTGCCCGGTATTGTGTTGTCGCCTTTTATCCATAGCGACTGGAAACACCTTGCTGCCAACAGCTTGCCGCTCCTTGTGCTGGGCAGCGCCTTGTTTTATTTTTACAAACCTATTGCCGTGCGTATCTTGGTGTTAATCACCTTGTTAACCGGCTTGTGGGTTTGGCTTGGGGCCAGAGGAGGTGTGCACATTGGAGCAAGCGGAGTGATCTACGGTTTGTCGTCATTTCTTTTTGTGAGCGGCATCATCCGGCGCGAAACACGGCTCATGGCCTTGTCGCTGATCGTGGTGTTTTTGTATGGCGGCTTCATCTGGGGTGTTTTTCCGCAATTTTTTCCACAGCAGAATATTTCGTGGGAATCTCATCTAAGTGGCATGATAGCCGGCCTTATCTTGGCCATCTTTTACCGCTCAGAAG
>CAYYDS010000051.1:0-13751 GCA_964470665.1 uncultured Lentimicrobiaceae bacterium
CGGAAATGAATGGGCCGTTGAAGTTTATTTTGATAATAACGGAACCGGTTATATGCATGCAGGTGGCGATAATGCCGCTACCTTTAACTATCCCCAGGATGCCTGGTATCATCTTGACAATGTGATTGACCTCGACAACGACTGGGCTCAGTTTTATATCAACAATGCATTGATTCACGAATGGCAGTATAGCCTTCAGGCACAAGGACAGGCCGGAACCAAACAGCTTGGCTGCGTTGACTTTTATGCCGGCGCTACAAGCGGAATGACGCCAACTTATTATTTCGACAACGTATCGTATGCAACTTTGGTTGAAGGCTCGCAAGATCCTACCATCGGCGTTAGCACATCGGCCATCATTACCACCATCGAACAAGGCGCTACCCACTCGCAGGTGCTGCCTATCACCAATATTGGCGAAGGCGTACTTAATTTCGATATCGTAAGGTCGTTCGACGCCCCAACAGCTGCCGAAGCTCCATCAAACCTCGTACCTTCGGGAACAGCAGGTAAAATTGCCGCCAACTTCTCGGAAGATCCAAACCCCTACAAGGGCGAACTGGCACCGCCAAACCGCGATGTAACCCTGCATTACGACGGTGAAAATGATACCGGAATTGGCCTCACAAACGGCGGAGCATGGCGTGCATCCGTGCGTTTTCCCGGCGCAATGATGGCACAATATCAAGGAATGACCCTGAGCTCGGTTGAAATCTTCATCAACGAAAGTGGCAACGGCCATAAACTTCAGATTTATGACATGGGCTCGTTCAACGTTCCCGGCCCCGGCGCACTGCTGCGCGAACAAGTATTTGAACCCCTTCCGGGATGGAATACCATCAACTTGGTTAACCCCGTGTTTATCTCCGGTAAAGAACTTTGGGTAGGTTATTGGATGGATCAGCCTGCAGGCACCTATGTAGCCGGAGCTGATATCGGCCCGGCAATTGATGATGGCCGTTGGATTTCGACCGGACCGGGTTGGACCTTCCTCTCGCTCGACAGAAACTGGAATATCCGCGCCGTCCTCACCGGAACAGCCGGCCCCGTATGGCTCACAGCTACCCCTTCGTCGGGAAGCCTCGCCGCTGGCGAATCGTCGGATATTAACGTTGGAATCAACGCAACCGGATTGCCCGCACTTACCGTTTACAAAGCAAAGCTGAATATCCGTAGCAACGACTTCATCAACGAACTCGTATCTATCAACGTTTGGATTACTGTTTTGGTTGGCCTCGACGAAAACGGAGAACAAGCTTACATAAGCATGTATCCCAATCCGGCTAATTCAAAAATCAACCTCAAATCCAACGTAAACATTGAGCAGGTTACTATTGCCAACAGCTTAGGCCAGGTAATCTATTCAGGCAATGTGGATCAGAATAAATTTGAGCTCGATATCCGCCAATTTAAAGCCGGCATGTATTTCGTAAAAATCGAAACAGCTAATGGCACTGCTACACAGAAATTAATGGTGGAATAGTTCCATCAAATCTTAGGTGTATTTTTTTGGGGGCGGTTTTTGAAAAAACTGCCCCCTTTTTTTCATAATCCCGCTATGTCAAACGTTTACATCAAATCGAATCAACTCTTTAAACAATTCGAATTCGAATCGGTTTACCGCTCGGTTTCGCGGCCTTTTTTAGTAGCTGATGGAATAAGAAACCCCGAAAATGCCGGCGCTTTAATTCGTTTAGCCGATAACATTGGTGCCGCTGAAGTGCTATTTATCAATGGAAATCAGACAGTTAGTCAAAGTCGTTTAAAAAGAGCAGCCGCCAGCAGCCTAAATAATATCGCATGGTCGTTTATTGACGAAGGCGAACTTGCCGGCCGCTTACCTGCCGATTTTGATTGGGTTGCCATCGAAACAACCCAAAAAGCCAAAAACTTGTTCCGAATTGGCCTACCCGACAAAATTGTGTTTTTTGTTGGAAACGAAAGCCAGGGGATACGCCAAAATCTGATCGAAAAGATGCAGCAATGTGTATATATTCCCGTTCCGGGCCCCACACGCTCGCTCAACGTAAGTCATGCCGCCTCGGTGGCAATGTTCGAATGGCTGCGGCAAAAGATGTTAACCTACTACTTTTAAAACAAAAAATATTTCTTATTTACGAATGTATTTCTAAATCAATGCAAAAACGAAAATACAAACACCTCTTTTTCGACCTCGATAATACGCTCTGGGACTTCAACTCCAGTTCTGCCCATACCTTTGAGCTGATGTTTGCCCATTTCAAGTTAGAAACTCTTGGCATTCAATCTCTCAACGCTTTTGTTGACCGCTATCATGTGCATAACGATGCCATGTGGGCCTTGTATAGAGAGGGAAAAATGGAAAAGGATGTTTTGCGCAACATCCGTTTCGAAATGACAATGAAAGATTTCGGAGTTAACAACGCCCCTTTGGCAGAGCAAATGGCCGATTTCTACCTTTATCATGCCCCGCGCAATGTATTTCTTTTTCCCGGCGCTATCGAAACTTTAGCCTGCTTATCGAAAGAATATCCAATGCATATCATAACGAACGGTTTTCAGGAAGTTCAATATATAAAGCTGAAAACCAGCGGGATGGGTCAATATTTTAACGAAATCATTACCTCTGAAGAAGCCGGGGTTAAGAAACCCGATCCTGGAATTTTTCATTATGCCCTGAAAAGAGTTGGAACCACTGCTTCGGAATGTTTAATGATTGGCGACGATGTGGAGGTAGATATTAACGGTGCAATGGCAGTGGGTATGGATGCTGTTTTTTTTAATCCCCATCACACGAGTGGTTTCGAAGGCAAGATTGAAATAAGTCGGCTTGCCGATTTGTGCCCCTTATTGGTCTGATTTTTTTTCAGGAAAACGGGCCATAATGCTTTGAATTGCCTTTACTTTATCGCCAATTTTAACCTGAATATCAGCATCTAATGGAAAAAACATATCCACCCTCGAGCCAAAACGGATAAGCCCAAACTCTTTTCCAAAACGGGCTTCATCGCCGGTTTTGCAAAACCAAACGATACGCCTTGCCATCATGCCTGCAATCTGGCGCACAAGCACTTCGCGGCCATTGCCATCGCGCACAACGAGGGTATGCCGCTCGTTTAAAGTGGACGATTTGGGGTTGTTGGCAAAAAGAAATTTACCCGGATGGTATTTCATATAGCTCACCACCCCATTCATCGGAAACCAGTTTACATGCACATTCAAAGGCGACATAAAGACTGAAACCTGTATTCTTTTATCGTTAAAATATTCTGTTTCAAGCACTTCTTCAACAACAACAACCGTTCCATCGGCTGCCGAAACAACAACATCATTGCCCGAAACAATATTCCGGTGCGGCACGCGAAAAAAACTAATCGTCCAAACAACATTCACAGCAATGGCAATGTAAAGCAGGCTTGCGATTATTGGAAAGTTTTTACTTACAAAAAGATCAACAATCAAAGCCAGAATAGCCGATAGCAAAAGGACAACAAAAATTGGCATCAGCCCCTTTCGGTGAATATGCATAAATCAGAGGGTTAGAAACAAGTAAACAAACACAAAAGGGATGGAAAAAAAGCTTGCATCAAAGCGATCTAAGATACCTCCATGCCCGGGAATGATTTTTCCGGAATCTTTTAAATGAGCCTGACGCTTCATGGCCGATTCGATCAAATCGCCAAGGGTGCCGCATATCACAACGATGAAAGCCAGAATGAGTGCATCGGCAATGGCAATACGCGCTGAAAAGTGCGAAAACAAAGCAGCTGCCAGCAGGGTAAAAACCAGCCCTCCAATGCTGCCTTCCCAGCTCTTTTTTGGCGAAACGCGCTTAAACAGCCGTAGCTTTCCGAATTGGCTGCCAATTAAATAGGCAAAAGTATCGTTGATCCAGGTGGCTACAACGATTCCAAGCAGCAGCCGGCCGCCGGCCAAAGCGCCTACAAAGTCTTTATTGTAGAAAAAGAGCATGAGCGACGACGGAAATATCACATAGAGCAGGTTGAACCAATGAACTGTGCCGATAGCGTTTAAAGAATGGCGTTTCGAAAACAAAAAATGCAACATTGGCAACAAAAGCAGCAGCGGCAAAACGGCCAACACCTTTACGGGCAACATTTCGGTGGCAACAAAAGAGGCGATCAGAAAGAAAAAACAGGAAACAAGCCGCAGCAGGTTTTTATCGTTCTTTTTTAGCTTAAGTGCTTCAAAAAGCTTCAACGATTCTTCGGTACCAATGATGATTACCAAAGCCATAAGCATCATAAGGGTGCGCACTCCGCCAAGGATGGCGCCAACCATCACAAGCGCAAAGATAAGGCCGTAAAAGGTGCGTATTCGCAAGGTTTTTCCTGCACTCATGAGTTTTTGCCGATTTTATAGGGGGCAAAATTACTAAAAAGAAGACAGCTTTAAAAGTCTATAGGTCATCAATAAGGAAAACAAAAAGCTGTGTAGGCCCGTGAGCGCCTTTGACGAGGGTTTTTTCAATGTCGGCCGTTCGGCTTGGCCCGGTAATAAAGGTGAGCTGAGGTGGAATATGGTGTTCGTATTTTTTTCGGATACCATCCAGCGCTGTTTTTATGTTGGGCACAACCTGAGAGCTAAAGGCTAATACAAGATGAATATCGGGATAGGCAAAAGATGCCCGGCTTATGCCGTTGGCATCCGACATCACAATGGTTCCAGAGGCCGTAATGAGTTTTTCGCAGGGCGTAATGGAAACGATGGGCTCGGCGGGCAGCTCTTCGGGCAATTCGGTAAAATAAGGTATATTGTTTGATGCTAAGGCATCTGAAATATAAGGGCTTTCGCTCCACAGCGATGCCCATCCAAATTCGCGCATGAGCTCCGTTAAGCTAAACAGAAAATCGTGTTCGTTTTCGCAATATACAAATTGCCCTCCCAAAGCGATCAGTTCTTGTGCAAAAAGCACTTCAGGCTCTTCATCCGGATCTGAAGATTTTATCACGTCCAACTGAAGATCCACATTTTCATACGGATTATTGGTTTTTTCTGTCAAGGCGTTTCGCAACTTGCTCAGAATTTGTTCTTTGGGTGTGGCTTCTTTAAAATTGCTCATGTTTTTTCAAAAACAAATGTCAAACTTCAGGCTTCGGTGTTGGGCTTGCTTCATCCGAAGCATTATTTTCAATGCCGGCCGTTTCTTTTGATTCCTGCACCGATTTGGCAATGGGTTCTTCTTTTATCCAGGGGCGTTTTCCGAAAATCTTTTCCAAATCTTCGCCAAAGATGACTTCCTTTTCTAAAAGTTTTTCGGCCAGTTGTATTAATCCTTCCTTGTTATCGGTCAACAACTCAACTGCTTTTGCATAAGCCGACTCAACGATTTCGCTGATTTCTTTGTCAATGACTTCATTGGTTTTTTCGCTAAATGGCTTGTTAAATGCAAATTCTTGTTGGCCAGTAGAGTCGTAAAAGCTGAGGTTGCCCACTTTTTTGCTTAGGCCGTAATAGGTAACCATTGCATAGGCTTGTTTGGTCACTTTTTCGAGGTCGTTTAATGCGCCGGTCGAAATTTTCCCGAAGATCACCTGTTCGGCAGCGCGCCCGCCCAGGGTTGCCACCAATTCGTCAAACATTTGGTCGTAAGTGGTAATGCTTCGCTCTTCGGGCAAATACCATGCTGCACCCAACGATTTGCCGCGGGGCACGATGGTTACTTTTACCAATGGATGCGCATGTTCGAGCAGCCAGCTTACTGTGGCGTGCCCCGCTTCGTGGTAGGCCACAACTTTTTTCTCGCTGGCGGTAATGATTTTATTTTTCTTTTCCAAGCCACCGATGATTCGGTCAATGGCATCCATAAAATCTTGTTTGGTAATGGTTTCGTGGCTATGACGGGCTGCTATAAGTGCCGATTCGTTGCATACGTTGGCAATGTCAGCGCCCGAAAATCCCGGAGTTTGCTTGGCTAAGAAATCTCTGTCCACGCTTCCATCGAGTTTAAGTGGGCGCATATGCACTTCGAAAATCTCTTTTCGGCCTTCCAGATCGGGGAGTTCAACATAAATTTGGCGGTCGAAGCGCCCGGCGCGCATAAGCGCCCTATCGAGGATGTCGGCCCTATTTGTAGCAGCCAGCACGATTACCCCGGAGTTGGTTCCGAAGCCGTCCATTTCGGTAAGTAGCTGATTGAGCGTATTTTCGCGTTCATCATTAGCGCCTGTTGCGGGGTTTTTACCTCTTGCGCGGCCAATGGCATCAATTTCGTCAATAAAAATAATGCAAGGCGATTTTTCCTTTGCCTGTTTAAAGAGGTCGCGCACGCGCGAAGCGCCAACGCCCACAAACATTTCAACGAAGTCGGAGCCCGAAATGGAGAAAAAGGGCACGTGTGCTTCGCCGGCAACCGATTTGGCCAGCAAGGTTTTGCCTGTGCCGGGAGGGCCTACAAGCAATACGCCTTTTGGTATTTTGCCGCCAAGCTTGGTATATCTTTCGGGGTTTTTCAGAAAATCAACAATTTCCATCACCTCCAATTTGGCCTCTTCTAAGCCCGCTACATCTTTAAAGGTAACGTTTACATTGGTGGTATTTTTATCGAATAGTTGTGCTTTCGATTTGCCGATGTTGAAAATTTGACCGCCAGCTCCACCGGCATTGCGGCTCATCATTCGCATGATAAAAATCCAGATTCCTACCAAAATAATAAACGGAAAAATCCAGTTTATGATATCTGAAGTCCAATTTCGCCGCGTTTTATTGTTGGCATAAATGGGTTTTTCTACTGATTCCTGGGCTTTAACAAGGTCTTCTTCAAAGGTGCTCACTTCGCCAATCTGGTAAACAAAGTCGGGCGATCTTTCGGCAAAAGTGTTGGTAGAAGGTTTAGGTGTTTTGCCATTTTCGGCGTATTTGGCCATGCGATCCGCTTTCAGGAAAATCTCGGCCATCTCTTTGTTATAGAGATCAATACGCTCTATATCCTGCTCTTTGAGCATTTTTATCAACTCGCCTTTTTCGATGCGTTTTGGCCCCGAGCCCCAGTTGTAAAACTGCAACGCAATGAAGATGAGGGCAAGCAGGCCATATATCCAATAAAAATTAAAACCCTGTTTTTGGCCGTCGTCTTTAGGAAGTTTTGGGGCAAGCTGCTTTTTGTTTCTTTCTTTAAAATTCATATATCGTTTTCTGCTTTAATAAATCAATCCTGATCGTTGTAAACAGTCTTTTCGGCATCAGCCCATAAGGCTTCGAGCTGATAGTAGCTACGCGAAAAGTCGAGGAAAATGTGTACAACAACATCAATATAATCAATCAAAATCCATTCCGCGTTTTCAAAACCTTCTTTGTTGTATGGTTTTTGTTTGTTTTTTACGGAAACCTCGTCTAAAATATGCTGCGCAATGGCATCAACCTGAGCACGTGAAGTGGCATGGCAAATGACAAAATGATCGGTAATGGCCGAGCCTATTTTCTTCAAATTCAGGCTCACAATGTCCTTACCTTTCTTTTCCTGCATGGTGTGAACGATGGTTTGCAGCAAGTTTTCGCTGTCGGTGTTTTGATGTCTTTTTCGCATTTGATGTTCAAAATTCAATCAACAAAGTTACAGATTTTTGGTTCAGTAGCCATTGCGCTTTTTTACTGACAAAAGGGCAGTTGCTGTGAACTCTTTTTTTAATTTTGTCAAAACTCAGCGAAGTATGGAATTTACGCATTTTTATTTTCAGCAAACGTCTTCTACCAATCAGTTGGTGCAGGAAATGTCTAAAAACGAAGGTTACAATGCCATCTGCGTTAGGGCCGACTTTCAGACAGCCGGCAGAGGAATTGCACAAAACAGCTGGTTTAGCACCGCCGGAAAAAATCTTTTGCTGAGTTTAGGTCTTAAAATAGGCGCCATAAAAGCTGAAAATCAGTTTGTAATCACCAAAATTGTTTCGCTCGCCCTGCTTAAAACCCTGAAAGAAAATGTGGCCTACGAAGAATTTTCAATCAAGTGGCCCAACGATATCTATTGGAAAAAGAAAAAACTTGCCGGAATTCTGATCTCAAACACCATTTTTGGCGGAAACATTGAATATTCGATTATAGGTATTGGGCTGAACCTCAACGAAATACATTTTCCGCAAAGCTTGCCCAATCCGGTTTCTCTGATTCAGATTACACATAATGAAACCGATATCGAAGCGTTTATGGCCTCATTTCTAGAAATCTTTCAACAAGAAATCATCAGGTTTTTCGGCCACAAAAAAGCGATTGACGAAGAATACCTGAATCATCTGCTTTACTACAACAAGAAAATGGCCTATTTAGCCAATGAATCGCCAATATGCGGCACCATCAGAGGTATAAATTCGTATGGCCACCTCCATATAGAGGTTGATGGGCAAGACGACCGATTTTTCGACCTGAAAGAATTGGTTTTTTTACACGAAAGCTGCGTTTAGCTATACTGTGCGCTAAGCTTTTCGGCAATGATGTTTACAATATTCTGAAGCGGATTTTTTACCATCATGGCCAGCATAGGATTCAGTTCGGCTGCTATTTCAACCATTGCTTCCGATTGTGCGGGCATTTTTTCGCGCAGGTGAACAATAAGCTCAAACTCAAATGGCGATTTACCGTCGGGTATGAGCCGGATGCGCCTTCCGGGTATTTGCTCATCAAGCCTTAGCTTAAAAGTAGATAAGCCTTTTATGGCAAATGAGCAGCGGTCTTTTTCGGCCTCCCAGTTGATTACCTGTTCGGGCATGAGGCCGTTCATGTTTCTAAGGTCGCTCACAAATGCATAAACCTCGTCGGCTGCAGCGCCGGTTTCTTTCCATTGGCTCGAAATGTTCATAATGTTTTAAGATAAGTGGTTGTTGCTCCAGCTTTTTGGGTCGGCTTTCCATTCGAGCAGCGACACATGCTCGTTGGCCTGAATATAGTTTTCCTGAATGGCTTTGGCTATCAGGGTATCGAAATCGGTAAGCGTTGTCAATTCGCAATTGGCCTTTGCAAAAGCTTCGACACTGGCTTTCATCCCGTAGGTAAAAATGGCAATCAGTCCTTTCACAATGGCGCCTTTTTCGCGCAAAGCTTCAACGGCTTTAAGGCTGCTTCCGCCTGTTGAAACAAGGTCTTCAATCACAACAACCGACTGCCCCGATTCAACCACGCCCTCGATAAGGTTGGCCAGTCCGTGCGATTTTTGCTCGCTCCGCACATAGGCAAAAGGCAGGCCCATTTCTTGTGCAACAAGCGCCCCCTGTGCAATAGCGCCGGTGGCCACACCCACAATAAGATCGGGCTTACCGTATTTTTCCATAATCATACTCACAAATTCCTGACGGATATGTGTGCGAATATGCGGATAAGACAAGGTGATGCGATTGTCGCAATAAATCGGACTTTTTAAACCTGAAGCCCACGTAAAAGGTTGAGCGGGATTCAATTTTATTGCTTTAATTTGCAAAAGAAAGCCGGCAAGGGTCAGGCTTGATTGATTCGTATTCATGGCGCAAAACTATAAAATATTTTGTGAAAACCGATGCATCACACTCATTAACCCGGAGTGCGATGAGCATGTGATTAACAATTTTGATGCCAATCAGCATGCCACTCCCAATCTGATTAGAAGTTGGCTCAAAGGTGGTGGCAATTCGCACGATTATTTGATTACGTGCGACACTTCGCCCGCTGTGTTTTTCAAAACCTGGTTTCCCGCAATGATTCAGGTGGAGGCTGCCGGAGGCGTTGTGTTCAATCCGTCAAATGCGATCTTGTTTATCTACCGCAATTTGCATTGGGATTTGCCAAAGGGGCATGTGGACCCGGGCGAAACCCATCGCGAAACGGCCATTCGCGAAGTTGAAGAAGAAACCGGATTAACCGCCCTGCAGCTGGTTTCGCCCCTGCCCGACACCTGGCACTGTTATATGCTAAAGGGGCATTGGCACCTAAAACATACCTGCTGGTTTGATATGCGCTATGCCGGCACCCAAACACCCATGCCACAGCTTTCCGAAGGCATCGAAAGAGTTGAATGGATAGGCCCCAAACGCATCCAAAACGTGCTGCAGCAATGCTATCGCTCGGTGCAAGAGGTGCTGGGCAACCTCATGGTAAACCAATTTTTAATGAGATAATGAAGATGAAACGTGCTGTTTTTCCCGGATCGTTCGACCCCATCACACTTGGCCACGAAGCGCTTGTTTTGCGTGCCCTCGAGCTTTTCGACGAAATTATTGTGGCTATCGGGAAAAACCAGTTCAAACAGGGTTTTTTTCCTCTTGACAAACGCCGCGAATGGATCGAACAGGTTTTTTGCACTTACCCTCAGGTTAAAGTAACAGAATATGAAGGACTTACGATTGACCTTTGTCAAAAACTGGATGCGGGTTTTATTTTGCGTGGCCTGCGTACCTCGGCCGACTTTGAGTTTGAACGCGGCATAGGGCAAGTAAATAAAATGATGGCAAACGGAATCGAAACCGTGTTTTTGCTCACCTCTCCCGAGCTTACCCCGATAACGTCGAGCATCATCCGCGATGTGTTTCGCAATGGAGGCGATGTTTCATCTTTTATTCCCAAAGGCATCAGGCTAACAATATAAAAGCCGGCGCTTGCGTTCGATGGTAAATTCATTATGCGAAGACTGATTCTGCTTTTGCTTTGTATTCCCTTTGCCGCAAACGCGCTGCCGGTAAAGATCAGGGGTTTTAGCTCAATGCCGGGCCAATTGGTGCGGGCAATGGTTGCAAAAGACTATATCAGCAACGCCGACAGCCTTTTGGCAACAACAAAAACAGATTTTAAAGGCGCGTTTGAACTCACTTTTGAACTAAATAAAGTTGAAATTGTGCAGTTGGCAATAGGATTAAACCGATCGAGCCTACTGCTGAAGCCGGAAGCCGAATATGAACTGGCTTTTGTGTTGCAAAACCAAACCCGGCAAGCATCCTACTACGATCCGCAAATTTTGGAGGTAAACCTGAAAAAAGCTACCGACAATGGCTTGCACGATCAGTTTGAGCGCATAAACTTTGTTTATAACACCTTTGTTGTGCAACGTTTTGCCCAAGCCCAACGCTTTGGCCGCAGCGACCTGGCCGATAGCCTCCAGCTTGCGTTAAAAGATGCCGTGCCGGCCAAGGTCGATCCTTTTTTGGAAAGCTACAGCTTTTACAAGCTGGCATCCATCCGCACCCCGCTCAAAAAGATGACGGAAGAACAGGTTTTTGGCTCTTTCTTTAAAAACCGGCCCGAGCAGCTTCGAAATCCGGAATATGTAGCCCTGTTCGATCAATATTTTGGCGATTATTTTGTATCCGCCTCAAAAAAGACAAACTTAGACGGGCTCATTGACGCTACAGCTCAAGGCTTGAAAAGCGTGCAGCAATATCTTTCGCCAGAGCCGCTTTTTTTGGGCAATACCCGCCTGCTCGAACTGAGCCTGCTGATGCACCTAAATCGTTTTTTTTATCATCCGGCCTTTGCCAAAGGCAGCATACATAAGGTTTTGAGCGAAATAGCCGCAAGCTCACAATTTGACGAGCACCGGCTAATAGCCGACAACATCCTTCGCAGCAGGCAACATTTGGCCTTTGCCGGCAAAGCGCCCGTATTGAACCTTTTTGATGGTGATGACAAAAAAATATCGCCCGAACCGGGCGGCAGCAAGCTGATTGCCCTCGTATTTGTGAAAGAAGATTGCGGCACTTGCCTTCACATCCTTGAGCAGCTTGCGCCTATTGCCGAAAAATACCCGAACGCAACAAAAGTGCTTGTTGTATCAACAAAAAACGGATATCAGGAACTTAAATCAGGCTTAGCAAGCTGGGGTTTGGCATGGGAAGTGGCACATACGGGCGACGACATTACCGTTTACGAACGTTTCAACATACGGGTATTTCCTGAAATTGTGCTGCTTTTTTCGGACTGGCGCGTAGCCATGGCTCCGGCACCCTCGCCGGGCGAAAATTTAGACTATCACATTGCACGCCTATTAAAATGACATTTTGCCATGCACCAAGGGGTTTGACACATGGTTTAAGCAAGGCCAACACCCAAAAGCTGTAAAAAATACCGTAATTTTGCTGCCAATCCATTTCGGAACAATTATTGACGTAATAGTGCCAGAAAAGTAACACCCGTTTACGATATGCTAACTATATTTAAAAAACTTTTTGGCGATAAAGCCTCCCGCGACCTAAAAGCAATTCAGCCTCTTTTGGAAGAAACGCTGAAAGCCTACATTCCTATTAAAAAGCTGAGTGTGGACGAGCTTCGCGCCAAAACCCGGGAATTTAAAAACCAAATTCAGCAGGCAATTGCCGTTGAGGAAAAGGAAATACAAGCTTTGAGGCTGAAACTGGAGGAAGACTTTGAGCTCGAAGCTGCCGAAAAAGAAACCATTTACAATCAGCTTGATAAGCTCGAAAAACTTCAATACGAAAAAACCGAAACCATCCTCAGCGAAATTTTGCCGGAGGCCTTCTCGGTGATGAAAGCTGCAGCCGATCTGTTTAAGAACAACGAAACAATTGCCTCGAAAGCCACCGACCTCGACCGCGAACTGGCTGCCACCCAAGATTTTTTGGAAATACAGGGCGATACTGCTATATATAAAAACAGCTGGATGGCCGGCGGCAACCTAATTAGCTGGGATATGGTGCATTACGATGTGCAACACATTGGCGGCATAGTGCTGCACCAAGGAAAAATTGCGGAAATGGCTACAGGCGAAGGGAAAACCTTGGTGGCCACCCTGCCCGTTTATCTGAATGCCTTAGCCGGAAAAGGTGTGCACGTGGTTACGGTAAACGACTATTTGGCCAAGCGCGACTCGGAATGGATGGGCGTGCTTTACAACTTTTTAGGCCTCACCGTAGATTGTATTGATAGACACGAACCAAACTCGCCGGCACGACGCAAAGCCTACCTCGCCGATATCACCTATGGAACCAACAACGAATTTGGTTTCGACTATCTGCGCGACAACATGGTTCAGTCTCCCGATCAAATGGTCCAGCGTGAGCTTCATTACGCCATCGTCGATGAAGTCGACTCAATCCTCATCGACGAAGCTAGAACCCCACTTATCATCTCCGCTCCGGCCGAAGAATCAGCCTCGCTCTATTCCCAATTTTCCGAGTTAGTCGCTCGCCTCAAAAAAGATGTCGATTTTGAAGTCGATGAAAAAATGCACGCCGCCACTTTAACTGACGAAGGTATTGAAAAAGTTGAAAAAATCCTTGGCTTTCCTATCTACGAACCAAATAACGCCCACCTCGTCCATTATTTAGAAGAAGCTCTTAAAGCCAAAGCCCTCTTTAAAAAAGACAAAGACTACGTTGTAAAAGATGGCGAAGTCATCATTGTCGACGAATTCACTGGCCGCCTTATGCCCGGCCGTCGCTATTCCGAAGGTCTCCACCAAGCCATTGAAGCCAAAGAAAAAGTCGAAGTCAAACGCGAATCAGACACTTTAGCCACCATTTCTTTTCAAAATTTTTTCCGCATGTATGAAAAATTAGCCGGCATGACCGGAACCGCCGCCACCGAAGCCGAAGAATTTTACAAAATATACAAACTCGAAGTTGTGATCATCCCGCCTAACAAAACTGTTCAGCGTCAAGATCTTCAAGACCAGATCTACAAAAGCGAAGACGCCAAGTTTGCCGCCGTCGTCAAAGACGTCAAGGCTCGCTCTGAAGCTGGCCAACCCATTCTGATTGGCACTATCTCCATCGCCAAGTCAGAAAAACTCTCTCGCGCTTTAAAAAGAGACGGAGTCAAGCACAATGTCTTGAACGCCA
>CAYYDS010000051.1:13761-14277 GCA_964470665.1 uncultured Lentimicrobiaceae bacterium
AACGCCAAACATCATGAAAAAGAAGCTAAAATCATTGCCGAAGCCGGTCGTCTCGGCGCTGTCACTGTTGCCACCAACATGGCCGGTCGTGGCGTTGATATTATCCTCGGCGGCACCATGCCCGAAGATAAAGATTCTGAAAAGCTCAAAATTTGGCTCCAAGAACACGAAAAAGTAAAATCCTTAGGTGGTCTTTCTGTTATCGGTACAGAACGTCATGAATCGCGCCGCATCGACAATCAGCTTCGCGGCCGTTCCGGCCGCCAAGGCGATCCTGGTTCCAGCCAATTTTACGTTTCTCTTGAAGACGACCTCATGCGTATTTTTGGCGGCGATCGCATCAAAGGCATAATGGAACGCCTTGGCCTCCCTGATGACATGCCCATAGAACATTCCATGATTAGTCGATCTCTGGAGCAAGCCCAACGTAAAGTCGAAGGGCATAATTTCGATATCAGAAAACACCTCGTTGAGTACGACGACGTTATGAACAAACATCGCGAGCTCCTCTACGAA
>CAYYDS010000052.1:0-14225 GCA_964470665.1 uncultured Lentimicrobiaceae bacterium
GAAGGTGATAAGCTGATTATACCGAAGTTTAGGGAAGGCATTGACATTGTTTTGGCGCTCGACGTATCGGGCTCCATGCTTGCACGCGATCTAAGCCCCGACCGTTTGGAAGCTTCGAAAGCGGTGGCTGCCAATTTCATTAAAAACAGACCCAGCGACAGGATGGGTTTGGTTGTTTTTAGCGGCGAAACTTTCACTCAAGTGCCCCTTACAACCGATCATTCGGTTTTGTTAAATATGTTTTCGGGCATAAAAAGCGGGATGATCGAAGACGGAACTGCCATTGGCGACGGATTAGCCACTTCGGTAGCCCGCCTAAAAGACTCCGAGGCCGTTTCAAAAGTCATCATTTTGCTTACCGACGGCATGAACAATGCCGGCTCGGTTGACCCGATTACTGCGGCCGAAATTGCACGATTATACGGAATCAGGGTTTATACGATTGGCGTTGGCACCTATGGCGAAGCGCCCTACCCCGTGCAAACGCCTTTCGGAATAAGGCTACAAAACATGAAAGTTGAAATTGATGAACCCCTGCTACAGGATATCTCACAGAAAACCAACGGGAGGTACTTCAGGGCAACATCAAACAAAGAACTCGAAGAAATTTACAAAGAAATTGATCAGATGGAACGCTCCAAAATTGATGTTACTGAGTTTAGTCACAAATACGAGCAATACCTGCCTTTTGCCATTGCCGCCTTATTGCTGATTTTGCTCGAAACCTTGCTACGTTTCACCTTTTTCCGTTCCATCACCTAATCGTTGGCAAGAAACTATGGAAAACAATATCTTTAAATTCGAGCGTCCGGAAGCATTATACCTCCTGCTGCTGATTCCAATAATGCTGGGGCTATTTATGCTTGTAAGGCACCGGCGCCGCAAGGCCATGCAACGGTTTGCCGATTTGTCGGCCTACAAAACCATCATGCCTTTTGAATCGTTTACCCGTCCGTGGATAAAAATATCCCTGCTTCTTGCCGCATTGATAATGCTGACCATTGCCATTGCCAACCCGCAAACCGGCTCGCGTATGGAAGAAGTAAAACGCGAAGGCATTGATATTTTCATCGCCCTCGACGTTTCCAACTCCATGATGGCAGAAGATATTTTGCCAAACCGGCTCGAACGTTCCCGACAGGCAATCAACCGCATGATTGACAAACTGGGAGGCGATCGCATCGGCATCATCGTCTTTGCCGGCAAGGCTTATATGCAACTTCCGCTCACCACCGATTACAATGCTGCGCGAATGTTTGTTTCAACCATCAACACCGGCATGGTGCCAAGTCAGGGCACAGCAATTGGCGAATCTATCCGCATGGCCATGGGATCATTCGATTCGGATCTGGAGCGCAACAAAGCAATCATCATCATTTCTGACGGCGAAGACCACGAAGACCAGGCCATACAGGCAGCCGAAGAAGCCAAAAACAAGGGAGTCGTTGTTTATACTATTGGCATGGGGCTGCCCGAAGGCGTTCCGATCCCGCTATACAATCAATACGGCAAAAATATTGGTTTTAAAAAAGACCGCAACCAAAACACCGTTGTAACCAGACTAAACGAAGGCCTGCTGCAACAAGTAGCTGCCGCCGGCAACGGAACCTATACCCGCGCAAACAATACCCGATCAGGACTCGAAGTTCTTTTTTCGGAGATCAACAAAATTGCCAAATCAGAAATTGAAACCCGGGTCTTTACCGATTACGAAAATAAATTTCAGCTGTTTATTGGATTTGCCATCGCATTGCTATTTGTAGAAATCTTTATTGCCCTGCGAAAAACCGTTTGGGAAACGAAGATTAACCTTTTTGAAAAACCTGAGAAACATGAAATCTAATCTTCTCACATTATTTTTTATTGTCGCTGTAACAGGCTTTTTAAACGCACAAAACGAACGTTCGTTGGTTAGGCAGGGCAATAAGCAATATAAAAAAGCCGACTATGCCGGAGCCGAGGTAAATTATGCCAAAGCAACCGACCTAAACCCCCGCAGCGAAAAAGCCATATTCAATTTGGGCAATGCCCGCTACCAACAGCAAAATTTTGAGGGCGCACAGGAACAGTTTGAAAAGGCTGCCTCAATGAGTAAAAACCAAAAATTGGAATCCGAAGCTTGGTACAACAGCGGAAACAGCCTAATGAGTCAGGAAAAATATGCCGAAAGCATTGAATATTTCAAAAAAACCTTGCGGATTAACCCAAAAGATGAGGATGCACGCTACAACCTGGCATATGCCCAATGGAAGCTGAAAAAACAGCAAGAACAACAGCAGCAACAACAGCAAAATCAGGATCAGAATAAGGACAGGCAAGACCAGCAACAACAGGAGCAGGACAAGCAACAGGAGCAGGATAAGCAAGATAAGCAAGACCAGCAGCAGCAACAGCAGGAAAGCCAAGACAAACAGCAGCAAGGCAAACCCGACCAGCAGCATCAAATCTCGAAAGAAGAGGCCGAGCGCATGCTGCAGGCACTTAGCGCCGAAGAAAAGAAAACCCTGCAAAAATTAGACGAACAAAAGCTAAAATCAGCGAGGGCTGTAACACTCGAAAAAGACTGGTAGCCTTATCGAAACGATTGCGTAATTTTGAAACGCTTAATAAATGACATTATATCACCGTAAAACAAAGAACCACAAAATGATCAAAAAGGCCGTTTTTTTTAGCATCCTGTTGATTGGGTTGATTTCGGGAACAGCCATGTCGCAAAGTTTGCGTTTTGAACTGAACACCAAAACTCAGGTGGAAGTGGGCGAGCAGTTTCAGCTTGACTTTGTGTTAAATGCCGAAGGAAGCGCTTTCTCAGGCCCCGACTTCAAAGGTTTTACAGTTCTCAACGGCCCCATGATGTCAACAAGCTCAAACATCAACATCATCAATGGCCGGGTAGATAAATCGTTTCACCAAACCTACACCTAGATTATTAGCGCCCCAAAAACAGGTGATTATACGATAGCACCGGCTTCGGTAACCGTCAAAGGAGAACGCGTTTTTTCAAACAAGGCTACGATTCGGGTTGTGCAGTCCAGCTCTTCGGGAAATACGGCAGCAAGCGGAAAAAGCGAAGCCGGCAATGCAAACGACCTTTTCCTGAAAGTGATCCCCGACAAACGAAAAGTTGTTTTAGGCGAACAACTTATTGTTACCTACCGCCTTTATACCCGCATTCCGGTTGTAAATCTAAATGTCGTCAAGGTATCCTCGTTTCCCGGTTTTTGGATGAAAAACCTCCTCGACACAAGCCGTGGGCTCAATTCTTCAAAACAAATCATCAACGGCGTTGAATACGCAGTGGCCGACATTCGTCAGGTAGCACTCTTTCCGCAAAAAACCGGCACTTTCAGCATTGATCCGATGGAAGTGAGCTGCTTAGCGCAAATGAGGGTTCAAACGCAGCGCCCACGCGACCCATTTGAGTCCTTCTTCAACGACCCGTTTTTCAACCGCAACATCCAAAATGTTGAAAAAAGCCTGACCTCCGAATCACTTTCCATCCAGGTTGATCCGCTGCCAACTACTCAGCGGCCTTCGGATTTTAAAGGTGCTGTAGGCCAGTTTGGCCTGCAATCGTCTATAGATCGCACGCAAGTAAAAACCGGCGACGCCATCAACCTAAGCTATACCATCACCGGCACCGGCAATCTCGAATTGATCGAATTTCCATCGCCGGCCATTCCAAGCGATTTTGAAGTTTACGAGCCAAAAATTACAAACGATATCAAAACCGAATCGGGCAAAATAAGCGGCAGCCGCAAAATCGAATACCTTATTATCCCCCGTTTGAGGGGCAATTACACGATCCCCGCGTTGAAATTTTCTTATTACGATCCGAATACCTCAAAATACAACACCCTGAATGCGCAAGATTATCTAATTGTGGTTGAAAAAGGCGAAGGCATAGCCGTGCAAGAAGGAATGACAGCCAGCTCGCAGGAAAAAATCACCTATTTGGGCTCGGATATTCGCTACATCAACCTGAAAAAGTCAACACTGAAAAAAAACACCGATTTCTTTTTTGGCTCGTGGGGCTACATCCTGATTTTGCTGGCAGGAATAGCGCTATTTTCTGCCGCACTGTGGTATCAGCAAAAACTCGACCGCCTGCGCAGCAACCAATCGCTCAGGAAACTGCAACAAGCCACAAAAATGGCCCGCAAAAAGCTGGCCAATGCCAAAACACATCTTCAAAAGAAAGACGAAAACGCCTTTTACCTCGAAATGTCGCAGGCTTTATGGGGCTATATTTCCGATAAATTCACCATTCCGCGCTCCGAACTTTCAATCGAAAACGTGCGCACCGTTCTGCTCGAACACAATGTGCCCAACGAGCTTGTTGAAGATTTTATCGCTACGCTAAACAATTTTGAATACGCCCGTTTTGCTCCAGGCGATGCAAACCACAAAATGGACGAGATGTACCGTAAAGGTATCGAGTTGATTGCCAAAGTTGAAGGAGCAATCCGATAGTGTTGAAAAAGCCAAATGCCCAAAAACGATGAAAACATTAAAAACATTCTTGCTGATCTCGCTGTTTTTCGTCATAGCACATGCTAAGGCCATGTCGCCGGCCGAACAACTCGAAGCCGCCAACAAACTTTACAGCGAAGAACATTACGACGAAGCTTTAAAAAATTATGTAAAACTTGCCGAAGACGGCTATATATCAGATGTGCTGTTTTACAATACCGGCAATGCTTATTACAAGCTAAACAACCTCCCTTCGGCCATACTGTATTACGAAAAGGCACTCAAACTCAACCCTTCCGACGACGATATCCGGCACAACCTGCAAGTGGCCAACAGCAAGATAACCGATAAGATTGAGGTGCTGCCCGAATTCTTTTTCAGGCAATGGTGGCGCATCTTCTACAATCTGCTGCCGGCCGATAGTTGGGCCTGGGTTTCGGTTATTGTTTTTCTTTTAACACTAACTGCTGCTTATCTGTATTTCGTTTTAAACCTGGTTGCGGTTAGAAGGCTGGCTTTTTTTGGTGCAATACTGCTTGCGTTGATTGCAATTGGCGCTTTTGGCCTCGCCTCGCAAAAATATTATTACACCCGTCAAACCAACGAGGCCATCGTTTTTTCGCCGGTAATCACCGTAAAAAGCTCGCCCACCGAATCAAGTGTCGATCTTTTTGTATTGCACGAAGGCACCAAAGTGTTTTTGATGGATCAAACCGTGGGCTGGCAAAAAATAAAAATTGCCAACGGCAGCGTAGGCTGGTTGCCCGAAGGAACGTTTAAAGGCATCTGACATGCCTGCCCGGCAACTAAACAAACGAATATTCAAAGGCATTGCAGCATTCACAATGCCTTTGCTGCTATATGGCTGCCTCAAATCGCCCGGCCCGCTGCTACCAGCCAAGGTGGTAGAAGTTATCCGCAAAACAGCTGTCAACCGAACCGAATTGGTTAAAGCCATCGGGCATTACAATCAAACCGACAGCCTGAAGTTGCAGGCAAGCTATTTTTTAATTGGCAATATGCTAAACCAATACAGTGTTGAATATCAACTTGTTGATCGCTACAGTATTGCATTTCGTTTTGAAGTTGCCGACCTTTCCGACAGCATTCCGGTTGAAGAAAGCTGGAAACAATTTTCGAAAAAAAATAACGGATTAACATTCAAAGCAAAAAAATATACCTACGACCGCGATAGCCTTCAGGCCTCATACCTTATTCAGCACATTGAGCTTGCCACAGAAAGCCGCAAAAACCCTTGGGCAAGCGACATTCCGGATTCTGTTTTTTTTGAAAATGTGCTCCCTTACCGCATTGGCAACGAAATGCCCGACAACTGGCGGCATTACCTTTCGGAATACTTCGCCCCACTTATTCCCGACAGTATTCGAAGCAGCCGCAACAGTGTGGCACAATTCGTAAACAACACCATCAACCGGCTAATACACTGCGACATACGCTATAACCTACAGCCTGATTTACGCTCGCCGACCCTTCTTTTGCAACAGGCTGCGGGTAGCCAAGAAGAAATTAGCTATCTGAAAGTGAAAGCCTTAAGGAGCCTTGGCATACCGGCTGCTTTAGACTACATCCCTTATTTGGCCGACAGTGTGCACTCATATTTTTTCCCTGTTTTTTACACCGAAAATCATTCCTATCAGCCACTCGGCGAATCAGACGACAGGGGTGATTTTCCTCAGAATCAACACATTCCGAAAGTTTTCCGGCGCACTTTTCAAGAGCTTAAAACCGGTTTGTTTGCTCAAAAAATTAAGGAACAACCAAGCCCTCCCTTTTTGGGCCATTACCATCAGCTTGATGTAACCCATCAGTACGTGCCGGTTAAAACCCTGCAATATCAAGTTGCTTGCAACGATTCGTTCGTTTACCTCTGTGTTTCAAACGGCAATCAATGGAAAGCCATTGACTGGGCGCGTGTTGAAAACGATCGGGCGGTTTTTGCAAATATCGGCCCGGTTGCTCACCTTCGGGTGGCGCAAATGAAGGGCGACAGTTTAGCGCTTTTGCCGGATGCATTTCTCATGAAGCCATCTTCGAGCGGCTTCGGAGGGCTTTTGGACTGAGCATTATGCCATGCTCTGCAAACTATCCTTAGCAAAACAGTTTACAAATCATCATTTTTTAGTCAAATTCAAGGAAAATTGGCTACCTATCAGGAATGTTGCTTACTTTTGCAAATTGAAATATTGTTGAAGCGACGTTAATGATTGTTAAATAAAAACTGAATCAGACTGTTGCAGGTAATAAATATTAACGTAACTTGTGCCACTATTTCAGATCAGTACAGATCCAAATACCATTTAAATCAGATCATATGAAAAAAGGATTTTTACTCGTTAGTATTCTTTTAATAATCAACTCTTTGCAATTTGCAAAGGCTGAAGGTAAGAACGGGGATCCCTACTCGGCAGAGCCGCAAAATGTATCATCGGCGGCCTATCTTCACTCGCTTCGGGCTAATCAGAAGACCGGAAAGATCAACCTGACCGATGTAATTAAGGCTAGTGTTGAGTCGCGTGCCCTGGCTTCTAGCCGCAGTTTGTCGTCACTTGAATGGGTTTCACTCGGCCCCGACAACTATGGTGGCAAGACCAAGGGGATTATTTATGACAACAAAGATGCAATCAACCAAACCATTTTTGCAGGTGCAACCGGCGGTGGTATCTGGAAATCCGTAAACGGCGGCATTACCTGGTCCCCGATTGCACATGCCAATATGATGGTTAGCGCCATGGTTCAAGCTGCATCCGGCGAGATTTTTGTTGGAACCGGAGATGGCTTCGACTCGCAGATTACCAGCGTACTGGGCGACCTTGGCTACAACACCGGCTTTATGGGCAACGGCATCTGGAAATCAACAGACGGCCTTAATTTTACCCAAATTGCATCAACAATTCCTCAAATCAACAACAATAGCGCAGCATGGGCTTTTGTAAACGAGTTGGCTGCCAATGGCAGCGGCCATCTGTATGCTGCCACCAATGCCGGTTTGCTATACAGCACCGACGGCGGAGCCAGCTGGAGTTTTGCTAAAGACAGCAATGGCAACGAATTTACAGGAAATTCGCAAGATATTCAGATTGCTTCCGATGGCTCACTTGGTGCCGTAGTTGAAAACCAGGTTTATATCTCCGCAAATGGCCCAACTGCATTCCAGTTGGTTACAACGGGCGAAGAAAATATGCTTCCCTCGGCTGATATTACCAGAGCCAAGCTTGCTTTTGCACCCTCAAATCCATCTGTGATTTATGCTGCATTGGTCAACAACCTCGGAGTGCATATCGGCATCTACCGCTCGAGCAATAAAGGCGAAAGCTGGTCGGTTATCCTTCCGGCCACCAACTCGGTAAACATTTTTGGTTCGCGTGGCAATCAAAACAACGTTTTAGCTGTATTCCCCAACGATCCCGATAGGCTTATCGTTGGAGGTTCGCGGCTTTGGCAGGGCAGAAAAGTTGTTGAAGACGGCCTGTATGCATGGGATGTTGAGTCATCAACCGGAGGTGCCGGCTTCCTGCCTTATTACCTTCATTTCGGGGTAGAACGCGTTGTATTTAAACCCGGCGCCCCTAATGAATTTTTTGTAGCTACGGCCGGAGGCGTTCAGCAAGGCAAATTGGAAGGCGAAGATTATGTGTTCTCGATCAATAACCGCAATTATATCACCAGTCAATATTATGCAATAGCACCATCAGGGCGCGAAAATCGTGTACTTGGCGGATCGCAGGATCAGGGAACGATTTTTATCTCCGGCGAAGGCAATTCCACCCGTCAGGGTGAAACCGTATATTACGATGGTTTGCCCGGCGGCCCGGTTGTGGTTTCAACGATCAATCCCATGGCAATGGTAGTAACTACCGACAAAGGCGCAATGCAACGTTCGGAAGATATGGGCTTTACTTTCTCCAACCAGTTTAAGCCAATCGAAAACATGAATCCGCAAGCTTACCTCACTCCTATTGCTCTGTGGGAATGCTTTAACGACCAATTTAGCGGAGATTCGATCACTTTTAAAGCAAAAAGAAATTATGCGGGCGGCGAAACCATTAAAGCAATCAGCAAGAACTTCGACCATCCGTATTACTATAAACTGCCGGCAAATCAAAGCCTGAACATTGGCGATACCCTTAGGGTGAAAGACGTGGTTACCACAAAACTCTTTATTGCCACTGCCAACAAGATTTGGATGACCCGCGAAGTGCTCAACTTTGGTAAACTGCCCGAATGGTACGAAATCAGCAACGCCTCTGTCGGCTTCACAGGAATTCCGCTTTCAATAGGAGTTTCGAGAGACGCAAACCATGTTTTTGTAGGCACTAAAGACGGCAAACTGTTCCGCATTTCGAATATAGCCATTGCCTATAACTACGAAAGAGCGCATGTTGGCAGCCCCAGTTGCGTGATTGCCACCAAAGAAATGACCATTAACTTGCCTAATTCTTCAACCCCAATTTCGCAAGGCATCACCTCTATCTCGATTGACCCCTCGAACCCAAACAATGTAATCATCACCTTGGCAAATTACGGCAACGACCATTATATCTATGCTACAACCAATGCTTTGGATGCCAACCCTACGTTTACAAGCCGTCAGGGCAATCTCCCCAAAATGCCAATTTATTCGAGCCTGCTCGAAATGAGCAACAGTGGCCTGGCATTTATTGGTACAGAGTTTGGCTTATTTAAAACAAATAATGTTTTTGACGCATCACCAAACTGGGTTGCCGATCAAAACATGGCCAACATCCCGATTTTCGACCTTAAACAGCAGCTTATAAACAAATCGGCCGACACCGTGCAATTGATTAACGGGCCGGAAGTAACCATTAAAGAATACTGGGGAACCAATAACTTAGGTATCATTTATGCCGCAACTTTCGGAAAGGGGCTATACCGTTGCAATGAATACCGGAAACCTGTAGGCATCGAAGAGCCCATTAAGCCCGAAACCGTTTCGAGCGCCCTCATCATCGCGCCCAACCCGGTACAATCCAACTCGCTTGTTAGCTTCGAGCTTAAAGCTCAGTCAAGTGTTGAAGTTGAAATATTTGATTTCCAGGGCCGTAAAGTTTACAGCGAATCGCTTGGCAAGTTTGAACAAGGCAAACACCAGCATCCTTTTATGACCCGCAATCTGAAATCGGGCAGCTATATTTTGAGGCTCAATGCCGGCGGAAACAGCATGACCACTAAGTTCCTTGTTTACTAATATCAAGAATCATTAAAACCAGCAATACGATGAAAAAGATTTACTTGACATTGGCATCCCTTATCTTGGTAAGCCTTATTGCGTCAGCTCAAACAAGGATTTATACCCCCGCTTTACGCGCTCCTGCCGATAATGCAATAGACCAAAGCCCGGATGTTACGCTCGACTGGGATGCTGTTACCGGTCAGGGGCAAACCATAACCTACACCGTTCAGCTTGCTGAAAAAGCCGATTTCAGCGATGCCATCACTTTCGATCCTACCATTTTCACTGCATTGAAAATGAATGAACTGAAATTTGGCCATTATTACCTTTGGCGTGTGAAAGCCACCGATGGAAACCTTACCTCCGAATGGTCGGCACCTTTTTCCTTCAGAGTTGCCAATACGGTATCCATAACCTCACCCAATAACCAATCCACTCAAAACCCCGATCCGCTTGTAAAGTGGAAAGAACTTACCGGAATTACCCATTACGACCTGCAGATTGACACCTCCTATAGCTGGGCCCCCGAAGTTTCGGGAATTAACACACAATTAAATGATGTGTTTGAAGTGGACGAAGACAACGCATGGGCAGTCGGGGATAACGGAATCATTCTGAAAAAATCAGCAGGTGCATGGAGTGGCGTACCTTCCGGCACAACGAAAAACCTTTTAGACGTGTTTTTTGTTGATAACAATCACGGCTGGGCTGTTGGAGAAGGCGGAACCATTCTTTTCAATAACGGCACAGAGTGGTCGGCCATGAACTCCGACGTTACCAAAACCCTTTATGGAGTATATTTCGCAAATGCACAAAACGGTTATGCAGTGGGTGCAGGCGGAACAGTGCTTCATTTTGACGGCTCCAGCTGGAGTGCGGTGAACACCGGAGTAACAGTTGACTTCTTTGCCATTCACGGCCTCGACGCAAACCATATCTGGGCAACCGGAAAATCGGGAAATCTCGTTTTCTATGACGGTACAAGTTGGACAAAAAGCATTATCGTAAACAGAGATATGCTTGGTATTTGGGCAATTGCACCAAATAAAGTTTATACCTCAGCCAAGGCCGGAAGAGTTTATTCGTATAACGGCCAAACTTGGACCGAAATCCTCAGTGGCAGCACTCGCGACCTTAACGATATCTGCTTTATTGACGAAAATGAAGGCTATGCCGTTGGGGCACAGGGAACATTGGTTTATTACAATGGCGACGTTTGGGCCCCCATTGCAAGTGGTACAACACAAAACCTAAACGGCGTTTATTTTTCGAGCAGCAGCTCGGGCTACTTTGTAGGAGCCGGTGGCGTTATTGTTGCTTTCCAAGGCGAAGGATTTAACAGCCCCTTCTTAAAAGACTTCTCGTTGACAGCCGACAATTCCGAATTCAGATTTAACAACCTGCTTTTCGGACGTACACATTATTTCCGCATTCGTGCCCGCCACGCCAGTTCAACCTCCGAATGGTCATCGGCTCGTTCGTTCTCGATCGTTGCCCGCCCAACCCTTACCAAACCGGCAAATTTAGGCGTAAATGTGGCCTTAGATACCATTGCACAGTGGGAACCACTTACCGGAATAGTTCGGTATTCCGTACAACTGGCTACCGACGCCAACTTCACCGATCCGTTTAACTACGAAACCAGCAACAACAACTACCGTTTCCAAGGATTGGCTTATGGTCAGGATTATTATTGGCGAGTAAACACCCGTCACGCAGCCGCAGTTTCCGACTGGTCAGAAGTGTTTAAATTTACCACCACTTCTACAATTGCCCAAACCGCACCGGCTAACAACGCAATCAATGTGATCCGTATGCCGCTGTTCGAGTGGAAAAGCATAAAAGGAACTGAAAAGTATATGATTCAGTATTCGACAAACAGCAACTTCAATGAACCTTTTGAAACCATTGTAACCCAAAACTTCTATCAGACTCAGATTCAACTTATTCCCGGTCAGGCATACCTGTGGAGGGTAAGAGGTATTCAGGGCCTCGATTCGACAAGCTGGAGCTCTGCCTGGACTTTTACCGTTACAACTCAAGACGGCATTGCCGATCAGCCCGCCCATAGCTTTAGCATCCATCCAAATCCCGGAAACGGCCAGATTACTCTGCAATTAGCAGAAACATTAACCCCATCCGGAATTGAAGTTTATACTTTGGTTGGCAAAAAGGTTTACGAATCGCCTCTCTTTGTTGAATCCGGCAGAACTGCCAAACTCAATTTGAGCGAAATAGGAAAAGGCATCTACCTCATCAAATTAAACACCACACAAGGCGTACTCACCCGAAAACTTATCATCGAATAAGTAATTCGAATTCATAACTCAAAAAAAAGCAGCCTACGCGGGCTGCTTTTTTTTAATCCTCAACAATAAAAGCCCCTTGGCTGCGAATATTATGACAACGCGTTCCGGTTTCGGCACACTTTTCGAGCCATTGCGCAAGTTGTTTTGCCGGCACCGAAGCATCGAGGATGATGCAATTTGGCTGCAAATGTTGGATAAGAACCTCCGGCTTGGTTTTAATACGGCCTGCAACGAGAAGTAAATCAGCTTTTGGCATTGAATCGGCGAGCTTGCAGTTTTCATCAGCCTGCTTATTCCATAAAACAAGGGAATGCCGTGCTGTGCGAATAAAAGGGCCAAGTTTAAACCAATTGCCGGTTTGAACCGAGCTGTCCAGATCGACCCAAACGGCCTGAGGGCTCAGCCCCCTTACCACAAAATTCTTTTCCAAATGAAACCCAAGCTGAAAGGCATCGTCTTTTAAGGTGCTATCGGCAATGATCACGTGCTTTTTCCCATCAATAAGCTGAATGGCAATATGTTTATTGAGGCTATAAACGATAAGCGCCGACTGCCGGTTGCTGGCATAGGAGCGCCACGCAAAAGAAGAGAAAAGAAGTACCATCGAGGCCAATGAAGCGAGCGCAAATATGCGTTTACGCCGCGTTAAAATGAGGTAAAGAAAACCCACCAGCAGCATCACCAACAAGGCTTCCCACCACGAAATAAAAAGGCCTTTCAATACAGAACCGGGTAGATTTTCGATAAACCCAACACTTTTATTCATCACCCAAATAAGCCCCGATGTAACCCAACCCGCCAAGTCGGCAACAATGGGCACAAAAGAAAGCGCCAGAAAACTCATGCCCGAAACAATAACCACAAAAGAAATCGGCACCAAAACCAGGTTTCCAAGCAGAAAATAGGCCGGAAACTGATTAAAATAATGCAAAACCAAGGGCGTTGTCGTTAGCTGAGCCGCAAGCGAAACCGAGCTCAACTCCCATATCTTATCGGGCAGTTTTTGTTTGAAATAGAGCAAGCCGTATATTGGCCTCTGAAACAAAACAATGCCAATTACAGCCAGATATGAAAGTTGAAAACCAAGATTGAAAAGTACATAAGGCTCGAAAAGAAGGATAAAAAAAGCAGAAGCGGCAATGGAGTTCAACACATAGCCTTTTCGCCTGAAAAGCTGCGCTATCAACACAAACGAAAGCATAATGGCCGAGCGCTGCACCGATGGAGCCAAGCCGGTGAGCAGGGCATAAAACCAAATTAACAGCAGAAGAAGCATAATTTTAAGCCCCGGTGCCGACTTTCGGAACACCAGGCTCAGCAGAAAATTAAAAAACATAAAAACAATGCCTACATGCAAGCCCGAAACACAAAGCACATGCATGGCGCCGGCAGCGGTATAGCCCTGCCTAAGATATGCCGGCAGGCTCTCGTCGTAGCCCAGCAGTATGGCTGCCGCAACCCCAAAGGCATCACCCTCAACGTGATGGAGTTGCATTTTTTTCAGAAAAATATCGCGCAAACTAAAAGCAAAACGAAACAAAGGATTTCGCCAACTCATTTGCATAGGCGTATATTCGTTCGCTTTCAAATAAACCTGATAATAAACTCCTTTACGAGCAAGGTATTTGCGGTAATCAAACTGATTGGGGTTTTTGGCTTTTTCAATTTCGGACGGCGCCTTTTCGAGGCGAATAAGTTGCCCGTATGTAGGAATAATGAGACCGCTATCAACAGCAAAATACACCATCATACTGCCACGCTTTGCCAGCAGCTTTTCGCCATCGAAAACCGCAATAAGTTCAGCGTTAGTCTTAACCGATTTTTCACGTTCGACGGGCGGTTCGGTAATACGGGCATAATAAAACGGGTATTGCGTCGTGTCGTGAATGAGGTGTTTTTGGTTGGCAAAGGGCTGCCGCAAGCCGGTATTCACCCATCCTAAAGCAAAAAAAATAAGACTGAGCAAAAAGCCAGCAACCCAGCGAAAACGATAGCTTTTATTAAGGTAAAAATTGAATATAAAAAGTCCTAAGGAAAACAGGAACAAAAGATGAGCAAAAACAGTAAGTTCCTGATGTACAAATCGTTCGTACAGCCAAATCGCAAGCATATAAGGGATAAGAAGCCGGATAAAGGGGTATTTATGCAGTTCCATTTTTGATTGAGGTTGCTCAGCATAAAGATAAAACATTCCTTATGACAGCAAAACAAAAAAGGCATAAAAAAAGCAG
>CAYYDS010000053.1:0-2622 GCA_964470665.1 uncultured Lentimicrobiaceae bacterium
CAAAGCCGATGTCGTAAGCCCAGCCGTCGCCGCCAATAATCCATTGTGATTTCTTAACAAAATACTGTTTCAGATCGAGGAGCTCGGCCGAGAGGGCGTCTTTTCTTGCACTCAGCACCTTAATTAACTTTTCGGAGCTTGCTTCAGAAGCCTTGGCGCTGTTCATTGATTCGATCCATTCGGCAAACACGGTCTTGCTTTCTTCGTTGGTTTCGGCTTTTAGCGCATCTTCCAGGCGAAGTGCAATTCGTTCGCGCAACTTATTGGTTGCCAACGACATTCCGTATCCATATTCGGCATTGTCTTCGAAAAGCGAATTGGCCCAGGCCGGTCCTTTGCCATTATCGTTGGTGCAATAAGGCGTGCTAGGCGCAGATCCGCTATAGATTGACGAACAACCTGTGGCATTGGCAACCATCATGCGTTCGCCAAAGAGCTGGGTGATGGCCTTAATATAAGGTGTTTCGCCACAACCGGCGCAAGCGCCCGAAAACTCAAATAAAGGTTTGGCAAACTGGCTGTTTTTCACCGACTGGAATTTATCAACAACGGTATCTTTATAGGTAACCTTATTGGCAAAATAATCCCAGCGCCCGATTTCAGACTGCTGTGTTTCAAGAGGTTTCATCACCAAAGCTTTTTCTTTAGCCGGGCAAACATCGGCACAATTGCCGCAACCCGTACAATCGAGCACGCTCACTTGGATGCGGTATTTAAGCGGAGCAAACTTGCCGCGTGTTTGCTGATAGGTTGTTCCTTCGGGGGCGTTGGCTTCTTCGGTTTCGTTAACTAAAAAAGGTCTGATGGCAGCGTGAGGACATACATAGGCGCACTGGTTGCACTGTGTACAATTATCGGTTTGCCATTCCGGAACGTTTACGGCGATGCCGCGTTTTTCGTATTTTGTTGTGCCGGCCGGGAAAGTTCCATCTTCACGTCCAACAAAGGCGCTCACCGGCAGGTCGTCGCCTTTCATATTGTTGATTGGCACCACTGCATTCTGAATAAATTCGGGCATTCCATCAACAACTTCTGCTTGTTCTACGGCAAGTTTTGCCCACTCATTCGGTACGCTAACCCTCACTACCTCACCGCCACGATCAACAGCCGCATAGTTCATCTTTACAATCATCTCGCCTTTGTTGCCATAGCTCGAAAGGATAAACGATTTCATTTTTTCAACGGCTTGCTCGTAGGGAATGATTTCGGCCACTTTGAAGAAGGCCGACTGCATGATGGTATTGGTGTGCCCGCCAAGGCCGATTTCTTCGGCTATACGGGTGGCATTGATGATATAGAAATTGATTTCTTTTTCGGCCAATACTTTTTTAATGCTGTTCGGAAGTTTATTGAGGGTTTCTTCTTCGTCCCAAATGCTGTTGAGCAGGAACGATCCTCCCTTTTTAATTCCCCTGAGCACATCGTATTTTCCCAGATAGGCCGGCACGTGGCAGGCTACAAAGTCGGGTGTCCCCACAAGGTAGGTCGAACGGATCGGGTGATCGCCAAAACGCAGGTGCGAAGTGGTTACACCGCCCGATTTTTTAGAGTCGTAAGCAAAATAGGCTTGTGCATATTTATCGGTTGTTTCGCCAATAATTTTAATGGAGTTTTTGTTGGCTCCTACCGTTCCGTCAGCTCCAATTCCATAAAACTTAGCTTCGTAAGTGCCTTTGGGGCTGATGCTTATTTCGGGCAGCATGGGCAACGAGAGGAAAGTAACGTCGTCAACAATGCCCACAGTGAAGCCTGATTTTGGCTCGTTGAGCTTTAGGTTTTCGTAAACCGAGAGGATCATGGCCGGTGTGGTATCCTTTGAGCTAAGGCCATAGCGTCCGCCAACGACGAGCGGCGCATTTTCGCGGCCATAGAATATCTCTTTCACATCGAGGTAAAGGGGTTCGCCATTGGCACCGGGTTCTTTGGTGCGATCGAGAACGGCAATTCTTTTTACCGATTTTGGTATTACATTCAAGAAATATTTTGCCGAGAAGGGGCGATACAGATGCACGGCAACCAAGCCCACTTTTTCGCCTTTTGCATTGAGGTAATCCACGGTTTCGCGAATGGTTTCGGTAACCGATCCCATGGCGATGATGATGTTTTCGGCATCAGGAGCACCATAATATACAAAGGGATGGTATTCTCTTCCGGTAATCTTTTTGATTTCCTGCATATAATGCTCAACCAAATCGGGAAGCGGTTCGTAGAAACGATTGGCTGCTTCACGCGTTTGGAAATAAATATCGGGGTTTTGTGCAGTACCTCTTGTTACGGGATGCTCCGGGTTTAATGCATTATCGCGAAAACGTTTTAAGGCTTCCCAATCCACAAGGGGTTTCAGGTCGTCGTTTTCGAGCAGCTCTACCTTCTGAATTTCGTGCGAGGTGCGAAAGCCATCGAAGAAATGCATGAAAGGCACCCTCGATTTGATGGCTGCCAGGTGAGCAATTGCACCTAAATCGGCAACTTCCTGAACACTTCCGGTAACCAACATGGCCACACCGGTTTGGCGCGCGCTCATTACGTCGCTGTGATCGCCAAAGATCGAAAGCGCCTGAGCGGCAAGGCTGCGTGCACTCACATGAAAAACTCCCGGCAAAAGCTCGCCGGCAATTTTAT
>CAYYDS010000053.1:2632-14215 GCA_964470665.1 uncultured Lentimicrobiaceae bacterium
AATAAACCCTGCGATGCCGTGAAGGTGGTAGTGAGGGCTCCGGCCTGCAACGAACCGTGAACAGCGCCGGCAGCACCGCCTTCGCTTTGCATTTCGGCCACATGAACTGTTTCGCCAAAAATATTTTTCCGGCCATATGCAGCCCATTCGTCAACATATTCGGCCATGGTGGACGAAGGTGTAATGGGGTAGATTGCGGCTACCTCGCTGAACATATACGCCACATGCGCTGCTGCATAATTGCCATCGCAGGTGATAAAGTTCTTTTTCTTTGTCATAATGTGTTAATTATTAGGCTTTTAAAAATTATTCGGTCGTATCATAAAATTGTGTACAAAATTAGCCATAATAAAAATCTTTGCCTACTTTTAAGTCCTCAATCAGGGGCTAAATGCCTAATTTATACTGATTATAGATTACGACGATGAAATTAGGCTGAACAATTTTTTCCTAATTTTACCCGGCAAAACCATTATTAAGCATAAAAATATTCACATCTAAATAATTAACTCTATGGATCTCAGTGTAAAGTATCTGGGTTTAACCCTCAAAAACCCCATTATCATCGGTGCCAGCAACCTGGTAACCGATCTGGCTATGCTCAAAAAACTCGAAGAGGCCGGCGCTTCTGCCATCGTTTACAAATCGCTCTTTGAAGAACAAATTCACTTGGAAAATCTGCAACTTCATGAGCAGCTTAGCGAATATAAAGAAAGAAATGCCGAAATGATCAGCCTGTTTCCCGACCTGCTCGATCACGGTCCGGAAGAATTCATCGCCAAATTTGCCGAAGCCCGCAAAGTATTAAACATTCCACTAATTGCCAGCATCAATGCCGTATATGATGAGAGCTGGGAGTCGTATGCAAAAAAACTTCAGGATGCCGGGGCCGATGCCATCGAAATTAATTTTTATGCCGTGCCACTCGAATTTGACATTGATGGCCGTGCTATCCACAACGAAGAGCTCGATGTGATCGAAATGGTTAAAAACGCCGTTTCGATACCGGTAAGCGTTAAACTGAGCCCTTATTACACCAATCCGCTTTATATTGTGAATGAAATGGCAAAAAAAGGCGTTGACGGCTTCGTGCTTTTCAACCGGCTGTTTCAGCCCGACATCAATATAAACACCGAAAAACATCATTTTCCCTACAACCTGAGCAACGAGCAGGACAACCGCCTGGCCCTCCGTTTTGCCGGCTTGCTGCATGGCAACATCAACGCCTCGATTTGTGCCAGCAACGGCATTTTCACCGGTAGCGATGCGATAAAAATGATTTTGGCCGGAGCCGATGTGGTGCAAGTAGTGAGCACCATATATAAACACGGCCCCAAACAAATCAGCCGGATTCTTGAAGAAATAGAAGCCTGGATGACAACCAAAAACTACAAGAAATTAGACGATTTCAGGGGAAAACTTTCCAATAAAAAAACAAGCGACCCCTTTACTTATCGCAGGGCTCAATACATTGACATTCTGATGAAATCGGATGAAATTTTCAAAAATTACCCGATGATCTAACAGCAAACGAAAAGAAAAAAGGGGCTGCTCATTACGAATTTAGCCCCTTTTTTTTAACCCTAAAAACCGTTTGATTATCCAATCATGCCAAAATCAGTACTTTTGCAGCGGCAAAACCAAAGCACGACTGAAATATCCACAATGGAAATTACCAACAACCTCATCCCCGGACAATACAACGAGCTGGTAGCAGCATCGGCCGAACCGCAAGGTCTGTATTTGCACGACGCTTCGGAAAACCGGATTTTGCTTCCAAACAAGTGGGTTCCAAAAGGGTGCAAGCTTGGCGATCGCATTCGTGTATTTGTGTATTTTGACTCGGACGACAGGCCTATTGCCACCACCATGAAGCCGTTTGCAGTTGTAGGGCAGGTGGCTTTTCTAGAGGTTGCCGATTTGAATCAAGCCGGAGCATTTCTAAACTGGGGCCTCGAAAAGGATCTGCTGGCGCCTTTTGGCGAGCAGAAACAGCGCATGGAAGTAGGCAAAAAGTATTTGGTTTACGTTTTTCGCGATCCGCAAACCGGCCGCATTGCCGCTTCGGCACGCATCGAACGCTTTTTGGACAAAGAAGCGCACCATTTCAGCGAGGGGCAAGAGGTGGAAATCATCCTGTGGGAAAAAACCGACCTTGGCTATAAAGCCATCATCGAAAACGGCTTTACCGGACTTATCTATGCCAACGAAGTATTCGAAGTGCTTCGAAAAGGACTGAAAACCAAGGCTTTCATCTCGAAAATTCGGGAAGATGGTAAAATTGACCTGCGCTTGTTGCCCCCGGGATACGACAAAATAAGCAGCTTAGCCGATGCCGTACTCGCCAAACTTAAAGCTGCAAAAGGTTTCCTGCCGCTGCACGATCACAGCGACGCCGAAGAAATTTACGAACGCATGGGCATGAGCAAAAAAAACTTTAAAAAAGCCTGCGGACTCCTTTATAAAACGAAAAAAATTATCATCACCGAAGAGGGAATCAAGCTCCCCTGAACGGCCTTCGTTTTTATAAGCCCTTCGGCAAAACACCCCCATTTCTATCCAATCGGCTTTGCCAAGCCCAAAGCACCTCAAAAAAAGCATTTTTTAGCAACTGCTATCTATTTCATTACCAGTAATATAGCCCCATTCTTTAAGGGGATTGAATATTTATTTTCAAAAACACTTGACAATCTTAGTATTATTTTAATATCTTTGTAATATCATTTTAATATCAATCGCTATGGAAAAAACACATCAGGCCATTTCTGGTTACATCGTATTGGCCATCATTTTTTTGCTGATTCTTTCGGTTATTGCTATTGGATCAGGCATAGGCATCAACGAAACCTGGATCATATTGCCGCTTGTGGCGATCATTTTCCTTCCTATTGGTTTCACCATTGTTTTCCCCAATCAATCCAAGGTGCTGGTATTGTTTGGCAAATACTGCGGCACCATCAAACAAAATGGTTTTTTTTGGGTAAACCCTTTTTACATCAGAAAAAATGTATCGCTTAGAGCGCACAATTTCAATGGCGACCCCATCAAAGTAAACGACAAAATAGGCAATCCGATCATGATTGGATTGGTTTTAGTATGGCGCGTGTCGGATACCTTTAAAGCGGCTTTTGCCGTTGACAATTTCGAAAATTTTGTTGTTGTGCAAAGCGAAGCGGCCCTTCGAAAACTGGCAGGCATGTACCCTTACGATAATTTTGATGATGAACAGGCCGAAATCAGTTTGCGTTCGGGTGGCGAAGAAGTAAACAACGAATTGGAAAAAGAAATTAGCGAACGCCTTGTGATGGCCGGCATTGAAGTAATCGAAGCCCGCATCAATTACATTGCCTACGCACAAGAAATTGCACAAGCTATGCTCAAACGCCAGCAGGCCGCTGCAATTGTAGCCGCGCGATTTAAAATTGTAGAAGGGGCTGTAAGTATGGTTGATATGGCTTTGGAACAGTTGTCGGCCAAGAAAATTGTTGATCTCGACGACGAGAAAAAGGCCACCATGGTAAGCAATTTAATGGTTGTGCTGTGCGGCGATAAAGAAGCCAGCCCTGTTATAAACACCGGAACTTTATACCAATAGCTGTGTCGCGAAAAAAAGCTTTTGCCCTACGCATTGACGAAGAAAAACTTGCCGCCCTCGAAAAATGGGCAGCCGACGAGTTTCGCAGTACCAATGGCCAAATTGAATGGATCATTGATATGGCATTGCGCAAAGCAGGAAGATTAAAAAAAGAACAAAAAAACGATGAAAATTTACATTGAAGAACAGCGCTTTAGCCAAATCTGGCTTTGGATAATGATGATAGCCGTGAATGTGGGGGTACTTGGCCAGTTTGCTTACGGCTTATACCTCCAAATTGGCAAGGGCATACCTTATGGAAATGTTCCAATGAGCAATAGCGGCCTTATCCTTACAACCGCTTTAACAACTGCACTGCTTGTGGCCGTTACACTGCTTATGCTTTGTAGTAAATTGTCGGTAAGGATTGACAATAGAAGCATCAACATCAATTTCAAACCTTTTTTGATGAAAGAAAAAATCATAAAGTGGAGTGATGTTAAATCATTCGAAGTGGTTAAGTATCAACCTATTAATGATTATGGTGGATGGGGGCTTCGGCTAGGGCGCAAAGGCACTGCTTACAATGTGAAAGGCAATATGGGTTTGCGCCTGACGCTGCAAAACAAGAAAACATTACTCATAGGCACTTCAAAAGCTGACGAGCTGGCCCGTTTTCTTGAAAAACTCGATCCGTTGACCTCGAAAATCCCGTTTCAATAATAATGTTATGTTTCTGATTATCATCTACTTATAATGCGCTAAGCTTTAAGGAAGTTAGAAATGCTTTGGGCTGCTCTTTGCGATGCACCCTTTCCACCAAGTTTTTCTTTAAGCAGGCGGTAATTCTTTTGCATATTTTCCTTAACAAGCGGGTCGTCGAGGAGGTTTTTGAGTTCGTATGTTAGATTATCTGGTGTCAGATCACTCTGAATCAACTCTTTAACTACTTCTTGTTCCATAATGAGATTGACTAACGAAATAAAACGGATATCAACCAATCGCCGGGCAATTTCGTACGAAATTTGGCTGCCTTTGTAGCAAACCACCTGCGGCACTTCAAACAAGGCCGTTTCGAGGGTTGCCGTTCCGGAAGTAACCAAAGCTGCAGCGGCGTGTTGCAGCAAGGCATAGGTCTGGCCCTGAACCCATTTTACATCTTTGTTTCCGATAACTTGCCGAAACATCGAAATTTCGACCGAAGGAGCTGCTGCCACAACAAATTGATAATCAGGAAAGTTATCAATTATTTTCAGCATTATGGCCAGCATGCGGCCAATTTCTTGCTGTCTGCTACCCGGCAAAAGCGCGATTATAGGGCGTAAATCCAAATTATTTTTCTCCAAAAAATCGGGATTAGTCAAGGTATTTTCAATGGCATCGAGTAGCGGATGCCCAACAAATGTGGGTTGAACTCCGTATTGCCGATAAAATTCCTTTTCGAAAGGGAGAATCACAATCAGTTGATCTACAACATGTTTTATGGTTTTAACTCTTCCCTTTTTCCAAGCCCAAACCTGTGGTGAAATGTAATAGATTGTTTTAATGTTTTTTTTGTGAGCAAATTTTGCAATGCGCAGGTTAAAGCCCGGATAATCAACCAAGATGAGCGCATCAGGCTGATATTCAACGATATCTCTTTTACAGAATGAAAGGTTTGCAAGAATGGTGCGGATATTCAAGGCTACCTCCAAAAAGCCCATAAAAGCAAGGTCGCGGTAGCGTTTCACAATGGTTGCGCCCTGTTGTTCCATCAAATCGCCGCCCCAGGCTCTAAATTTGGCCATTTTGTCGAAGCTCCTTATTTCTTTGATCAGGTTTGAGGCGTGCAAATCACCCGAAGCCTCGCCGGCTATGATGTAGTATTTCATCGGCGTTTTATTTAACAAAAAACAGGGCGAGCAAAACCACCGCAATAATCACAATCAAAATACCACGTCCAATTTTGTCTAATTTTCGGTTTACCATAAAATAACGAAATAGCAAAACATTGGGAATCTGCGAGATAAGAAACAGATTGCGCGGATTGGAAAGCCAGTATGGCTGACTTTGCAGCAAACCTTTTACAAAAAGTACCAATCCAAAAGTTAAAGCGGCAACGAGAAGGCCAATCGTTAAACCATTGAGAAGATGGTCTTTTTTAAACAATTGTTTCATGGAAGAATTTAGCTTTTCGCGAATATCAAACGTTAAATTTCCAGGACTTAAGGTAATCCATACTTTGATATGCCGTGAGGTCGAATTTCACGGGCACTATGGAAACAAAATTATTTTCGAGCGCCCATACATCGGTATCTCCGGCCTTATCGTCGTTTTCAAATTTACCCATAAGCCAGTGATATTCAGCGCCACGAGGATCTTGCCGCGAGTCGAACGATTCTACCCAGCGTGCATGCGCCTGCCGGCAAACTTTTATTCCTTTGATATTTTGATCGGATTTCATCGGCAGGTTCACATTTAGGCAAATGCCCTGCGGAAGGCCTTCCGACAGAACTTTTTGCGCAATTTGCGTGATAAAAAGATCGAGATGGCTAAAATCGGCTTGCAAACTGTAATCGTCGAGACTAAAGCCAACAGACGGAATGCCATCAATGCAGCCTTCGATCACAGCGGCCATTGTGCCCGAATAAATAACGTTGACCGAAGCATTCGATCCGTGATTTATGCCCGAAACCAAGAGATCGGGCAATTGCTTAAGCACCACTTGTTCGCCAAGCTTCACGCAATCAACGGGCGTTCCATTACACACATATTCTTCATAATCAAGCTCTTTTACAATTTGTTTCAAGCGTAAAGGGGTTTTAATTGTAATGGCGTGCCCCATGCCCGACATGGGTTGCTCGGTTGAAACTACCACCACTTTGCCGAGTGGCCGCATCAGGCGAATGAGGTTTCGAAGGCCGGGCGCATAAAAGCTGTCGTCGTTGGTAATGAGGATGGTAGGGCGTTTTTCAGTTTTCGTCATGTTCATTTTGTATTTCTAGATTTGTTACTCCGGCCGAAATAATAAATTTCATCACTTCGGTTGGAGAGGCGTCAATGGGTCGCACGTTTTCGGCCGGAACAATAAACAGATTGCCCGACCAGGCATAGGAATGAGGCAGATAAACCGCCACTTTGCCGCTGGATATTCCAAGAAAATCGAGGTCTTTATTTGTAATAAATCCAATTTTTTCGAGATCGGATCCTTTGCTTATCTTTACTAAAACGGGTTCGGTGAAACGTTTTTTCTTTCCAACAAATGCCGAAACCAAATCTTTTACCGAGGTATAGATGATTTTAATAAGAGGCGCTTTGGTAAAAAACTGATCAAAAAGGGCCATGAAAGGGCGCAGCAAAAAGCTCGATCCGGCAAGGCCAATCAAGGTTATCGCCAATACCAGCACAAGGATGCCCAAACCCGGGATATGACGGTTTAGCAGATTATCCAAATAATCAATCAGCAAGCCGTCAATAAACTCAAAAATTGCAAGAAGCCCCCACATGGTTAGCGTTACGGGAGCAATATAAAGCAATCCTTGCAAAAAATAGTTTATCCACCGTTTGAAGAGCTGTTTCATTCGTTTTTATTGTTGTTTTTGTTAATAATTGACTTGCTCATCATCCAAAAATTTTTTAAGCTCGTCGAAAAGGCGCTGTGTGGGCAGTCCCATCACATTGTAATATGATCCTCTGATGCCCGTAATGCCGCAATAACCAATCCATTCCTGAATTCCATACGCGCCGGCTTTATCAAAAGGCCGGTATTTTTCGGCATAATAGGCCATTTCAGCTTCATCGAGCGTGGCAAAATGCACCTCTGTGTGGTCGGAAAAAACCCGCATTTGCTTAGCCGACCGCAAACAAATGCCGGTGACCACCGTATGAGTTTTGCCCGAAAGTAAGCGCAACATCGCAATGGCTTCCGAGCTATTAGCCGCTTTGTTGAGGGTGACAGAGCCTACAATTACCACGGTATCAGCGGTTATCAACAAAAAGTTTTCGGGCAACTCGCGGGTTTCAAAAGCTTCGGCTTTAATCTTGCTCAGATAAGGCGCAACTTCGAAAGGAGGCATCGTTTCGGGAAACGATTCGTCGGTTTCTTTTGTCAAGATACTGAATTCCAAGTCCATGCCTCGAAGCAATTCCTGCCTTCTGGGCGATTTGGAGGCCAGTACTAAATTGTAATCCTTTAATTGCGAAAATACCATAAACAGCTTTGGGATCAATTTTTTACGCGAATGGCGAAGCACTCAAACGTTTTTTGCAAAGATAAGGCCTATTTTACCAAAAAACGGTGTAAATCACTGCCAGAATAATCATCACAACATAGGCCGCAATATTAAACTGCCGGTTTGTTTTAAAAGTTTCTTTTGGCAATGCAATTGCTTTCGGGTCTTCATCAAAATCAGCAGTGGTAAGGCTTACCAACAGGATAATTACCACGGTAATGAGGCAGGTGTAAAGCATTTGATCGAGAAATGGCATCTCGATAGGCAAAATCTTGAGAGCCAGGGCAATGGGTATCGAAGCAATCACGCCGGTGATGGCGCCTTTGGGATTGGTTTTTTTCCAGAATAAGCCCATCAAAAACACGGCCAAAACGCCGGGGCTTACCAATCCGGTATATTCTTGAATATACTGAAACATTTGCGGCATATTTTTCAAGGCCGGCGCTATACTTACGGCAATAACCAGGGCCACCACAACCGAAATTCTGCCCACAGCCACTAAGTCGGATCCGTTCGTTTGCTTCGAAAAATAAGGGCGGTAAATATCCATGGTAAAGATTGTGGCCGTTGAGTTGAGCATCGAAGCCAGCGACGAGAGGATGGCTGCCGTAAGGGCTGCCACCACAAGGCCTTTCAGCCCAGTTGGGATAAATGATTTAACCAACCAGGGATAGGCCAGGTCGTAGTTGATGCTCCCATCGGCTTTCAGAAAAACCTGTTGAACGCCATCAATTTCAACGGTGCCGGGGCCTTGCATAAACATCACATAAGCCACAATCCCGGGCACTACCACTAACACCGGCAAAAGCAGTTTGAGAAAAGCGGCAAAGGCAAGGCCTTTTTGGGCTTCGCGCAACGACTTGGCAGCCAATGCTCTTTGGATGATATACTGATTGAAGCCAAAATAATAAAGGTTGGCAACCCATAATCCGCCAATAATCACCCCGATGCCGGGTAGGTTTAGAAATTCGGGGTGGTTGCGGGGCAATACCATATGGAATTTATCGCCGGCCTGGGTGTAAATATGCTGCAAACCTTCCATCACTCCGCCCTGAGGGCTAACTTTTCCGAGGGCGATAAAGGTGGTAACTAAGCCACCGATAACAAGCAGCACCACCTGCACCACATCGGTCCAAGCTACGGCTGATAAGCCTCCCCAAATTGAATAGGCGGCTGCAAAAAGGGCCAATCCCAAAATTAAGCTGAAAATCATGCTGCCATCGCCGGCACCAATAACGGTATCAAGCGCTTTAGCGCCCAAGAAAAGCACCGAAGTGAGGTTGACAAAAATAAACAGCCCCACCCAAAACACTGCCAATATGGTTTTTAGCTGCGTATTGAAGCGTTTTTCGATAAATTCGGGGATGGTAAACAAGCCCTGCCGAATAAAAATGGGCAAAAAATATTTTGCAACCAAAATGAGCGTCAGAGCGCCCATCCATTCGTAGGAGGCAATGGCCAACCCAATGGCAAAGCCCGATCCCGACATGCCGATAAACTGTTCGGCCGAGATATTAGCGGCAATAAGCGAAGCGCCAATTGCCCAAAACGGCAAACTTTTTCCGGCTAAAAAGTAGTCTTCGGCGTTCTTTTTTTCACCCTTTTTTCCGCGCGAAACCCATAAGCCCAAAAATAGTATCAGCGCTGCATAAGCCCCAAAAACAAGGTAATCAACTGTTTGAAAAGCTCCCATAATTCAATCGGTTTGAAGGTGATGGTTTTTCAGATTTTTTCATTTCCATAAAGGAGAAAGGTATTCACCCTTAGCGGCCATTTTTTTTAAGCGTTGCTCAACGATCGGTTTATCCTCGGCATAAGTTACTCCAAACCAGCGCGAAGCGGTATCTATCACTTTTATGCTTCCTTTTTTTTCGCGTATAAGCAAATCGGCTACTAAAGGCGTAAAAAATTCAGACTTTGGTTCGTCGGCTCGCTCCTTCAAGAAATCAACCAGATAGCTTTCAATAAGGGGAAAAATACTTTTTCGAAAAGCCCAAATATTCATCGAAACGATGGTATCCTGCTCTAATTCAACATCTTCGCCATTGTGATGGCTGATGATTTTGCCTGCGGCATCAAACCCAATTTTTAAATGTTCAACAACCGATTGCAAATATCCGGACTTGTCTTTCAGGCAAATACCCCTCGAAACGCTTCCATATTCCGACAGAGTGTTGATTAACCGATAGCCACACATGGCGTAGGCATTTTCCGGGTTCCCGGCCTGCTGAAGAAAATTGGACAGCGATGCATAGGCCTCTCTTCCATAAAAATCGTCGGCATTGGCTACAACAAAATCGCCCGGAATGGCATGGCGTGCCACCCAAAGCGCATGAGCCGTTCCCCAGGGCTTGGTGCGACCTTCGGGTACGGAAAATCCTTCGGGCAAAACATCATGTTCTTGATATACAAATTCATAGGGAATTTTCTTAAGAAAACCATTGCCAAAAGTTTCCATAAATTCTTGTTCGATATTTTTTCGAATCACCAAAACAAGCTTGCCAAATCCAGCCCTGATTGCATCATATACAGCATAATCAATGATTGTTTCGCCCGAAGGGCCGAGCCTGTCCACTTGTTTTAAACCTCCGTAGCGGCTTCCCATTCCGGCTGCCAGAATGACGAGCGTTAAAGGCTTTTTGACTGTTTTCATTTGAAGCCTGTCCATACTTAAAAATAAAATAAGGTTTAAGGTTTCACATCAAAGATATAATCTGTTGATTCACTGTATATTTCGCCCGGATATAATAAAGTTGAGGGGAAAGTATTCTGATTGGGTGTATCGGCAAAATGCTGTGTTTCGAAACAAATTGCACTGTGTTTTTCGTATTGCTGCCCATTGTGCCCCGCAAGGCTGCCATCGAGAAAGTTGGCTGAATACACTTGTATGCCGGGTTGGCTTGTAAAAATGTGCAAATACCTGCCACTTTGCGGATGACTGCATTCAACTGCCGGATACCCAATTAACCCATTATCAAGCACATAGCAGTGATCTAATTCGTGCTGTTGCGGAATCTGGCGGCTTTGCAGGCATTGTTTTTCCCTGAAATCGTAAACAGAGCCGTCTAAGGAGTTCAAACGGCCTGTGGGAAGAAGTTCTTCATTGAGCTCAACGTAGCGCTGCGCATTGATTTTCAGGCAATGATCTGCAACCGTATTCCTGAAACCGTTTAAATTAAAATAGGCATGATTCGTAAGATTCAAATGGGTAGGCAGGTCGGTTTCGGCCTTGAATTTCAATCGAATACGATTATCATCGCTCAAGATATAACTTGCTTGAATCGCAACATTTCCGGGGTAATTTGATTCCAAATGCGGTTTGGTATAATTGAGGTTTAATTGCGCCGAATGTGTTTCGGCAATGAGTTTGGCACTCCAAAGGCGGCTGTGCAATCCATGCGATCCACCGTGAAGGTGGCAATTGCCGCTATTGCGTTCGAGCTGATAGGTTTGCCGGTCAATTGTCATTTTGCCTTCGGCAATTCGTCCGGCATAAGGCCCTACAATTGAGCCAAAATAGGGGTGTGGATCAAGGTATTGTTGCAAATTTGGAAAGCCGGCCGAAATTTCGTCTTTCTTCCCAAAGCGATCGGGCATTTTTATTGAAGTTATGATGCCTCCAAAATTGGTAATCGCAACCTCAAGGCCGCTTTCGCACTCAAAACGGAACAACACAGCCTCACGACCATCCGCTAAATTTCCAAAATGTAAGGTCCTGACTTTCATCCAATTCAATAATTTTTATAATGAGTATCAGGTAACATGAATAAATTTCTTGTAATTATAAGATGCACAGGC
>CAYYDS010000054.1:0-298 GCA_964470665.1 uncultured Lentimicrobiaceae bacterium
CATCGGCTTTGGCGGCCTCGACCATGTTTTGGCTTCGGGCGAAGACGTTAACGTACTCGTTTTGGATACGGAAGTGTATTCCAACACCGGCGGACAGTCGTCGAAATCTACACCCGCCGGAGCCGTTGCAAAATTTGCCACTGCCGGCAAACGGGTTAAGAAAAAAGACCTCGGAGCTATGCTCATGTCATACGGCTACATCTATGTGGCTCAGGTTGCTATGGGCGCCAGCCAAAACCAGTTCCTCAAAGCTGTAAAAGAAGCTGAAGCCTATCCCGGACCGGCTATTATCATCGCC
>CAYYDS010000054.1:308-14005 GCA_964470665.1 uncultured Lentimicrobiaceae bacterium
AACTCGGAATGGGAAAAACCCAATACGAAGAAGAGTTGGCTGTTGAATCGGGCTACTGGCAGCTTTATCGCTACAATCCGTTGTTGGAAGAAGAAGGTAAAAACCCCTTCCAACTCGACTCGAAAGAGCCGGATTGGTCGAAATATCAGTCGTTTATCAATGGTGAAGTGCGTTTTGCTTCGCTCAAAAAAACCTTCCCGACCAATGCCACTGAACTGAGTAAAATGGCCGAGGAGAATGCAAAATGGCGCTATAATCAGTACAAACGTATGGAAGCAATGGATTATTCAAAAGAATAATTATATTTCCTGTAACACTAAAAAAGGCCGTCCCGGATAAGGAGACGGCCTTTTTTTTATCTTCTCTTTTGCTTATTGTATCTGCATGAAAAACGGCATCCGCGCCTGAACGCCTTTCATATTCGAAAGCGTTTGCAGGTATTCGAGATAGCTCGAATATTCGCCTAATTGCTGTTTTAGCATTGTGCGTGCACGCGCTTCATTGCTTAGGCCTTCGAGGAGGAGCTGAAACGGATCTTTCTGTTCCGGTAGCGGATTAAGCTTGTAATCGCCGGCAATGTTTGCTTTTTCGGCAGCGTAGGCTATGGCCTTTTCAAGCCCGCCCAATTCGTCAACCAATCCGATTTCGAGTGCGTCTTTGCCCATCCAAACCCTGCCTTGGCCAACGCTGTCAACAAAAGCTTGCCGCAAATTGCGTGTCTGCGCAACCAAAGAAGTGAAATTATCATAAATTTCTACAACTTCTTCTTGAATTTTGGCTTGCTGGTAGGGGCTAAGGGGTTCCATCACATCAATATAATCGGCATTGCTATTGGTAAGCACCTTGTCAAAAGTAACACCCAACTTATTGTTAAACAGTTTTTTGAAATTTGGGATCACTCCAAAAACGCCAATGCTGCCGGTGATGGTGGTGGGATCGGCAAAGATGTAATCGGCATTGGTCGAAATCCAGTAGCCTCCCGAAGCGGCCACATTACCCATCGAAACGATGAAAGGCTTGGTGCTTTTGGCTAATTCCACTTCGCGGCGAATGATTTCTGAAGCTAAAGCGCTGCCTCCGGGCGAGTTTACGCGCATCACAATGGCTTTTACCTTTTCGTCTTCACGTGCTTTTCGGATCACTTTCGACAGGCCTTCGGATCCAATGCTGTTTTCCGACCCTTTGCCTCCCGAAATCTCGCCAATTGCGTAGATCACCGCTATTTTATTGCGGCTTGCGCTCTCTTGGTCCAGCTTAACATTGCTGTATTTGGCCAAGCTCACTTGTTTGATTTTTTCTTTTTCTGTCTGACCTGTTTTTTCGCGAAGCTTTGCCAGTATTTCGTCTTTATAAGCCAAACCATCAACAAAATGCAGTTCCAGCGCTTTTTCGGCCTTGGTTAGAGCCAGTTCGTCGGCTGCCTGATTCAGCACTTCTTTGCTCAGGCCGCGCGAAGCGCTAATGGCATCCAGCATTTCGTTCCAGGCGGTATTTAGCAGCTTTTGGGTCTGAATCCGGTTGGCATCGCTCATCTTATCATACATAAAAGGCTCTACGGCGCTCTTAAATTGGTTGTTTGGCCCACGGATAATCTGCGTTTCAACTTCCAATTTTTCCATCAGGTGTTTAAAAAAGGTGATCTGAGAAAAGAGTCCTTTAAATAAAATTGCTCCTTCCGGATTGAGGTAAATTTCGTCGGATACCGAAGCTAAATAATATGCTCCCTGGCTGTAACCCTCCGAATAACTGATAATCCATTTCCCTGAATTCTTAAATTTAAGCAACTTGTTTCTGATTTCCAACAGATTAGCCATGCCGCTCTGAATTTCTGAGACGTCTAAATAAATTCCGATAACGTTTGGGTCTTTAGCTGCCTTTTCAATGTTTTTGAGCACCTGATCCAATCCAAGCGGCGTACGCGACTCCATACTGCTGTAATCGAAATACTCGAAAGGGTTTTTTGAGCTGCGGTCGGATACCGGAACAGAAAAATCGGCAACTAAAACGGTGTTTGGTTTGAGCTTAACCTGTTCGTTGTCAGAGGCCGAAACTAAAGCAAAAATTGTCCCGATCACAATTAAGAACAGAATAAAAAGGGTAAGCAATGTGCCTAAAAATGAGGCAAATACGAATTTGAAAAATTGTTTCATAAGTAACTTTATTGATGAGTAAAACGGATTTTTGAACGTTTTTTCGAAATAGTTGTTGACAAATTAAAATTTAGAAATATTGAAAATAAAATGAGCTGAAAAGGGATTTACTGTGTTTTGGCAAGCTGTTTAAACAAAAATAAACATTATTTTGTGAATAAATCTTTGGCTGAAGTGTTGTGTAAAAGGCCAAAATTACGATTTTTGTACATTCCATAATGTATTTTTCGTTTTTATGAAGTGGATACCTTTTATTATTGTTGTTTGCCTTATTTTTATCGAAACCGGCCCTACGGGGGCAGGTAGTGTGCGCATTGGAGAGAGGCCCGACACCTTGAGGCTGGTATCGCACGGAGTTGAATTGCCAAGAGGCTTCTCTATCAATGACATCAGCTATGAAAGCAGCTATACTATTTCAACCGATTATGGCGAACGATATGTTAATCCAAAAAAGTTTGAGCTCCCAAAACGCATTATGGACAAAGGTGTTTTGCCAAAAGAGCGGATGGTGAGTTTTCTGTGGCTCTACAACGATAAGTTGGACGTTACGGATGTTGAAAAATTGGTCAGCCTTTACATCAAAGATTGTGCTGTAGAAGGCGTTAACCATGATATTGCCTATGCGCAAATGCTGCTGGAAACCGGCTACCTGCGCTATGGAGGCGATGTTAAAAAGGAACAAAACAACTTTTGTGGCTTAGGCGCAATAGGTGGCGGAGAGCCGGGCCTGTCGTTTACCTCTATCGAAGACGGCGTGCGCGCCCATGTGCAACACCTCAAAGCTTATGCCTCAACCGAAGCGCTCAACACACCCAAAGTTGACGATCGTTTTGGCCGCATCAAACGCGGAACCGCTACAGAAATTCAACATCTTACCGGCCGTTGGGCCGAAGATCCGCTTTACCACCTGAAACTCGAAAAGCTTATCCAGATGGTTTTCGATGGATATATCCCTCCAAAAAGATCTACCTTTGTCTTGTTCGACTAAAATCCGGCTTTTTATCCGCGTTTTTGTTGGTATTTTCCTTTAAATCCTTTTGAACTTTTGGCTTGCTTCGACTAATTTTGCAGGGATGGAAACCACTACAGTTTTTTTATCGCTCGGGTCTAATTTAGGCGATAGGGAGCAGATGCTGCATCGTGCTGTAGAGGCAATTGAATTGCATATCGGCCCTGTTACCATTGCCTCAAAAACCTACGAAACCCTGGCCTGGGGCATGACCGACACTCCTGACTTTCTCAATCAAGTGATTGCTGTATCAACTGATTTATTGCCTTCAAAATTGTTGCAAACAATTCATCGGATTGAGCAATCGTTAGGGCGCATACGAAATCCGGAAATCAAAGAGTATGTTTCCAGAACCATTGATATTGATATCCTTTATGTTGGAAATAAGGTAATTACATCTAAAAAACTCATTATTCCACATCCTTTTTTGCATAAAAGGAGTTTTGTTCTTGTTCCGCTCAACGAAATTGCTGCCGGTTTTATCCATCCGGGTTTAAACCTCAGCAATCATGATTTGATGCTCAAACTCGGCGAAGAAAGCCTGAATGAAGTGAAATTATACTCTCGATGAAAGCGCAGTTTATGAACCAATTACCTTATCAGTTTGTAGCCATTGAGGGTACCATTGGCGCCGGAAAAACTTCATTGGCTTCGAAAATTTCTGCTGATTTTAACGCAAAACTGATTTTAGAACAATTTGAAGACAATGCGTTTTTGCCCAAATTTTATGAAGATCAGGAAAAATATGCCTTCCCGCTCGAGATGTCGTTTATGGCGTCGCGTTTTCAGCAACTGAAGGATCAGTTGGGAGCGCCCGATTTGTTTAGCAGTTTTATTGTATCGGATTATTATGTGGCCAAATCGCTCATTTTTGCCAGAGAAACATTGCAGGCCGATGAGTTTCAGTTGTTTAACCGTTTTTTCAACCTCATTGATCTTTCGTTGCCAAAACCCGATTTGTTGGTTTACCTCTATGTAGAGGTGGATAAACTTCAGGAAAATATACGTAAAAGGGGCAGAAGCTATGAGCAACACATCCGCAATGAATATTTAAGGGATATTCAAGCGGGCTATTTTGATTATTTAAAGCAACAGCAGGATATGCGCATTTTGCTGCTCGACACCAATCAGCTCGATTTTATTGCCTGCTCCGAGGATTATGAAAGAATCCTCGAAGCTATTTTTAGCTCATACCCGGTTGGCATTCATCGAATTACGTTTTAGAAGAGGTGTTAAAATAAAAAAAGCCGGTTTAAACCGGCTTTTTTTATGAATTGGAGTCCCACTTATTTAACAACTGCTTGGAAATCGGCTTCTTTAAACAGGTTGATAAATTCGCGGTCGTGTTTTGCAATGTCTTTGTATTCGGCTTTCTGCTGAATAGCTTTGATCAGACTGCTGTAAACATCGGCATTTTTACCCTGGCGAGCAGCTAAAACGGCTTTCAGGTAATTGGTTTTGGCATCGTCGGCGCCGCAGTTGAGGGTAGCTTTTGCTGCATCGTAATCTTTGTTGAGCAGCTGGGCAAGGCCGAGGTTATAGTCGCATTTTTCCGAAACCATCAGTCCAACAGCTTTGTTGTAGTCTCCTTTAAAGATGTTGAGCACGCCATAGTTATAGTCGTTCTGGCCGCCAAGCTGTTTGGCTTTGTTCAGGTTTGTTTCAGCGGCTACGAAATCGCGTTCGATGATATTTACCACAGCAAGGTTGTTGTATGCAGCAGCAGATTTATCCGACATCGAGATGGCTTTGTTGAGCAAGCTCTTTGCGTCGGCAATATTGCCAAGATTGATATCTACTTCGGCGGCATTCAAAACGGCCCTTAAGCATTTGGGATGGAGTTCCATAGCGCTGCCATAGATCATTCTTCTGGTTTTCAGGTCGTTGGTCAGAGTAGCTGCATACAGCAGTTCGTTCAGGCTAAGCGCTGCCGGGTCGGTGGTAGCCAGTTGTGCAATGTCGGCATCCGTTTTCTTGGGTTCGAAAGTGTTTACGCTGATGATGGCGCGGCGCAGCGGAGGCAGGATTTCTTTTTCTAATTCGGGATAGATCAGGATCATATTGCGAATTTCCTGTTCGCGCTGTGCAGGGCTGGCCGAACGAACAACGTTGAGGATGGCGCTCTTGTCTTTTATCGAAGAGGCTTCAACAGCTGCCATGAATCCGTTCCAGTCGGGGCCATTGCCGCTCTTTTCGTAAGCGATTTCTTTCACGTTTTTAAAAGGAAGGAGGGTGCCTTTTTTCTTCAGTTCTTTGGTAAATAGGCTGTTAAGATGTTCGATAGCTGCTTTGGCGCGATTTTCGGAAAGGCCGTTGTTAAAGGTTTCTTCTCCTTCGGGCGATGCCCATCCGGCTACGGTGATGTCTTTCAGTTTATAGCCTTTCTGGAGGTTAGTTGAAAGGTTTGCAAGGGCATCCTTATTTTCCTGAAGCTTGTTTAGCGGCAGATTCCAATCGAGGATGTAGCGGTTTACCGGATAGTAGATTGCGGCATTATTTGTGAGGATGGTTACTTTTTCGTATCCGTGATCGGCAACCGAAGTTTTGAAATTGTCGGCAATGCGTTTTGAAGTATAGATAACGCCATCATCGAGTTTGCGCTGAGGAGCTTGCAGGTATTTTTCGTTGGCAATAACGCCTTCGCGGGTGAGGTTGGCAACCGATTTTGCGGGATAAACAAGGGGAGCCACAACGAGGTCGCTCACGTTGAGGTTCGGGTGATACGGAATTTTATCGGTATAGGTGAAAGTGCTGCCATTGGCATAGTTCACAAGGATGCCATCGCCGCTTACGTTTTCACCTTTAAAAGTAACGGGTCTCAACACAACCGAGCCGCCCTCGTAGGCTAAAACTGGAGTGAAATTCATGGCTCCATGTTTTTTGAAATATTTTGGCGGGAAAGTAGCTTTGATGGTAATGATAACCGAGTCGCCTCTTTCTTCGAGGGGTTGTGGCATAGCTTCTAAGATGACATCGCCAAAGTTGTCAACCATGCTTTTAACGCTGTTGTCGTTGATGAGTTTCAGTCTTGCGCCAAGATTGAAATGGCCGTATGGGTCGTTTTTATAGTCGCCTTCGGGCCAGTGCCTGTTGTCAACTCCATTGTCAACAAAAGCATCTAAGCGGTCGGTATCGGTAAAGTGGAAAGTGTAATCGGCATAGATATCCACTTTGTTGCCGGCATGATAGGTGAATTCGGCTCCGAGTGGGAATGTCCAGGCGCTAGCCCTGTCGCCGGCCCAGCCTTTTTCGAGATCACTTGTGCCATAGCCGATTTCCGGATCAAACGGAAGACCGGTAGTTTTGTCAATAGCGCGGGCTTTCCAGTTAACTTGGCCAAAACCCAGATGGGTCGAAATGCCAAATTTGCGGTCGGGGTTGTAGCCGGCAAAAAGATTCAGCATCTCGAATGAGGCGTTTAAGCTCATATCGAAAAACTTGGCTTCATCAATTTTGGCATTACGAACCTGACCGTTGTTAATGGCGTCTTTGTCGCCACCAAAAGCACCCAATCCTATTTTGCCAAATGCGCCAATCACAGGAGTGAATTGGTATCCAAATCCTACATCGCCATTAAGCTTCATGTTTTTTGGATCGGCTAAAAAGCCATACCTATTGAGGTCGCCATTGAATAGGCTCAATCCGGCTTCACCAAAAATGTGAAAATACGGATCAAAAGAGCTCGAGCTTTTTGATTTTGCTTCGGAAACCTTTTCCTGACCAAATGATGTGGAGGGTGCAAAAACCAATATCAAGGCCAGAACAAAAACCGAAAGAAATAGATTTCTTTTCATAACAGATTGATTAGGTGTCTAATAGTGAATTAATTGATCAATAATTATTTTAAGTAAATTAGATTTTTCCTGTAAATTCATGCAAAAATAGTCAATTCAAAAAGAAAAGCAAAAAAAAGATCAAGTATTTGCAAAAACAATGACGACAATTATTGATTGTGGTTTTTTTGAGAGAAAATTTAATTTGGAACCCGGCTCGTTTTTAGGGTTTTTTGCCCATGTTTTCCAGCTTGTTTTGCTGCATTAAGCGGCTTTTATTTTCATTTAAAAGAAATCATCATATGGATGTAATTCAAGCTTTATTTAATTATAAAAGCAGTGATAATACGCAGTATAACAGTATGTTGCATACATTAAGGATGAGTTAAAAAGCGTTCGTGGCAATGCCATAAAACAATGCCGCCGCATACGGCTACATTGAGCGAATGTTTGGTGCCCGATTGCGGGATTTCGATGGCAAGATCGCTCATTTGCAGGGCCTGGTCAGAAACTCCGTCCACTTCGTTTCCGAAAACGAGTGCGGTGGGTTTTTCAATCACAAATTGCGACAGGGCAATGCTTTTGTCGGTTTGCTCGATGCTTGCAATTCGATAACCTTGCGAAATGAGTTCGGCCAAGGCAGTTTCTGTTGTTTCAAAATATTTCCAGGAAACCGTTTCGGTGGCTCCCAAGGCAGTTTTGTGGATATCGCGATGGGGCGGAGTGGCAGTAATGCCACTCAAATAAATGGCTTGAATACAAAAGGCGTCGGCCGTGCGAAAAAACGATCCGATGTTGTTGAGCGAACGGATGTTGTCGAGCACAACAACAATTGGAAGCTTGGGCGCTTTGCCAAATTGTTCCCGATCCGGCCGGTTTAGCTCGGCCATGCTGAGTTTTCTCATCTTTTTTGAGGCAAAATTACAACATTCAAGCTTTGAAAAAGGAGTTTTAACAATCGGGCAGACTGTGTATCTTTGCCATTTTAATGGAAACTGAAGCAAGATGAGCCAAAACCACAAAGTGGAAACTCCGCTGATGAAGCAATACAACAGCATCAAGGCTAAATACCCCGATGCGTTGCTGCTGTTTCGTGTTGGCGATTTTTATGAAACTTTTGGTGCCGACGCCATACGCACTTCCGAAGTGCTGGGCATCGTTCTCACACGCAGGGCCAACGGAGCGGCAGCTTATGTTGAGTTGGCCGGTTTTCCGCATCATTCGCTCGATTCGTATCTTCCAAAACTTGTAAGAGCCGGCCATCGAGTGGCCATTTGCGATCAGCTTGAAGACCCGAAACTGGCCAAGACAATTGTTAAACGCGGTGTAACTGAGCTTGTTACGCCCGGCGTTTCTTACAACGACAACGTTTTGGTTCAAAAAGAAAACAATTTTTTGGCTTCGGTGCACCTGAACGACGAAAAATCGGGCATCGCCTTTTTGGATATCAGCACCGGCGAGTTTTTGATGACCGAAGGAAATAATGAATACATTGACAAGCTGATTCAGAGTTTCAGGCCAAGCGAAATGATCGTTCAGCGAAACAAACGCAGGCAACTGATTGAAAATTTTGGCGATCGGTTTTACCTTAATGCATTCGACGACTGGGTTTTTACCTACGATTTTACACACGATCTCTTATGCAAACACTTCAGAACTAACTCGTTAAAGGGATTTGGTGTTGAAGATTACCGTTACGGAATAATAGCTGCCGGCTCGATTTTGCATTACCTTTCCGAAACCCGGCATGATAAGATTGGGCATATCAGCACCCTTTCGCGAATTGATCAGGGCGAATATGTTTGGCTGGATAAATTTACCATCCGCAACCTCGAATTGCTTTCGACACCTTATCCTGACGGGAAAACGCTATCCGATATTCTCGATCAGACGGTAACTCCGATGGGCAGCCGCCTGCTCAAACGCTGGATTGCCCTTCCGCTTAAAAATCGCAGCCGCATTGAAGAACGCTACGAGGTGGTGCAAGCTTTTGTGCAGCAGGGCGAATTGCTTGGCCGGTTGCGCGAAGGCATGAGGCTTACGGGCGATCTGGAACGGCTGATATCGAAAGTGGCTCTTTCGAAAGCAAACCCGCGCGAGTTGCTTCAGGTTGCAAACGCATTGCAACAGGTAGAATTTACCATAAAACAATGTGGCGATTCTGCAATTCAGAGCCTGCAGGCCGTTGCCAATCAGTTGGATCCGTGCATCGAAATCCGCGAAAAAATCAGGAGAACCCTGCAAAACGACCCTCCTGCCGTACCATCAAAAGGTAATTTGATTGCCGACGGCATTTCTGCCGAACTCGACGAGCTAAGGCAGCTTTCGCGATCGGGTAAAGACTATTTGCAAAACCTTCAAAAAAGAGAGCTTGACCGCACGGGTATAAGTAGCTTGAAAGTGGGATTCAACAATGTTTTTGGCTATTATTTAGAGGTAACCAATGTTCATAAAAATAAGGTGCCCGACGATTGGATTCGCAAACAAACGCTTACCGGATCGGAGCGCTATATCACCGAAGAACTTAAGCAATACGAGCAAAAAATTCTTGGAGCTGAAGAGCGGATGCTGGGTATTGAACTTGCGCTTTTTTCGGAACTCATGCTCGAAGTGAGCAGCTATGTGCCTCCTATTCAAAGCAATGCAGCTCTGATAGCCCGTTTGGATTGCTTGGCGTCTTTTGCGCATGTGGCTTTGCGGCAATCGTATGTTCGGCCAAAACTCAACGACGGCTTTGCAATTGATATTAAAGAGGGCCGCCATCCGGTAATCGAACAGCAGCTTCCGACGGGCGAAACTTATGTAAGTAACAACGTTTATCTGGATACCCGGCAACAACAAGTTCTGATAATTACCGGGCCGAATATGTCGGGTAAATCGGCACTTCTGCGGCAAACAGCGCTTATCGTTCTGATGGCGCAAATGGGGAGTTTTGTGCCGGCCGAGGCAGCCGAAATTGGCATGGTAGATAAAGTATTTACCCGAGTGGGGGCAAGCGACAATATTTCGTCGGGCGAGTCAACTTTTATGATTGAAATGAACGAAACGGCCAGTATCCTCAATAATATTTCGGCACGAAGCTTAGTGCTGCTCGATGAAATTGGCCGCGGAACAAGCACTTACGACGGAATTAGCATTGCCTGGGCAATTACCGAATACCTGCACGATCATCCGGCCTACCGGAGCAAAGTGATGTTTGCAACCCACTACCACGAGCTAATCGAAATGGCAAACTCCTTTCCGCGAATTGCCAACTACCATGTTGCCGTGAAAGAAAGCGGAAATAAGGTGGTTTTTGTGCGTAAACTGAAAAAAGGAGGGAGCGCGCACAGCTTCGGAATACATGTGGCCACAATGGCCGGTATGCCGCGAAAAGTAATCGAACGCGCCAATCTTTTGCTCGAAATGCTCGAAAAAAGCCATTCTGATGCCGGCCTGAGAAAAACGATGACGAATAAAAAGCAAAAGCAGCTCGACGAAGGTTTTCAGCTTAGCTTTATTCAACTTGACGATCCGCTGCTTCTACAAATCAAAGAAGATATTTTAAACACCAATATCGAAACCCTTACACCGGTTGAAGCGCTGCTCAAACTAAACGAGATAAAGAAATTGTTGGGCAAATAAGCTGAGTTTCAATGACTCATCCGGGGGTAGAAAATTTTTATCAAAAAAATTGTTTGGAGAATAAAAAATAGCTTAAATTTGCAGCCTCAAAGTAAACAACGTTTCGTTGAAATCTTGCGGAAATAGCTCAGTTGGTAGAGCACGACCTTGCCAAGGTCGGGGTCGCGAGTTCGAGTCTCGTTTTCCGCTCAAAAAATGATCCCGATGCAAATCGGGATTTTTTGTAATGAAGGTATTGGGCCCGAGTGGTGGAATAGGTAGACACGAAGGACTTAAAATCCTTTGGCCATTGCGGCCGTACCGGTTCGATTCCGGTCTCGGGTACTCTTTTTAAATCTTAAAACGCTTATAATCATTGGGTTATAAGCGTTTTTTGTTTGTCAAACTGTGCAAAAACTGTTTTAAGGGGCTATTTCCCGTTTTGTGGGATGATTTCCGGATTGTGCCAGCTTGCATACATGGTGTAGGAGCGGGCTATACGCATCACTTCGCCTTCGAGCAGATTGGTATCCAAATCTTTAATCTTTTTTGCAGGCACACCGGCATACACACTGCCCGATTCAACAACGGTATCTTTGCTTACAAGTGCGCCTGCCGCAACAATGGAGTTGGCCTCAATAATGGCGCCATCCATAATAATAGCGCCCATCCCAATGAGCACATTGTCGTGAATGGTGCAGCCGTGAATGATAGCCCGGTGAGCAATTGAAACATTATTCCCGATCTCGACCGGCGCTTTCTGGTAGGTGCAATGGATGATGCTCCCATCCTGTATGTTTACATTATTGCCAATGCGGATGGAATGTACATCGCCGCGAACAATGGCATTGAACCAGATGCTGCAGTTGTCGCCCATTGCAACATCACCTACAATAGTGGCGTTTTCGGCAATGAAACAGTTTTTACCAAAAATGGGAGCTTTTCCCAGAATAGGATAAATGGTAGGCATAAGGCAAAAGAGTTGAAACGTTTTTTTTAGCTTTTTGCAGGATAATCAATGGAATAATGCAGGCCGATGCTTTCTTTGCGTTGCGAAGCAAATTTGATGACAAGATGAGCCACGTTGATCATATTGCGCAGTTCGCACAACTCAACCGAGAGTACCGACTTATCATATAGTGCCTCGGTTTCGCGGTAAAGAATTTCGAGCCGCTGGGCAGCACGCAGGAGCCTCAGGTCCGATCTGACAATGCCAACATAATTGCTCATGATGGCTTGCAGTTCTTTTTTCGATTGGGTGATGAGGATCATTTCTTCGTTCAACACAGTGCCTTCGGCATTCCAATCGGGGATGGATTCCCTAAACTCGATATCCGAAATTTGTTTTGCGGCATGTTCGCTGGCGCGGTGCGAAAACACTAATGCTTCGAGCAATGAGTTGGATGCTAATCGGTTAGCTCCATGAAGCCCTGTTGAGGCCACTTCGCCCGAAGCATAAAGGTGGTTGATGCTGGTGCGCCCGTCGGCATTGGTTTTTATGCCTCCGCAAATGTAGTGGGCAGCCGGCACCACCGGTATCATTTCTTTCATGATGCTGATGCCAATGCTCAGGCATTTGGCATGAATATTTGGGAAATGATCGAGTATTTCTTGTTCGGGTATATGCCTTGCATCGAGGTAAACGTGTTCTGCGCCGCTGATTTTCATCTCATTATCAATAGCGCGCGCCACAATATCGCGTGGAGCAAGCGAGCCTCGGCTGTCGTATTTATGCATAAACTCGTTTCCTTTGTGGTCTTTTAGAATGGCGCCGGCGCCGCGCAGGGCTTCGGTTATCAGAAACGAGGGTTTTTCTTTTTGGTTGTAGAGCGAGGTAGGATGAAACTGGATAAACTCCATGTTGTCAACAATGCCTTTTGCTCTGTAAACCATGGCAATACCATCTCCGGTTGCAATGGTCGGGTTGGTAGTGGTTTGGTAAATGTTTCCGGCCCCTCCGGTAGCAATCAAGGTGGTTTTGGCCAATACCGTATCAATGATGCCGGTTTCGGGATCGAGTATATAGGCGCCGAAGCATTGAATGTCGCCATGTGTGCGTCTGACAATTTTGCCCAAATGATGTTGAGTGATGATGTCAACCGTAAAATGGTTTTCAAGGACTTCGATATTGGGGTGCTGAAAGACTTTTTCGGTGAGGGCACGTTGTATTTCCGATCCTGTGCGGTCGCGGTGATGCAGCACCCTGAATTCCGAATGGCCACCTTCGCGGGCCAGCGCATAGCGCCCCGACGACTCTTTGTCGAAATGCGCACCCCAACTGATCAGCTCTTCGATTCTTTCGGTGGATTGTGTGATGGTCATCGTTACAATTTTCTCATCGTTGAGGTAGCTGCCGGCAATCAGGGTGTCCTGTATGTGCTTGTTGTAGGTGTCGGGGTTATACATCACAGCGGCAATGCCTCCCTGCGCATACCACGTGGCGGTTTCGAGGATTTTTGTTTTGCTGATTATTAATACTTTGCCATGTTCGGCAACTTTTAGCGCATAGCTCAACCCGGCAATTCCGGAGCCAATTACCAAAAAATCAACCTTTCGCCTCATGATGTTCTGTTTTTTTATAGGTCGAGCAATACTTCGTCCGGATTTTTAGATCCAAAAAGCATGCGGCTCGGGTTTTCGAGCATTTCTTTCACCTTAACAAGAAAACCGACAGATTCGCGGCCGTCAATGATGCGGTGATCGTAGCTTAATGCCACATACATCACCGGATGGATTTCAACTTTTCCGTTTACAGCTATCGGCCGCTCAACCACATTGTGCATGCCTAATATGGCCGATTGCGGCGGATTGATAATAGGTGTGGATAGCATAGACCCAAACACGCCGCCATTGGTGATGGTGAAGGTGCCGCCTGTCATTTCGTCGAGCGTGAGTTTGTTTTCTCTGGCTTTTGTGGCCAGGTCTTTGATAGCGAGTTCAATTTCGGCCAAGCTAAGCACTTCTGCATTTCGTATAACCGGAACTACCAATCCCTTTGGCCCCGAAACAGCAATGCTGATATCGGCATAATCGAACTGAATAATTTCGTCGCCACTGATTTGCGAATTCACTTGCGGGAAATGCTTCAATGCCTCGGTTACAGCTTTTGTGAAAAACGACATAAACCCAAGCCCTACCTTATGTTTGGCTTTGAAAGCTTCC
>CAYYDS010000055.1:0-14003 GCA_964470665.1 uncultured Lentimicrobiaceae bacterium
AATGGCATTAATTCCGCCGTTAGTATAGATTATATTTTCAACCGGCCAAATATCGGCAGTAACTTCGTTGCCGGTCCCAAAATTGAGCGAGGTGTTTTCAAAGCCGGAAAAGTTAAATTTCAGGTCGAAAACTTTGCCGTTTGGCTTATAGCCACTGCTTATATCATAATAAACAATACTCAATATATTGCCGTTTTGATTGGCCATAAGATTCGGCCCGGTAAAGCCGGTCTTATTATCCAGATCAATAAACTGCATTACACTTGGATCAACCACAATTTTAAAGGTAAACGAATTGATGTTTTCCGAAAAATTAAGCATGTAAAATGGAATCAACACCTGGCCGGGCGATGAAGTAATGGTGCCAATTTTCACTTCCGGATCTTCAGAAGCAAAAGCGGATTGGTTTGACCCGTTTTGGACAGCAAAAAGGTTTGCTGTGGCCATAAACAGCAAAAAGGTAAATAATCTAATTTTAAACATATAAATAACAGTTAGTTATGCAAAAGACAAAAGTTATTGCTGGTGTTTTAATAGGCAAAAACAAAGTGCGTTGATAGGCTGTTGTTCATGATTCTCAGCTGTAAATCAGAGTTTGCTCATTTTAGCATCACCTAAAAAACAAACGGATTATCGGGGCAAATATACATTATCCCAACCGAAAAAACGATTGATATTCCTTTATCTTTCTTAAACAATTCTTAAAAATTCGATTTTTTTTTGCGTTTTACATTAATAATGAGTTTGTTGTTTCCATTTTGCCACTATTTAAGACCTCTTCTGTTCCTGTTTTTCATCAAACCTTTCATGCAAATTTTGCCTTTAAGGCGCACGAAGTTGTTAAAGCCTTAATTTTGTAGCATGTTCACACGGTTTGAAGAAGCAATAAAGAAGGCAGATTTGGCCCAAAAGAATGACAAAATCATTGTTGGGCTAAGCGGCGGCGCCGATTCGGTGGCGCTGGCTTTTCTGCTTCAGCATTATGGAGCTAAAGTGCATGCAGCACATTGCAATTATGGCCTTCGCGGAAGCGAATCCGACGAAGATGAGGCTTTTGTGCGTTCTTTTGCTGCCCAACATCAGATCGAACTTCATGTAAAGCGCTTTGATACTGCTTCTTATGTCGAAAAGAATCAGGTTTCCATTCAAATTGCCGCACGGGATTTGCGCTACGAATGGTTTGAACAGCTGAGGCAGCAACTACATTGCTCCGCCATTGCGGTGGCGCATCATGCCGACGACCAGCTCGAAACATTTTTTATCAATCTGATTCGCACTTCGGGCATTGGCGGATTAAAGGCAATGAAACTCAAAAATGGCCTGATTATTCGGCCACTTCTGAGTTTTCGCCGCTCCGAAATCGAATTTTTCCTCAAATCGCAGGGTATTCTGTGGCGAAACGACAGTTCCAATGCCGAAACCCATTACCTGCGCAATAAAATCAGGCATTGGGTTATTCCGGCCTTTAGCCGGATTGACGAAGGAACGATTGACGGGATGCTCAACAGCATCAGCTTGTTGCAACAAGATGCCTTGCTATTGGAGGCACTTGTTCAAAAAGAAAGCCAACATCTTATTATTCAGAGCGATACAGATTGGCGTATTGCAAAAGATCGTTGGATGGAAAAAGAAGGAGCGGAAGCCTTGTTGTTTGGCCTGGTTGGCCGCTTCGGCTTCAAAGGGCAGGCCGTAAAGGCCATTCTTTTGGCTGTAAAACGGCAGCCCGGAGCCGTTTTCTTTAGCCCAACACATCGCCTGAGCATTGCGCATAACCACTTGATTATTGAGGAAATACAAAAAAATAAAGATGAAGAAGCAACGCTCATTCAGGCTGATAGCCGTTTGATTGAAAAACCACTCAAGCTTCGATTGCAAACCGAAGAAGCCGGGCCGCACATCAGGCTGGCACAACCGCCGACTATTGCACAGCTCGATTTCGATTGCCTGAAGTTTCCGTTGATAATCAGAAAAATAAAAAATGGCGATCGCTTTCAGCCCTATGGAATGAAAGGCAGCCGGCTACTAAGCAATTTTCTTACCGATCGGCATTTGTCGCGCGCCGAAAGAGAGAGAATGTGGGTGCTGGTCGATGCCTCGGATCGCATTGTTTGGATACCGGGCCTTAGAATAAACGGAATTTTTGCCGTTACTGCCCAAACCGAAAAAATTTGGCGTGCTGAATTATTGTCCTAATTGGCTGATATACTGTAGGATATTTGATGTTGGCAACAAAACTCTGTGCCTAAATGCATAGCAAAAACCTGCTTGTATCAACAGAACTTTGCACGCGGATAACACGGATTTAACAGATAAACACAGATTTAACAGATGTTGATTATCTGTGTTTTACAAAATATTTATGTTTGTTTCTTCCGTGTAAATCGGTCTAATCTGTGTTATCCGTGCGCTTTTGAACCGGGCTCTTTTTTTGTTTCGGCAAAACGGAAGGCGATCATCCGTCGAAAAGCATTTGCATCAAATCAAAATGCTCTTTTAAGGTAGCCTAAGGCTTTTACACCAGTTCAAAAATTTTCATATCTTCTTCAACAGTTTTAATGCTCTGAATACCAAACTGTTCTTGTACGGCTTTCAGCAAATTGGGAGTTAAGAAGCCCGGAAGCGTTGGGCCGATATGGGTGTTGCGTATGCCTAAATAAAGAAGGGCAAGATGCACAATAATGGCTTTTTGCTCATACCAGGCAATGTTGAATACGATAGGTAACTGGTTGATATCCTCGAGTTTGAGAATTTCTTTCAGCTTTAGGGCAACAAAAGCCCAGGAGTAACTATCGTTGCACTGTCCGGCATCCAATACTCTTGGAATCCCATTGATATCACCAAGATTCAATTTGTTGTAGCGGTATTTGGCACAGCCCGAGGTTAGAATAACGGTGTCTTTTGGCAGTTGTTTTGCAAATTCGGTATAGTACTCGCGGCTTTTGGCGCGTGCATCGCAGCCCGACATGACCACCATCTTTTTGATGGCGCCGCTGTTTACAGCTTCTAAAATCTTATCGGCCAAAGCCAGCACCTGATTGTGTGCAAAACCAATGGTAATTTCTCCGCTTTCGATTTCGACTGGCGGATCACAGCTTTTGGCCAGCTCGATAATTTCGCTAAAATCTTTTTGCCCGTTTGGCAGGCGTTTATCCATATGTTTCCATCCGGGCATGCCCGATGCGCCTGTCGTAAAAATGCGATCGTTATACGTGCTCGTCTTCCGTGCCGGCACAAGGCAGTTGGTGGTAAATAAAACCGGGCCGTTAAAACGCTCAAATTCATCTAATTGCCTATGCCATGCATTGCCATAGTTGCCAAAAAGATGCGGATATTTTTTTAGTTGCGGATACGCATTGGCCGGAAGCATTTCCGAATGGGTATAAATATCAACGCCCGAATTTTCGCTTTGAATAAGCAATTGCTCCAAATCTTTGAGGTCGTGCCCGCTAATTAAAATGCCTGGGCGATTTCCGACACCGATTTTTACTTTGGTAATTTCGGGCTTACCATAAGTGTCGGTATTGGCCTTATCCAGCAGCGCCATGGCTTTTACTCCGTTTTCGCCGGTGCGCAACAACCACGCAAAGGCATCGTTGAGCGATATGGGGCGGCCAATCATTACCAAACTCTCCTCCACAAACTGATACAGCGCCTTGTCTTCAAAACCAAGGTTAAATGCATGCTCAATATAGGCAGCCAAACCCCTCAAACCGTATAGAACATACTGCTTTAGCCCGCATATGTCGGCATCGCTATCGTACATGCTAACCGAAACCTCTTTTGCCTTGGCATAAAACGATTCTTCGCTCGTGCCGGTCCAATGTATTGATTCATCGCTGTCGCTTAGTTCTACCTGCTTTTTAAGCGCTTCGCGAAAGGCCAGACTCTCCTTAATGGCTGCAATGATGGCCTTATCATCGAAGTTGGCATTGGTAATGGTCATAAACAGGCTGTTGATGATGTGTTTGCTTTCGGCACTGGTGTCGATGCCCTGTTGGCGGGCAGCAAGGCAAAAATGCGAAAGCCCCTGAGAAACAAACATTAACAGGTCTTGAATATTGGAAGTTTCAACGGTTTTTCCGCATACGCCTTTCGTTGTACACGCATAATTTCTTACAGTTTCCTGACATTGATTACAAAACATAACGGTTTATTTAAGGTTTTATTAATTAGTTTAAAACGTTGATATCTAACGACGTACATTTTTAAAATCATCCAAAATCGAATGCTGCAGTTTCCGGCTTATCCGGCCATGCTTATTCTTGCTTTATTTGCATTAAAATAGACCTAAAAATATAGATATATTCATATGTAAAATTGTCAATATTAATAGATGGTTAATCTATGCGGTATTGCGGTGCAAAAATAGCGAAAATGACCGTTGCAGGCCAGTCCAATGCTAAAATATACACGGTCTAAATAACTGGTTATTAAAAAATAAGCAAAAACAGAGAGGGAAAACGATCCTTTGCCTGTACTGAACATTGAATATCAGATAATAGCACAGTTTCGCCTCATCGAAAATTTGTGGAAAGTTAACAAAAGCCTTGCTGCTCCTACAAAATCTAAAAAGCAAATAAAATAATAATAAAATAAGAATATTTATTTTGTTTTTAATCAACTCGTTTTAACTTTGTAACACTATTTTTGAAAATGTAGCACCATGGCTTTAGCGCGTTTTGGAGTTAGCTTGGAGGATGATGTTTTAAAAGCGCTCGATCGTTTTGTAATCGAAAACAATTTTCCCAATCGTTCGCGTGCCATTCGGCATTTGGTTGAAAAAAATGTAGTCGAAGAAAAATGGCAAAGCGACGAGCTTGTTGCCGGCGCGGTGGTGCTGCTTTTCGACCATCACAAAGGTGATGTAACCAATAAATCAAATCATTTGCAACATCATTATTTTGATGTAATCCTTTCGACACAACATTTTCATCTCAGCCACGACAACTGTTTAGAAATCATAGCAGTAAAGGGAAAAGCCTCGCGGCTAACCGAGCTTGCCGACAAACTTATCGGCCTCAAAGGGGTCATCCACGGCAAATTGATCATGAGCAAAGCAGATTAATTTTTTTAATCATAAAGTAACACGTAATAAATAAACATGACACGAATTATGAAAACGCGCAATTTTTTATTCCTTCTTTTTGCTTTGTTTTGCACCTTTTCGCTTAAGGCGCAACAACAGCCGGCCGACACGCTCAATCTGAGCGAAATTGTTGTAACTGCCTCAAAAAGTGCACAATCTGTTGATGCGGTAACTCAAAAAATGGATATTATTCGTAGCGACGAGATCGAACTGATGGTTTCGGGCAACCGCAACCTGAGCGAGTTGATGCTCTACAAAGCCGGAACTTTCGTTAGCGCCCTGTCGCGCAACGATGCCAATTGGGGCACTTTTGGTGGCATTGGACCAAAATACAGCACCTATATGCTTCAAGGTTTGCCCATAGATGCGTTTGTTGACCCCATGGCGCTCGACCCAAATGCCATTGACAGGATTGAAATGCAGCGAGGGCCGGTTTCGGTGCTATATCCCAACTATTTATCGCAAGATTTTGCCGGCAATCAAAGCCCCTTGGCCGGAACGGTAAACCTGATTCTGAAAGACAGGGCTGAGGGAGCATCCTCTTCGTTGTCTGCATCATATGGATCATATAATACCATTAATGGAAATGCTTTTCACGAAAACCAAATTGGAAAACTGCATTATATGGGTAGCTTTAGCATCGAAAAGTCGGATTATACCGATTATGGAAGCCCGGGTTCCTGGCTCAATATGATTGACAATCCGGAGTACCAGAAAATGAAAATCTTTGCCGGAGGCAATTGGCACATCAATCGGGAAAAAAATCAAAAGTTGGATTTCTTTGTTAACCAAACCTTTCACAGTGGCGATGCAGGCCGGCCAAACCGCGGTTTTGATCATTCCTATGCACTGCTGCACCTGGGTTATTCGGGTAATCTTACAAAACAATTGGGAGTTGGTTTTAAGCTGGGTTACCGCAATTATAGCCGTTCGTCGGAAGAAGATAATTATGGGATGATGGATTTGTCGCTGCGCGAGACCAATAACGTTGATCAGCGCATTATTCCGATGGATGCTTTTTTTACCTATAAGATAGGTGAGAACAGCAAAACGATAGCAGGAATTGAATACCAGCTGGCCGATTACAAAACGACTTCATTGCCGGCTGCGGGCTCCGAAAGCGTTGGCAACGATGCACGTGCCAATCAGCTTGGCGCTTATATTCAGGAAGAGCTCACACTCGGCAACGCAATACTCAGAGGAGGGCTAAAATATGTTAGCACAACAAACGATATCGCTCTTTTGAGCGGTGCTGTACCAGTTGAAAAATCGCGCACATGGAATGTATTGCTTTGGAATGCAGGCATTAAATACCATGCCGGCGGCCATTTTATCCCTTTCGTGAATGCCGGTACGAGCTTTATGGTTCCCGGAATTAAATCTATTGGCGGAACAGTAATGGCAGGCGATACTTTAACCAGCGGCCAACTACCCAACCCCGATCTGAAGCCCGAAAAGGGCAGGGGCATTGACTTTGGTTTTGACTTTAAACCGGCTGCCACAACTGTTTTTACAGCCCGCTATTTCTTATACAGCATAAACGATGCGATTGTTGAGAATTCGGTGCGAAACAATGGCGTTGTCTCACAATCTAAATCGGTAAATGCCGGAAAAACAATTGCAAAAGGCTTCGAATTGGAGATCAAACAGTGTTTTGGCAATTCTTTTCAATGGTTTGCAAATCACACCTTTTTTCAAACTGAGGTATCCAACATCTTCGACCCTGATCAGGATGGATCTAATTTGCCTTTTGTTCCCGATCAGCTGAGCAATTTTGGGCTAACTATCTGGCTGCCATGTAAAATAGTGATTAGCCCATATGTGCATTTAGCCGGAAAAATTTACGACAGTTCATCCAAATCCGGAAGAACACAATACAATTCTTATGAATTAGTAAATTTGAGTATGAACAAAACTTTCGTTTTATTGAAAAAAACCAGTTTAAATGCGTTCCTGCATTTTTACAATCTGACCAATAACAAATTCGATATGCCTTGGCAGTTCAGAGATCCCGGCTTTTCGATGATGGCCGGAGCAAAACTGAGTTTCTAATCTTGATTGCATGAAAAAGTTGCCGTTTGCCTTTCTCTTTGGTTTGATCATCCAACTTTTTGTTGGCTGTGCCGGTGTTGAAAACCAAACGGCAACAACTGATATGCCACTTAGGGTAACCGACTTTAGAGGAAAAGACCTGCGGTTTTTGCAACCGGCCAATCGCATTGTATGCCTGATAGAAAGCGGGCTAACGGCTTTGTATATGCTGGGTACCGACGATAGGGTGGTGGGGGTTACCAATGCGGTTTATGCCGAAAGCGCTGCCCGGCAATATGCGGCCTTAGACCCTCGGATAGCTCAAAAAAAACTGCCCGCTGCCGGAAGTTGGGGTTATATTGATTTGGAAACGATTTTGGCCTTGCAGCCCGATTTGGTGATCATATGGTCGTCGCAAACCGAAGCCATCGCTGCTATCGAAGGGCATGGAATAGCTGTTTACGCCGTGTTTGTGCAAAATTTTGCAGATGTATATAAGGAAATACGCGATTTCGGGCTTCTTACCGGCACCTCAGCGCGCGCCGATAGCCTGATTGACTATGCAGTGGCAGAGGTGGCGGCAATCCAACAAAGGCAGCATCGCGCAAACGCCAAATCGGTTTATTTTGTGTGGCCGCAAGGTGTGTTGGAAACTTCCGGAAAAAACAGCACGGTAAACGAACTAATTGAGCTGGCGGGAGCAAAAAACAATTGCGAACTGCCACAGGAGCACGTGATTATCAACAAGGAAATGCTTTTTGAGCGGGAACCCGATGTAATGGTTTTTTGGAATAATCCGGCAAAAAAGCCTGAAAAATTGATTGCCGAAGCAGGCCTTTCACCGTTGAAAGCGGTACGAAATGGACAGCTTTTTGAGCTGCCGCCGGTTTTTTGGTGCGATTTGTGGACGTTGAAATTTCTTTATGCCGCAAAACTTTTGGCCGGATGGTGCTATCCTGCCTCAAACGAAAATTTGACAGCAGAAAACGAATTAAGTCAAATAATTCGAACTTTGTACGGAAGTCGCGCCGAGCCGCTTATATCGCAGTTAAAAACGGATGATCTAATGCAAGAAAGCCTTAACTGATGCAAAAACAAGCATTTAAATTTGGACTTTACGCCTTAGCCTTGCCGCTGATAGTGGTTTCGCTGTTTTTTGGTCCTTCACAATCGGCCGATTTTGGAGCCGCGCTTGATGCAATTTTTGACCGCAGCGAAAATCCTGAATTGGTACGGATGCTTATTGTAAATGTGCGTTTGCCAAGGGTTTTGCTTACTTTTCTTGTCGGGGGCGCATTAGCGATTGCGGGGAGCAGCATTCAGGCTGTTTTTCGAAACCCGCTTTCAGATCCCTATATTCTGGGGTTGTCGTCGGGAGCGGCTTTTGGCGCTGCGTTTGCATTAGCCGGCAGCTTTTTGCCCGTACAGCTTTCGGCTTTTATTTTTGGCCTGCTGGCTGTGGCAATGAGCTATCTAATGGCGCGCAAAAACAAAAGCGTTTCTGTTGTTTCGCTCATCCTTTCAGGAATTATCGTGTCCGGTATATTCACTTCCTTGCTGGCTCTTGTGCAATATTTTAGCGATCCGTTTAGGTTGCAGTCAATCGTGCATTGGACCATGGGCAATTTGCATAATGCCACGATGTCTAAGCTTAAAATGGCATTTTTGCCGATTCTGGCCGGATCAGCAATTATTTTTGCTTATCGTTGGCGGATGAATGTGATTGCTTTGGGCGACGACGAAGCGCGCAGTTCGGGCGTAAATCCTAAAAAAGACAAGGCCATTTTATTGATTGCGGCAGCCCTTGCCGCCTCTTCGGCAGTGGCAGTGGCAGGCGTAATTGGGCTCTACGGTTTGATAATTCCTCACCTTGTGCGAATGATTACAGGCCCTGACAACCGGCAAGCTGTGCCGCTGAATTTTGTACTTGGCGGCATGTTTTTGCTGATTATTGATAATTTTTCGCGCTCCATTTCTGGTTACGAAATACCTGTCGGTGTGTTAACCATGCTGTTAGGCGCACCTGTATTTATTTACCTGATGAAAAAATCAAATATTGGATGGAACGAATGATATCGGCTTTTCACATTTCGGGACTATCGTTTTCGTATGATAAAACGCCGGTTTTAAGTCAAATTGACTTAGAAATTATGCCTGGAACGTTTACTTTAATTCTTGGGCGCAACGGGAGCGGAAAATCTACTTTTTTAAGACTCATTGCCGGCCTGCTGCCACTGCAGCATGGCATAGTAAGAGTTTTTGGGCATGAACTGAGTGGGATTTCCTTTTCGGAAAGGGCCAAACTGATGGCTTTTATGAATCAGCAGCACCGTGCGGTGTTTCCTTTTTCTGTTGAAGAAGTTGTGCTCACAGGCCGTGCGGCTTATGCCGGCCTTACTCCCAAAAAAAATGATTTTAAAATTGTAGAAAGTATAATGGATAAGCTGAAAATCAGTCATTTAAGTAAGCGCATTTATTCCGGTCTTTCGGGTGGCGAACAGCAATTGGTGATGATAGCCCGTGCGTTGGCCCAAGAGCCAAAAGCGCTTTTGCTCGATGAGCCGGCCTCGCATCTCGACCTCAACCATCAAGCACATCTGTTCGGCTTGCTAAAAGAGCTGGCTGTGTCGGGTTTAAGCATAATTGCCGTGCTTCACGATCCAAATCTCGCTTTTTTATTTGGCAACGATTTTCTTTTTATGAAAGATCAGAAGATTTTGCGGCCCGAAGCAAATAGAAAACCTTGGGATGCCGAGTTGCTGAAAGAAATCTATCAATGTGATATTGAAGCAGTTGCTTATAACGAAAGAGCCCTGATTGTTCCAAATTTGAATAAAAAAAGTGAATAATGCCTTACAGAACAACCATTGCAGCAGCTTACGATTTAGGAGTTTGGGAAGAGGCCACCCGCCTGGAAGAAAATTGCCTCCGCGAGGCGGAATGCCGCCTGATAATGCGTGTGATCGACGAATATATTGCTTCGGGTTCAACCGTTGTTGATATTGGATCGGGGCCGGGGCGTTATGCCGATTATTTGCTGAAACGCAATTGCAAAATAGGCTTGGTTGACCTTTCGCAGAAATCGTTGGATGTTTTCGCGCTTCACTTGAAAAAAAACGTAAAAGAGCGTCAACTGCTTTTTTGCAAAAAGGCATGTGCAAGCGAGCTGGATTGGATTCCGGAAAACCTGGCCGATGCCGTATTGCTGATGGGGCCGCTTTATCACTTAACCGACGAGACTCATCGAAACCGTGCCATTGCTCACTGCAAACGCATTTTGAAGCTTTCGGGCATACTGATTGCCGTGTTTTTAAGCCCTTTTCCGCTCTTGTTGAATTCGCAACCGCAGCACAATTACCTTTCCGGAAGGCCTACTGTCTTCAATGATAAATACATAGGCAAAGAACTTTCAACTCAGGTTAATTTTCAGGGCTATGAGGTGCCGCAATACCGTTGTTGGCCGTTTCACGCCGAAAAGTTGATTGCTGAACATGGTTTTGGTGTGCGCAGCATCAAAAATATTGAAGGAGTGGCCTCTTTGTACGATTCAGGCAGGCTGAATGATTTTACTTCTGCAGAAATGAAAAATAAACTCTTCTGCCAGCTAAACGAAACAGCTTCCGACGAGCAATTGCTGGGAATTACGCATCAGTATGTGCTTGTAGCACAAAAAACCTCCTAAATCCGGGAGGTTTTTTGCAATTTTTCTTGTGATAAAAGACAAAAGAAAAAGGATTAGGTGTGGTCTTTTTCTTCATCGTTTTGTTTATCCTTGAAGGCCTGATAAACCTTTCGGCCGCCATAAGCAGCTCCCAAAGCAAGCAGAATTCCGATCCCGTTTCCGATAGGTGCAGATCCTCCAACAGGCCCTCCGCCGGTGCTGGGATCGCCCGGAGGGTTGGGTGGCCCTTGGGCTAAAAGCTGCGTTGAGGCAATAAAAAGACCAATGAGCAGTAGGGTTTTAAAATACATTGTTTTCATATTGCGGCAGAATTAGCGGATAAATACTTTGTTGATGATTGGGTGTTTTGCTGTGTTTAGCCTGACTATCAGAGAGCCCGAGGCTTTGGTTTCGATGCGCTGGCCTGCATTTAGCACAAACCCGCGGCTTTCGATTAATCGGCCCGAAAGGTCGAAGATTTCAAGTTTTACTTTTTTGCCAACAAAATCAGGCACATTGAAATAAAGTGATTTTCCATCGCTCCATATCGAGCCTGCTGAGGGGCGGATGCTTTCGTTCAATGCGGTGATGCCGGCAAAATGCAGTTTAAAACGCATGGGTTCGCTGTTTTTGGTGTGTGCAAAGCTAAATATGGGGTTTTCACGAATATTGACAATATTGCCGGTAAACAGGTCTTCCAAGAAGATTGAAACCGAAGAATCGAAGCTCTCGATATTGCTAAACTCAAAGCTTACTTCAGTATCTTTTTCAAGTTCAAAGCCAAGGGGCACAACAACGGCTTCCGTGCCAAAAGCTAAGGTGTTGATGGCAAGCTGACGATTTTCTTCTATAAGGGAATAGAGTTGCGGAGCGCTCGAGGCTCCCATGAGTTTTTCTACATCCCACTCGTCGAAACCTAATTGGGCATCGCGCCCGAAACGCAGCACGATTTCGTCGCTAAGATCGTTGCCATGGGCTTTGATACGCAGGAGGTTAGGGCTTGTTTCGCCGTTTTTAAAGAAGGATTGGGTGCTATGTGTTCTAATGCTGTTGTTCATGTTTAGAACTGGCGATGCAGCCGACGATTTCACGAAAAATGCCTGCCCGGGTGGAATATGGCGCGTTCCTCCGTTTACGCCTACACCTGCGCCATAAGTTGCATATTGTTTGCTAATGGGATTCCATATCCAAAAGGCATCGCGCAAATAGGTTTTGGTCCAGCCCTCGCTTGCATCCCAATCAATGGATGAGGGATAAGGGTTGGGTATCAGAGCAAAATGTTCGGCAGCTGCCAAGGAGGTTAGGGCCGTAAAACTGCCATTGTTGAGCTTGCCTTCGAAGCTGTATGTGGTTGATTCGTTGGGATAATAGATCATATAACCCTGTTCAACCGGCAAAGGCGTGGTGGTTGAGGTTCCCATGCTTACCCAATTTTGCGAATTACCATCAAAACGGTACAGATACGAACCTAAAAATTGCCCGGTGGTTACAGCAGCATTAAGCGGAACAGAAACCAGATGATAGTCGTATGCCGTGAGGTTGCTGTTGCCTGTGATATAGCGTTTTACCGTGGCCTCCACATTGTTGCTGTTGTGCAAAAGCGAACCGGTGCCCGAAGCGTTTGATTCAATAAGCAAGCCGTTGCTGCCATTTGGATTGATCAGATTGCCGCCAACGCTTAATGCGCCTTGTATCGTCAATTTGCTTTCCTGCCAGAGCAAGAGATTTTTTACGTCCGATTTGCCGCTGATTATTGGCTGATTGCTGGTAGAGGTAACAATAGCTGCATATTCTGCAGAGGGCAAACCCATATCCCAGTTAGTGCTGTTGCTCCAATCGCTGTTTTCCGAACCCAGAAATGCCGTGCCGTGTTCTCCCAGATTCTTGTAATAATCAATATCCTTGATGACCCACTCCGAATTTTCGGCTGTAGTTCCAAAAGAGCCGAGATAGGTTGTATTTCCCTGATTTACACTTAATTTACGGATTAAAGTTTTATTGAGTGTAGCAGCGTTTGTTCCGCCAACCGCCCATCCACCTACGCCTGGCTTTTCGCCAATGCTTCCAAACACATCTGTGCGGATGCCGTCATACAGCACTTCTAAAGCATCGTCGCCGTTATAATTGGTTACGGTTGAGGTAAAATCGGCATAGGTTTTAAAGTTGTCAGTAGCAGATGAGTGTGCGATTACGATAACTTCGCCCGGATCCAGCGTTCCGATCAGACTGCTTAAGGTGTTGGTAGGTGTAGTAGCTCCGTTTGCATAAAGCTTTATTGTGAGTTTACTCAGGTCAATTGCCGAAACGCCTTTGTTCACGATTTCGAGCACTTTGTTGTTTAACGTGCCTTCGATGTATTCGCTGATAAACACTTTGGCTATTTCGGGTTCGGGTATTATTTCGTGCAGATTGCCGGCGCTATATGTGTTTCCTGAGAAAGCGGGTGTAATGACAAAGCTAAAACTGTCGTTGCCCGAAGCCTGAGCGCCAAGCTTTTGGCCGAGTGTGGCCGAAGCGTCAATATCGGCGGTGATAAACAAATAATTTGTTCCAATACCTAATAGCCTCGAAATTCCGCTAAAGGTGAGGCTTTCGCCATGCCCGCCGGCCGAACTCAGGGCGGCTAATTGGATGTCGCCGCCAAAGCTGGCGTCGGTCGAAAACCAGAGCTTAAATCCGTTTGTGGCAATATCGCTTTGCGTATAATTGCCCGAAGTGGCGAGAATCAATTGGTCGAGCGTAACGGATTGATATTGAACCGCAAGAGCAATGCGATACAGCACATTGTTTGTGCTGCCCACAACAAATGAAGCCGAGCCCGGATCGGCGCCGGTGATGGTTACAACCGGATTTTCGGCTTGTGTGGATTGCGAAGTCTGAGGCACGCTGCCATTGGTTTTGTAGTTGATAGAGCTGCCCGAGCCATTATAAGGGTATATTTTGAAATAATATGCGGTGTTTTGCTCGAGGCCGGTAAACTGGTGCATTTCAATGTCTTTTGCAACGTTTTTTACCAGAGCGGCATCGGCCACGGGCGAGCCGTCAACGGGTGCAGTGATGGAAGCAAAACTTGTTGCACTTCCTTTGATGAGGTAGGCTTCGGCAGCCGGATTGGCATCAATCCACGATAGGGTGAGGCTTGTAGTCGTATTGGCCGAAGCCGTGAAATTGGTAGGATGATTGCTTGGCTCGCCAACGGGAGAGGTAACAGCTCCCACCAAACCC
>CAYYDS010000056.1:0-13915 GCA_964470665.1 uncultured Lentimicrobiaceae bacterium
ACATCCTCAGAGGTCTGCGGGCTTCGGGTGGGGGCGCGCGCGTCCTACGGTTATAGTTCCCGACCTAGTTGAAGATAGAAGGCTATGAAAACGGCAATTCCCCGCCTGGTTGGCGCCAGGCCAGTTTCTTGGCACGTCGAATTGTTTTTTCTTCGATCAGGCCAGCACTGATAAGCTCCTTGACCCAGTCTTGCATTTGCGGTTTCCGAATCTTTAGTGACTTGGCTAAATCATCCAGTTTCTTCGGCTTTTCAAGTGCCTTGTGAATAAACGGCTTCACGGCCTCCAGGACCGTGTCAGGGGCACCGTAAGGCGCTTCGCAAACAGCGGTCTTGCCTGCAACTGCTTCTTGCCCTTCTCGCTGATAAGATGAAGATTTTTTCTTAGAACCAACATCTATGGGCGTAGTAACTAGTTCCCGGCCTTCTGGCAATGGCTCTCCGACAGCATTCTGCATAAGGAAGTCGCGCAGGTTGTTACGAAGCGCAGTCCCGGAAATGGGGAGGCCTCCCATCTTCAACAATTCAGTATTGCCCCTGGGAACATCGGGACCAATCCGGATGAAAACGGGACGCCCACTGTCCCGGCGCAACTCCTCCTCGGCCCCAGCCCAAGTTCCGCCTTCTTGATAGTCTGAATTTACAACAACAGCATAATCGGCCAAGGCATATATATACTTATTACGCCCCATGGCATTGCCTACATTGAACCCCGCCTCAGGGTTATAGGGGGAAATCAAAACCAGTTGCCCGCTACGGATGCCCTCGCGATATTTCCCGGAAACGGCAGACCGCAGTAGGCTATCCGCCATGACGCCCACAACACTTCCGCCCTCCTCAAAGGCTCCATGCATCGCAGTTTCGTCTACCCCGCGGGCAGCACCGGAAATCAATTGCATCCCCGATTGGGCTGCTGCACGCCCGACTTCGCGGGCAAACGACTCGGCTTCTCGGCCGATATGGCGTGATCCAACAACGGCTAATCCGCCCTTGGAGAGCAAGAACTGATCTCCGGCACCATACAAAATGGGCGGAGCATTCCGTTTCAGATGTTGTTTTAGACGTTGTGGATAGTCCTTGTCGCTACGGCAAAGTACCCAGAGCCCCTTGTTAATCCACTTTTCGACGGCAATGGCCATGCTCGCTCCCCGCCCCAGAAGGGATTTCATCCGCTGGTTATCAATTGGAACAAGAGCTTCATCAAGGGCCGCTTGATGATCTTCACCAAGTAAATCCGCCGGCTCCCACCCCTTGCTGATCAGCCAAGCGAACACTTCGTCATATTCGCGGATATTGAGAGGCTTGACCCTGGCATTGTCCGCTGGCCCAAAATGCCCGCAAAGCAGCAGGATGGCCTTTGCATTCTCAGTAATCAATTCTGTACTCATTCTAAAACCTCAATCTGAACGTGGCGAATTGAGCGCCAAAGCCAATGGGACGACTGCCGGGCATTCCGCCAACCGAAATAGCGCGCCAGCAACAGTGAATGTCCACCGGGAATCAACCATATCATCCAACAACAGGACCGGCCCTGCAAGCATCGCCGCCTTGTCCACCTCGAACACCCCATCCAAGTTCTTGGCCTGCTTGTAGCTATTGTGCATGGCCTTCTGTTGTTCATTTGGGCGCACCTTGCGCAGACATGCCGAAAAAGGCAGACCGAGCCGTTCGGCCAGCCGTTGAGCAAAGTCCGGAACAAGGTTTGGATGCGTAAGCGAGGGGATGCAAGTCACCCAGGTAGGCATGGGGTCGGGCTTCCATGCCTCCAACATCTGAAGGCAGCCCTCCACGAGTTCATCCCGAAAACGCCCTGCCTGATACTTATCTTCCCGAACCATGTGCCCCCAGCCCGCATCCCCCCAGAGCGATAGCGCCCGCCCCTCATTCACCATCAACTCAGGCGGGATAACCGAACCCTTGAAAGGATAATGCTCAAACATGTCTTTTACGGGCCACCTCTTGCGCGCCTCGACCGGCTGATAGCTCCGTTTGAGAAAAATAGCTGCCTGATTAGCCGTGTCGGGGTTGAACTCTTCTGGGACAATGGGGTGGCCCACGCAAGAGGCGCATTTACCGCAGGGCTGGATTGTTTGATCATCTAGTGCCCGCCCGAGATAGACCATCAGGCATTCCTTGGTCTTCATGTAGGCAATCATTTCCGCCTGCTCCGCCTGGCGAAGCGCACACAATTCCTTGATTTTCTCAAGGTCCATCCTGTACTCGACGGGGGTGGCATGCCATTTGCTTCCTATCTTCGCCACAGGGGACGGAGTCTCCACGGCCAGCAGCTTCAGGCATTTATTGATCTCGCCTGAGGATAGATTTAGCTGCCGTTGCATCATGGGGACCGAAAGCCCGTTCTCGGCCGTGTTCAATGCCTCCAGAATCTTGTCCACATGCGCCTGCGGCGGGAAAGCACTTCGGATGAAATAGTCGGTAATTTCCTGGTCTTCTTCACCGCTCAGGAGAATGCCATGGGCCGAATCGACCGCCCGGCCCGCCCGGCCAACCTGTTGATAGTAATGGACAACTGAACCTGGCCGTTGGAAGTGAATCACAAATCCCAGATCCGGCTTGTCAAAGCCCATGCCCAAGGCAACCGTCGCAACCAAAGCTTTCACTTCGTTGTTCAACAGGCGGACTTCAAGCTCCTCGCGGCGCAATCGTTCCTTCTCGTCGTTATCTTCGTTGTTATTTGCATCAATCTGCGAGTGATATGCCTCGACCGTATATCCGTTACGTTTCAGCCATTCCGTCACTCTTTCCGCATCCCGAATGGTCAGCGTATAGATGATGCCGCTGCCAGGAAGATTTTTAAGGTGTTCCGCCAGCCAGGCCATCCGCCCCGCAGGACTTGGCAGCCAGATATTCTGAAGGGCCAGCGTCTCGCGCATGAGCGGCCCGCGCACGACGGTAATGGCTCCAAGTTGAGCCGCCACATCGGCAACCACCCGGTTATTGGCTGTGGCCGTTGTCGCAAGAATCGGGATGTTTTTGGGCAACGCCTGCAGAACCCGAACGATCCTTCGGTAATCCGGACGGAAATCGTGCCCCCAGTCCGAAATACAGTGCGCCTCATCCACCACAAACAGGCCGACGCGGTTTGCCACCTGCTGCAAAATTCGGTCCCGGAAGTCGTCATTTGCGAGCCTCTCAGGAGAAATCAGGAGGATATCAACCTCGTTAGCCAACAGCCGGGTTTCGATTGCCTCCCAGTCGTCGGTGTTGCTGGAATTGATCGTTTCAGCAATGACTCCAATCCGGCTGGCGGCAAGGATCTGGTTTCGCATCAACGAAAGCAGCGGAGAAACCAGCAAGGTTGGCCCTTTGCCCTGATCCCGCAGCAGGCGCGTGCCCAGAAAATAAACCATACTTTTGCCCCAGCCGGTCTTCTGAACAACCAACTGCCGCTGACTCCGCAGAATGCCGTCAATACACTCCCACTGGCCGGGCCTGAATTCGGCAGCCGGATTCGCAAGCGCTGTCCGCAAAAGTTGTAACGCCGACTCACGCATCACTTCTGAGTCTTTCTCTGTTGCAGAGTCTGAATAAAGACCGATATCGCCTTCAGGTCCTTCTCCAGTTCATCGGGCTTGGGCAATTCGACCGGCGCTTCAGCGGGCTGTGAATGCTCGTAACGTGAATAGGCCGTCATTACGTCATCAACAAACTTGCAGTCATCTGCGGTAATCTTGGCCAAATGCTCAACCCTGCCCTTAGTTTGCACTTCAGCGCTGAAACGGCGAACCACGCCGCCTATAAGGTCAGATTCAACAATTTGTTCCATCAATATTCGGATATCCCGACAGAGCCCTTTTGCGACTTGTTCATATGCCGCGTCGCCCATGTCCAGGGCCTTCTTTGCTGCGGCGAGACCCTCATTAAGCAAGCGATTCGCCGCTGGCTTCGTCTTCGTTAATGTAATTGGCAATTCAGCGATATCGCCGGTTCTGAAACGACTAATGCAGACAACGGATGCATCAACGTGTTCCTTGTCGCTGTACTTCTCGATCATGCCGATAAGCGATAGCCGATGAGTGAATACGAGAACTTGGCGATTCTTGCTCAAAGCCACGAGCCGTTGGGCCGTGCTTTCCTCGTAGATTTGATCAAGAGACGATATGGGATCATCAAATACAAATGTCGTCTTCGCCCCTCGGCCCTCGGTATCTGCCAGGAAAGCCGCCAAGGACACGATACGAAATTCGCCTTCGCTCAAAATGTCAGAAGTGCGGACTTCGTGAGTAGCATTGCGGAGCGTGATGCGATGATAAACGCGCCCCACCTCAGTTCTGGTCTTCCTGATCTCAACGAGAAGGTGACCCGCTTTCAAATTCGCAAGCTCATCCTTAAAACGATCGATATAGGCGGTCGTAATCAACTCGTCCGCTAAAGCTGACTTTTTGCGTGAGAGCGCGACGGTGTTGGTGATATCCTGGGCTTTACGTAGTGTTTGGATCTGGTCAAGCCGAGAGATCTCGCCATCAATCGCTTGCCGCTGCTGGTTCAACCATTTCCGCGCCGAAAGCTCCTGCTGTTGCGCCTGTAGTTGGGGCCTATTTGTCCCTTTCGCGTCCTCGTCGCAAGCAGCAGCCTGCTTCTCATACTCAGCAGCGAGAGCATCAAGGCGCTGCAATACCGTTGTCGTGGGCAACGCAGGAAGCTCTGGGTCATCGTGCGCGGCCAGGCAGGTTGCCTTGCGATTCGAGAGCCCGATAACAAAATCCTGTATTGCGCGCCTATCTTCCGCCACGACAACGCCTGCAGCATCCACTTGCAGGCCAAAAGCCACATCGTCCGGGAATTGGGGAAGGGCATTTTCCAGCGCCTGCATTGTCTCGAAAGCCTTGTCGGCCTGTTTCTGTAACTCGCCCTTTACGAAGTTCTCAAAAGACTGGAAGCGTTCGCAACTCTCGGTTTCGAGTACACGCTGGCACAAGACACAACGGGCATCACCGGCAATGTTTGGAAACGGCGCGTCGCGATAGGCGACAGTAGTTGAATATGTACGCGCTGCCTCCCACAGTAGCCGCCATGATTCCGACCCGACACCGTCGAGAGGTGCCGCTTCAAATACCTTTTTGGCGTCTTCGTCGGCAGCAAGACGTTTTGCCTTCGCCGATGCCTTCGCTTTGAGGTATTCCTCGCATTTCTCTGTCGAGAGGCTGTCATACATTGCCCGTAATCTCGTCGCAAGGTCCGAAGCGGCGCTCTTCTGGCGACGCAATTGGACTGCTTTTAGAACCGGATTTGCTTCAGCCAATCTGCGATTGAGGTCATTCAGCGCGGTCTCGTCCACCGTTGCCCAAGCGGATTTCTGGTCCACTTCTGCGGTTGTGGTAGCGGCGGAAAGATTCGAATACCACTGACCCGATATCGTTGTGACATAAATTGGCGGTAAAGGTGGCTTGCTAGAAACGCACAACTGAATCTTGCCATCGATTTGTCTGCTTAGATTCTCACAAGCGGCGGTGAGCTTTGTGAACAGCCGGAGAAGCCAAGGTTCAAACGCCACTTCATTTTCATCATTCACGTAGACCAAGCCAGAAGCGGTATCGTAGATGTCCACACCCCGGAGTTCCGCCAAAGGCTGCCCGGACCACGTAGCGGTCTTGGCTTGGTTGTCGAATGAGTAAGTAATGTTGGCGGTTTGAGGCTGTTGGGCCGCCGCATAGATGTTTCCGAGGAGTTCGCCAGGACGGCGCACCCCGCAAACATGCTTCAGCAAACGCACATAGCCGGACTTCCCTGCCCCGTTCCGGCCATAGATGATGCAGATAGGAGTGTTCCCGAAGCTCAAAGGCTGAGTTGGGACAAGCGCGTTGATTCCCTTGACTTCTGAAACTGAATCGAGGCGCAGCGGCTTGGATGTGTCCTGCACCGCAAGGCTACCTGTCGTAAGACCCGTGAAGACGACATTCTGCCCGGTTACTTCCGCATTGCAGATGGAAAGCAGTTCTGTGAAATCCTGTTCAGACAGTTCTCCCTTTTGGACAAGACGACGCGCCGCATCCTGCAGCCACTTCGGACGCGTGATAAACCACTCTTCAAGCTCTTTAAGGTCGATGGCCATGCGTCTACAACTGCCCTTTCGCACCATTTCCGAGGAATTCATTCACCCGTGCCGCAATGAGTTTGCGGCGTTCCGCCAAAAAAGCCTTGTAGCTCGAGAGCGTGAGAAGGTCCGATGTTGTGGGTATGCACTGCGCATCAAAGGACGCGCTTCCGGCCTTCGCAATGAGGTCAGGGAAGTAATCAACCGGGGGCTTGTCGCTGATCTGGCGATTTGTCTTCCCCGAAATGAAGCAGAGATTCGCAATGTCGTCCGATTCACGCGGCGTATAGGCGGTCTTGAGCACGGCCTTAGGGAAGATATGGTGAAACTGAAGCCGGTGCTGAGTCCCGGAATGGTCCAGCGCAATTGCCAAATTTGACCGCCAGTCTCTCGCACCCGCAGCACTAAAAGCGAGGAACATCGTCTTGAACAGGGCGCTCCGCTGATTTCGTCCTTCCAGTTCGTTGGGAAAAACATCAAGACGACCGACCTGGAGACGGAGCCGCTCTATGAGCTCCTCTGCTCCGCCGCCCTGCTTCACGGTGGTAAGGTCCTGATCCAGCAATGTTTCACTCGAACCACGGGAATAGCGGCCCTTCGCGTTGGCTGCCAAGACCCAGTAGCGAAGCTGCTCCGCCTCTTCCGGGGCAATTTGATAGTCACGCTTTTGTCCGAAGAAACCGAGCGTCACCGTAATGAATGGAGAAGAAAGCAAGGCAGGACTGACGATACCAGCGTTTGACTTGAGGAAATTCAGAGCAAACTCCATCCCCTCACACGATTTCTCCCAACTGCTCTTTAGGGTATCGAGGGGAATTGTCCCAACGGTCAGGAAACGCGACTGCCCGGTGGCAAATGCCACCAGGTTCTTGAGGTGAAGTCCAAGATCAAGTTCAAAGCCCATCTTGGTGCAGTGCGTCTGAAATGCCTGGAACGTCCGCAGGGAGTTGCGCCATTTTGCCGTAATCTGCGCCAAAGCCAGGTCAGAGCTTCGCAGCTTTGCGCCCAGGGAGTTCACACGCACGAAGATCTCAGTGACTTCATCGTAGGACAGCTTCCGCTCCAGAACGTCCATGCGGTACACATACTTCCTGATGCCGCGAAGCCGCGCTAAGCGTTGGCTGTACTTCTTGTACCGCTGGTCACTCACCTTCTCGACACCAGCCCGCTCCAGAAATGGGGCGTCTTCGTCGGTCTTGAATACATCGGTCACCTTCACCCAGTGCGGCAATTGCGCCAGCTTTCGCGTGGAAACCACAAACGTCATCTTGTTGAACCGCTTCTGAAGCTCGTCTTCGCTGGAATCGGTTTCGTCTTCGATCAAATCCTCCTCGTCGTTATCTTCGTTGACTTCGGTCACGACTGCCAATTCATCCGGGTGCTCCAGATTGAAAAGCAGTTCGATTGGCCGCTTTCTTCCACGGACCGCAACGGGTATTCCTCGAATAACGGCAGAAAGCGAAGTCAATCGTTGCTGGCCATCGAGAAGAAGTCGCGTGCTCTGATAGGGATTGCCTTCCTGTGTGACGGAAAACTCTTGCATCGGAATCGCCTCATCGGTCTCCCAAAGCAGAATGGCCCCAGAAGGATACCCACGGTAGAGGGAATCGAGCAGATCGCGTACCCGCGTGGATCGCCATACATACCGCCGCTGCATCTCGGGAAGCCTCAGCTCCCCGCGCTCAATCATGCTTACAAGCTCCTCTACGGTTGCTTCTGCTTTTGCCATACGTCACATCCTTCCGTCAGCCATTCCCTCGCTCTCGCAAAACAGCCAGGGCTTCGGCAATTTCACGACCCTTGGCCTCTATGATGTCGAGAAGCTCTTCGGGTGTGCGGGTATCGACGATAGGCTTCTTGTGCGGATTTACGGCCTTGAGATCATAGACGGCGTCCTCTATTTCCTTCGCCTTAGTTGCCGCTGCCTTTGATTCCTTGTTTAACGCCTTGGTCTGCTCTTTGCCCTTACACTCGACGGCTTCGCGCGCCTTCTTTTGGGCCTCCTCCTTGAACGGGCGGGACTCTTCGGCAGCGAGCCGCTTGCGTTCATCCATGTCCACGGTCCAACTCAATTCGGAATCCGCGCGGTCCGGCAGCAGGCGGAAGAAGTCTTCGAAATGCTTGAGCGTGAGCGGTATCTTTTTGCGGACCTTGATGTCGGTCATATCGTAGTACCAAATACTGCGTGTAGGGCGGCCCTTCTCAAAGAACAGCAGATCCGTCTTGACGCTGGCCCCAGCACCTACGAAAAGGCCTTCTGGAAGGCTGACAATACACCAAAGATTGCAGTCGTTTAGAAGCTTCTGTTTAGTTTTGACAAACGCCTCTTCGTTCGTCCGGAAAAGGAGTCCTTCATCCAGTACGATGCCGCAGCGGCCACCGTCTTTAAGACTGCGGATCACGTGTTGCAGGAAGAGGGCCTGGGTAGCACTGGTCTTGTAGTCGAAATTGGTTTGGGCCTCTTTTGCCTCCTTGCCACCAAACGGCGGGTTCGTGAGGATCACGTCGAATTGCGTAGGCGCGCCCGCAAATAAGCCACCGTAAATCTCCATGCCGGTCAGTGTGTTCCCGTGCCACAGGTTCGGCTTATCAATCCCGTGGAGGACAAGGTTGGCCAGCGCGATGGGATAGATCAGGTTCTCTTTTTCCCGACCCCAGAACGTGCGCTGCTTCAGCGTCTCCAACTGTTCGGCGGTGGCCTGGTCGCCCAGATGGTCATGCATGAATTCGTAGCTCTGCGCTAAAAAACCGCCGGTGCCGCAGCCAGGATCATAAACCGTCTCACCCACGTCCGGCGCGATGACCTGTACAATCGCCTTGATGACCTGTCGGGGAGTGAAGAACTGCCCGCCGTCGTTACCCTTCTCGCCCATCTTGAGCAAAAGCCCCTCGTACACCTGCGAGAGCGTGAAGACGTGCGTCGGGTCCACGGTTTCGGCTGTGATCTCATTGACCTTGTCCAGCACGTCGAGGAAGTTGCGCTCCGTATCAATGCGGACGCGCTCAACGCCGGTCATCACTTCGCTGATAACCTTCTGGCGTGGGGAGGCGTCGGGCTTGTTCTTGAGGCCCTTGAGATAACGCAGAAGCTCGGTGTTCACGAACCCGAAGAACGAGCCCAGCGTGCCTTCCTGAAGTTCTTTCCGCTTGGCACCGCCGGGTGCGGCCCAATCCCGCCAACGATAGGGATGCTCCAGAGATGGATTAAACGGAACGCCTAACGCCTTGGCTTCATGCTGTTCCCGTTCCTCGCGTTCGTCGAGAATCCGCAGGAAGAGAATCCAAGTCAGTTCCGGGACGTACTGCAACGCCCCGGCACAGTTTCCCCGCCGCATGATATCGCAAATGGACTTTACTGCGCGATTAACGCCATTGCGATCTTGGAGGCCGTTATCTCCCATTTTACTTCCCCTTCTTGGCTCTAGTGGCTCGGCGTTGCCCAACGGCATCGCAAAACTGCAGATATTTCTGGATGTGACTGGAAAGGTGAAACGGCTCAGCCTTTCGTTTCTTATGCACCAGCCTAAGAATCTTGCCAGCATTTCCCTTGTCTTCGGTGAGGGTCCCTCGTTGCTTCTTGCTCGGAACAAGGATGCAGTCCTTCCTCACGCGACCACCTCGGAGGACCACGCTTTTATCGCGCTCTTGCGCCAAGTCCGCGGCAGGCACTACTATGAAAGAGAAGATCTGCGGGTACTCACACTTGGTGCCATTCGGAAGCCGCGAGAGAAACCATTTCCAGCCGATGAGTGCGACGACGTCTTTCTCCCCCTGTATTAGTGATGTCAAGACGTCAAACCTTGCTGCTTGTTCTGCTGATTCTGCATCAACAGCCTTCATCTCAATTCTTACTCGTTGACCTAGTACTGCGTCTCGGATGAAGAAATCGGGATATTCGTGCGCAACCGCGAAAGTAAGCCGCAGATCATCTCGAAACACCTTCTTTATGCGAGCATCCATACTGGTGCTGATGGCGTATTCGAGCATCGTACCTATTCTCGTGCGGTAGCTTGACAATTGCCGTTTCTCAACAGGAAGGGGTTCTGCCTTGCGATCCTTCTTGATCAGCTGTCTGGGAGAGAATGCCTTGTTTACCTGATAAACTGCGTCGGGAAGGAGAAGGCCAACAAAGTGGGTGATATCATCGACAGACGCTCTTCCTCTACTAACTCTTCGCCCCATAGCCGTGAACTGCCTTGCTGTAGTCATCATGCTCCTCTCGTACTTCCAAAGTCCTGAAGTAAGCGACTGCTAAGAGCGTCAATGAGGTCGACTTGCTCAAGGCAGGACTTCTTAGCATTAAGCGCCGCGGCAAGGTTTCGCATTAGCTCCTGTGCCGCTATTTCTTGTTTGTCAAATGAATTGGGAACAAGCACCGTTAAGCGCATAATATGTTTCAAACTCGCTCGCGGCATGCGAGCCCCGGTCTTGTTTTGCATTGCGGCATCTACGACTTGGGGCTTTCTCAACAAAGCAGCCAAGAATGCCCGCGAAATCCCTTCTCGGGGCCGGAGAGGGATCAACTCTGTAGTGCATCTGCCGACGAAACTAGGAAGTGCTACCTTGTTTAAATACGGACGGAGCTTCCCGTATAGGATATGTTGTTGATCGAAAAAAAATGTGGTACTTCTGCCCTCGCCACAATTGGGCTGGCGGGGGTCAAGCAGAATGCGCCCGGTCACACTCTCAACGTTCTCCAGGCTGAGGTATGGCAGTGTTCGGGCAAGTTTCGATTCAGGCTCAATGATCCGCCTATCCTCAATGCAGAGATCCCCAATGGTTCTCTTCTCCCACTTTGCTGAAGTTGATGAAGTCATGCGGCGAACATCCTTTCCTTCGTTTCGCACAGGAGCTCAGCGGGAATACCGGCGGCTTGTAGTGCGGCGAGACCGCCGGCCTTTTTGACATCGGCAACTTGAAAGATGTGCGGGTTTTCCAGTTCGTCGGTTCCTCCGCGCTCAAATTGACCGGCAATGGCGCGGATGGTCTTGCAGGCAGGCTTGGGTAGGGCGTTCAGCCAATCTTCATGCTTATAGGAGAAGGCAAGTGCCCGGTCCTGGCGGGTGCGCGGGTTCATGCCCCAGCCAAGCTCGGCCAGCACGTCGTAGAGGTCATAGTCCTGCTTGTCGTCCACCATGCGGATGACGGAGGGCGAATAGCCCGAGGTCACCAGCGCATCAATCAGTTCCTTTCGGGACGGCGGATCTACCCAGACCTTGCGGAAATCATCAAGGGTATGGGCTTCCTGGACCAGCCGGGCTGCCAGCCGCGCCTTGTACTCGGCAATCGGAACCGGCATGGCCTTGCCGTCCACGTCGGTGACGATGAAGCTGCCCGCATGGGTCACATGTACGTCAAAGCCCTCTACACTGATGGTTGGCTCTGATGGCGGCGGGGGCTCTGGTCCTGACCCGCCGCCTCCGCTTCTGGGTGGCTTGGTGATGAACTCTTCGCCGAACAAGCGCGTTGCGTCGGTATAGTCGTAGACGCGGAACATCAGCTTGCCGGTCACTTCATCAATCCGGGTGCCGCGACCGACCATCTGGTAGAAGCTAATGGGCGATTTGAGATACTTGAAGAAAACGATATTCTTGACGCAAGGCACGTCCACGCCCGTGGTCAACAGGTCCACTGTGGTGGCGATGAAATGGCTGCGCGATGAGGCGCGAAGGTCCGGGAGTTGATCGTTTCCGCTGCTCGCCGCCGTGCATTTGAAGGCATAGGATTCCAGCCGTTCTTTTCCGTTAGCCGCGCACCATTGGGCGTAGAGGTTGTTCATGCCGGTGGCGACATCGTCCGCGTGCCGGTCCCGGGCGCAGAAGATGATGGTCTTCTGCTCCGGCCCGCCCGTTGCAAGCAGCCGTTCGAACAGGTCTTTGCACATGGCGGCAACCCGCTCAGGCATCAGCAAGCGGTCATCCAGATTAATAGCTTGATAATGCGTCTTTGCATCCGCTTCTGACATCCGTTGACCGGTCGTCGCATCCGTCAGCTTTTTGCCCTTCAAGTCCTTGCGTGAAACCCCGCTTTCACGTTCGGTCTCCTTTTTATTGTCATGGAAAAGATCGAAGGTCTCGATGTCGCAAGCAGCCAGATACCCGTCCTCAATGGCCTGGGCCATGTCGTATTCATAGACCGGTTCACCGAAGTATTTCACGTTATTGGCAGTGATTTGGGCGTCTGCTTCGGCTTCGTTGGTGACCTCGCTGCATTTCAATCGGCGCGGCGTGGCGGTCAAACCGATCTGGGCAGCATCTGCATTGCGCGTAAGAACTTCTGACCATTTGCCCCAAGCCGACCGGTGGCACTCGTCAATCACAACGTGCGTGAAGAAATTCTCGGGATAGAAGGTGGTCAGAAAGCTGTCGTCGCCGTCTTCGGTATCGATTCCAAGGGTCTGATAGGTGGCAATGTGAATTCGGGCGTTCTTGGCGTTGTTGCTGCCATCCGGCTTGCGATACACCTCAGCGGCATCGGCCCCAAAAACATTCTGGAATGCCCGCAGCGCCTGGGAACGCAGCTCATCACGGTCGCAAACGAAAAGTGCACGCTTCAGTTGCCCGGCATCGGCGGCGCGTTTCAGCAGGTTGACCGCGATAAACGTTTTGCCGGAGCCGGTGGCGAGTGAAAGTAACGCCCGCTGGGGCTGTTTCGCCAAAGAGCATCGAGCGAACTTCTCGAATACGGCCCGAATGGCGGCATCCTGGTAATAGCGCCGGGTGCCTTCTCCTCCCGTGTAGGGCTGCAGGAGCGGCTTTGCCTGCGGCGTTGCCAGGGAAAAGCCCATCTTTTCCTCGTAGCGGGCCCGAAGCTGTTCCGGTGACGGAAAGTCAGCCAGGGGCTGCGGTGCACTTGTCAGCCCGGTAAAATTGTCAAACTCGACGAACAGATGGCCGTTGGATGAAAAAACAAAAGGCACATTGAGCCGTTTGCAGGAGGCATAGCCCTTGGCCTGGTCGAGACCGTGGCCCGGCGGCAGCGTGTCCTTTTTGGCTTCAATCAGCGCCATGGCGACTGGCTGGGTCTCTGGATTGATTTTAACCCGCAGCACGTAATCAACCCTCCCCCTTGAACGACGCCGGGCCTTGCCACCGATGATCTCAACTGCCCCGGCCGTTTCCTCGCGGCGGATCAGATCTTCGGTCCAGCCACACTTGTGAATGGCTGGATCGATCAACTTCGCCCGCGTATCTGACTCATTGTATCCAAACGACATTGAAAAATTCCTGCAAACCAACCCAACAACCACGGAATGCACCGCATTTCTATCAGACCAAGGGCACGGGAACAAGTTGAAAGCCGAACTCAACAGGGAAATTTGGAACGAGGTGGGATAGTTTTCCACAGTATGGAAAACTTTTTTGGGGTTTTTCCATGCTATGGAAAATATTTTTCCACACTGTGGAAAAAACAGGTCGAATTTTCCATAGTATGGAAGATTTTTTTACGATTTTTCCACGCTATGGAAAATTTTTCCGCGAGTTTTCCACACTATGGAAAACTCCCCGAAAAGGCCGGGTTTACGGGCTTTTCAGGCTCTTATCCGGGGGCTGTTGAACGGAACGCGTGGCGCCCCATGTGAGCCGTAAGGCGCGACCGACCGAGAGACCGGGGAAAACGGTGCCCGACGAAGACGGGCAGTGCCCTCAGCCGCAGCCGCCTCGGGTGCGGCGTAGGGAACGGCCGTTTTCCTGGTCACGAGGACGGGGATTTCTCGCGCGTTTAGGCGAAACGGGGGCGTTGCGCGTGGAGTGAGGTTTTAACTCCGGGGCTGTTATAAAAATGTCCGAGGATTGAGAGACCATACCGCGGAGCGCCGCAAGGCGCGACCCCAGTCCCGAACGCGTCCGCGCGGTCGGGA
>CAYYDS010000057.1:0-4400 GCA_964470665.1 uncultured Lentimicrobiaceae bacterium
GGTACAAAGCAATCTCGCGGTCGGTACATTGCGAATCTTCCATGTCGATGCGCACAAAATTATTGTGCTCGGCAGCTTTAGCCACAATTTCGCGGATATTGGTGTAGCACACTTCCGTATCGAGCAACAGCCCAAACATGGTAGGTTTGAGCGAATAATTGCCTTTTATTTTAGCTGCTTCAATGGTTTCGATAATAGTCAGGTATTGATTTTTGTTGTCTTCGGCTTGCTTCAAATCGGTGATAAACTCGCCCAGCAAGTCAATGGTAACCAACATTCCCGCCTCGTTCAGCTCGCGGCTGACACGTATGGCGTCTTCAATTTTTTTTCCGGAAATATAACGTTTGGAAAAAATCCAAACCAAATTTTTCGGCATATATGGCAACATGCCGGCAATCATTTTATTCATCCACATCATGGTAGTAAAGCTATAAAATTAAGGTTTATCCGAACCGTTAACCGGTTTCTGTTTATTGCTACAAAGATAACAATTGCTTGCTTTTGTTAAGCAATTCACAATTTTTTTATGTTTTGGCCTTTGTAGTATTTATGTCATTGTTAATCTGTATATTAAGCAAATTAATATGGAGTTTTTTACATGTGTTTTTTTGTTTTACCCGTTAATTCACACTACAAAACCCAGGTTACTTTCCACCGGCTGTGCCTTGCGTGCAGCCTTAATTTAGGCCCCGGCGAAACAAACAAATGTTTTGCTAATTTTGCCGCGAAAAACAAAAACGCTTATGGCAATTTTAGGTACTATTATTAAAAAAGCGTACGAGTTGCGCAATTTGCCTATCGAGTTGCGAAAACGCAAGAGCAACCCCGTTACCGAGCAAAAAAGGCAGCTTAAAAAACTTCTTACCAAAGCCCAGTTTACGGCCTTTGGCGAAGAATACGGTTTTGATTCCATTTTAGAAGCCAAAAATACCGAAGATGCGTTTGCCCGCAGGGTGCCGGTTTTCGATTACAATGCCATGTATAAGCAATGGTGGTACAGGGCGCTCAACGGCGAAGCCTATGTGAGCTGGCCCGGGCGGGTAAAATATTTTGCCCTCAGCTCGGGCACCTCCGAGGCATCATCCAAGCACATCCCTATTACTCAGGAAATGTTGATTTCGATAAAAAAAGCCAGTATCCGACAATTGGTTTCTACCACAAAATATGATTTTCCGGTTCGTTTTTACGAAAAAGGGATGCTGATGATTGGCGGGAGCACCCACTTGCAATTCAACGGAACTTATTTTGCCGGCGACCTTTCGGGCATCACTGCAGCCAGCCTCCCCTTCTGGTTTGAGCATTTCTATAAACCCGGTCGACGCATCAGCAAAACCACCGATTGGGCAACCAAGCTCAACGAAATGGTAAGAAAAGCGCCGCAATGGGATATCGGCGTTATCGTTGGCGTACCGGCCTGGGTGCAAATTTTGCTCGAACGCATTATCAAAGAATACAACCTCAAAACCATACACGATATCTGGCCAAACCTTACGGTTTATGTGCATAGCGGCGTATCGTTTGCGCCTTATGAGAAAAGTTTCGAAAAACTCTTCTCCAAACCCGTTATTTACTCCGAAAGCTATCTGGCTTCGGAAGGTTATATTGCCTATCAAACCAAGCTCGACAAGCGCATTATGCAACTGATTGTGGATAACGGCATTTATTTTGAGTTTATCCCCTTCAATGCCGAAAACTTTGACGAAGATGGCAATATGGTACAAAAACCAAAAACCGTTTCGTTGAAAGATGCCGTTGAAAACATGGAATATGCCCTCCTGCTTTCGACCAATGCCGGAGCCTGGCGCTATTTAGTGGGCGATACCATTAAGTTTACAAGCGTCGAAAAGTGCGAAATCATCATCACCGGGCGCACCAAACAGTTTTTAAGTATTTGCGGCGAGCACCTCTCGGTCGAAAATATGACCCGCGCCATAGAACTGTTGCAAGACGAAATGAATATCACCGTAAAAGAGTTTACGGTAACGGGTTTCCGGCACGAATCAATGTTTGCGCATCGCTGGTATTTGGGAAGCGATGATGTGTTTGACGCCAATGAAGCCCTGCAAAAAATTGACGGCTACCTAAACGTGCTTAACGACGACTATATGGTCGAGCGCACCGAAGCCATTCCGGAAATATTCATCGAGGTGCTGCCCTCCAAGGTGTTTTACGATTATATGAAACGCCAGGGCAAAGAAGGCAGCGCCAATAAGTTTCCCCGAGTGCTCAAAGGGCAACGTTTTGAAGACTGGAAAAACTATTTGAACGAAATAGCTAATCCCAACAACTAAATAATAACAAAACCGAAAACTGCGAAACCATGTGGGGAATTTTGGTTGAAGGCGTATTACTTGGTTTAGCTCTTGCTACTTTTTTTGGCTTTGGACCTGCTTTTTTCTCATTGGTTCAAACCAGCATCCACCGTGGCTTTTGGCCTGCAGTTTTGTTGGCTTTAGGTGTGTTTCTCAACGATACCCTTATGGTTGTACTCTGCCTGATGGGAGCCGTTCAAATTATTACAAAACCCAGCAATTACCTATGGTTTGGCATTGCAGGCGGCATTATTTTGCTTATTTTTGGTTTTGTTACCTTTACACGCAAGGTAATAACCGAAGTAGCCGAAGACCCCGAGTTGCAAATTAAAATCAAAGGGCCGCGTTGGTTTACTTATATCGCCAAGGGCTTTTTCATGAACATCGTAAACCCATTTGTGTGGGTATTCTGGATTGGCGTTGTGGTGGGTGTTTCGGCGCGGTTTGGTGGCGATGGTTTCAGGCTAACCTATTTCTTTGGCGGTACTCTGCTCACTGTTTTTCTCACCGACATTGGCAAAGCCTATGCCGCTTTTAGCATCAAGCGTTTTTTAAATCAGAAAGTGATCGGATGGTTTAATAAAGTGGCCGGCGTTGGACTTTTTATTTTTGGTATCTTTCTGATTATTAGGGTATTATGGGATCACTTTAACTGAGAAGCGCCTCTCGGTCAATGCCTTTTAATCGAAAAACTGAATATCCTTTACATTAATCTGAGTGTTTATCTTGCCCATCCACTCGTTTTCTTCTAAATGATAACAAACGCTAAAAGCCTTTCCGGCTTTGATATCGTTAAAATGATAGCCCTGATGAAAAGCGATGGCCGGAAATGGTTCGTGTGAGTAGTCGGGCTGTTTGAGCTCGAGTTTCAGGTGTTTTTTATCGCCCACCATTTTGCTCTTGCCGGTATCAACAACCCCGTCGGTACGAAAAATAGGCGACATATTGCCCGGGCCAAAGGGCGCAAACTGTTTCAGAATACGCAAAAATTTAGGTGTAATTTCATCGAAATTAATCAGGATGTCTATTTCTATTTCAGGGATAAGTATTTCATTATCAATCGTATTGCTTACATACTCATTGAATTTCGTCTTAAATTTATCGAGGTTTTCGGGCCTCATCGAGAGGCCGGCAGCGTATTTATGGCCGCCAAAATGCTCCAGCAATTCAGCACAGTGGTCAATCGCATCGTACACATCAAAATGCTTGATCGAGCGCACCGAACCGGTAATGAGGTTGTTGGAACGCGTGAGGATGATTGTCGGACGATAATAATGATCGGTAAGGCGTGAGGCCACAATACCAATTACCCCCTTGTGCCAGCTTTCGTTGAAAAGCACGGTGCTTTTGGCATTTTTCAGTTCGGGATTGCCTTCAATCATGGCTAAGGCTTCTTCGGTGATGGTGTTATCCAAACTCCGCCTTTCGGTATTGAGTTCGTTTATGGCGCTCGCCAATTTATTGGCGTGGCTCATTTTTTCGGTCAACAGCAGGCGCACACTATCGCTGGCCTTTTCAATCCTTCCGGCGGCATTGATGCGTGGGCCTATTAAAAACACCAAATCGCTGATTGTTAGTTCTCTGTTGAAAACCAATTCGCCGGGTTTGTGATCTGCGCGACGCATAACCTGCGAAAAAGCAAGCACAGCTTCTACCCCCGGCCTGGGGTTGGTATTGATGAGGTGAAGGCCGTAATGCGAGAGCAAGCGGTTTTCGCCCGTTATCGGAACGATATCGGCCGCAATGCTGATGGCCACAAAATCGAGATAGGGTTTAAGCCTTTCGAAGGGTTCGCCCAGCTTGCCGGCCAGCGCAGAGATTAATTTAAATCCAACTCCGCAACCCGAAAGTTCTTTAAATGGGTAATTGCAATCGTTGCGTTTGGGGTCGAGCACGGCCACCGCATCCGGAAGTTCGTCGCCCGGGCGATGGTGGTCGCAAATAATAAAATCAACCTTGCGCTCGTTGGCATAATTTATTTTTTCAACGGCTTTGATTCCACAATCGAGCGCAATGACTAATTTAAAGCCGTTATCAAACGCATAATCAATTCCTTTATAAGATATTCCGTAGCCTTCGTCGTAGCGG
>CAYYDS010000057.1:4410-13885 GCA_964470665.1 uncultured Lentimicrobiaceae bacterium
TTTTCTTTTTCAAAAAATTCTTTAAATAGGAATAAACCAAAGCCACCGAAGTGGTTCCGTCCACGTCGTAATCGCCGTAAATAAGCACTTTCTGATTTTCTTTTATGGCATCCAACACGCGATCAACGGCTTTATCCATATCTTTCATCAGAAAAGGGTCGTGAAGTTGATCAAAATCAGGCCGAAAAAAATATCGCGCTTCCTCAAAAGTTTTTATGTCCCTCTGAGCAAGCAGATTTGCAATATTGCCATCAACCCCTAATGCCTCTTTTAACTTCTCTATTACCTCATTATCACCTTGTTGCTTTAGTACCCACCTATTAGCCATTCGCAATTTGTTTAATCTGTAAAGATAGAAACTTTCGGATGGAATTAAAAGTTTTTTTAGCGGTTTGTAGGATTTTTCAATAATAATGAAAACGCTTTCGCATGATTTGAAAAAGGTATTAAAGTCAAATCCATGAAATAGAGTGTATTGGCTGATGCCGCTAGTTTTTATTTGCAAAAAAAAGAGGGGTTTTCTTCAATAAAAAGGCCACATCAGCGGCTGCTTATTAAAAATTGGAGCGCATAGCTTCTACCGGGTCCAATTTGGAGGCCGACCAAGCCGGCAAAAAGCCCGAAAACAAGCCAATAATGCCCGAAACACAAATGCCCAGCAAAATATTTTTCAGGCTGAGCGTTAAGGTAAACGAAGTTGCTTGGCTCACTGCAATGCTCAAAGCTAAAACGATAAGCAGCCCAACAATGCCGCCCAATATAGCTAAGAAAACAGCCTCGAATAAAAATTGGAGGAGTACAAAATAATTTTTTGCTCCCAGCGACTTTTGAATTCCTATTTGGCTGGTGCGTTCTTTTACCGAAACAAACATGATGTTGGCAATGCCAAATCCGCCCACTAAAAGCGAAAACCCGCCAATGATCCAGCCAACAATGGCGATAACCGAAAAGAGCTGATCGAATGATTTATTAATCAAATCCATCTCATTGATAGAAAAATTGTCTTCGGCTGCCGGTTTTATTTTTCGGATAGAGCGCATAACGCCAATGAGTTCGTCTTTCATCTCGCCGTTGCTAATTCCGGGTTTAGCCTTGGCTACGATAGTGGTTCCACTACGAAGATCCATCACGTTGCGGGCAAATTTTACCGGAATAAGTGCCGACTTGTCGTTGTCGCCGCCAAACATATTTTGCCCTTCTTTTTTCAACAAGCCGATCACATCTAATTTCAGTCCAAACACTTTCACGCTTTGGCCTAATGGATCGCTATCAGGAAACAGATTTTCGGCCACTTCGGCGCCCAAAATAACAACTGCTCTTCCCGTTGCCGATTCCTGTGGCGTAAAATAACGTCCGGATTCCAAATCGAAAGGCATTACTTCGGCATAATCGTGCGAAACTCCGTTTACCGAAACATTTTCCACCACTGCCGATCCGGCGCTCACGCTTTTGTTGTCGCCAGTCATAAATGCAAAGGCCTGAACGGTTTGGGTGCGTTTTTCAAGTTCGGCCAAATCGCGCAGACTTGCTTCGGGCCGCTGCCAATATTTCCACCAGGGATAGTCGGATCCACCCATGGCCCATGGCCATTTTTGAATAAATAAAACATTGTTTCCCAAAGAGTTAATATTGCTTCGGATGGAATTTTCCAAGCTATCGAAAACCGAAAAAACAGCAATAATCGAAAAGATTCCGATGGTGATGCCCAGCAGCGACAAAAAAGTTCGCACCTTGTTGGCCATCAAAGCCGTTACTGCAAAACGAAAACTTTCGCTCAACAGCCTGAAATAGATCGGCATAATGAATTTCTTTTAATGGAAGTCAAAAGTACAACTTTCCGTAATTCGTTGCCTTCGGTTTTCTATCCGTTTTTACGAAGTCATTTTTCATAAAAAAGAAGCGCTTTCGTCCGTTAGTCGTAAACACAAATTGCTGTATCTTTGCCGCCCAAAATATCTGACAATGAGCGAAAAAGAGCCGGGCAAAAAACGTGAACCCCGCAAAAGGACGCAAACCGAGAGAAAATATTCTGATTCGGAGGGCTTTGCGCCAAAAAGGCGTTATGGCAAAAGCAGTGATGCTTCGGAAAAACCGGCCAGACCTGGCAAATCGTACGATCGCGAAGCAAAATCCGAAAACACCCCCAAAAGCGGTACCCGTAAAAATTATGGCGAGCGTTCGGGCAGGCCCTCATCGGGCAATATGGCCCGACCATCAAAAAGCCGGCCGGCCGATGAAAACAGGAGGTTTGGCAAGCAAACGCCCGAAACCGAAGCAGGCAAAAGAAGCAGGCCTGTAAAACCGGAAAGAAGCTTTCGCGAAGAAAGAGCTTCAACGGGATTTGAACGGAAAAAACCCGATTTCGAACGGAAAAAACCCGATTTCGAACGAAAAAGCTTTTCGGCTCATCGCCAAGAGAAACCAAAAAACACCGAAATCAAAGACCGGACAGACCTCCCCAACCGGCCTGATTCCGAGCAACGCGAATGGAAGCCGCGTCGTCGCAGAATTATCGCAATAGACAAAACTTCGCATGGCCGCTCTAAAACCGATAAAAGAGAAATTATCCGCCTAAACAAATATTTGGCCGATGCCGGCATTTGTTCGCGTCGCGAAGCCGACGAGCTCATTAAGGCCGGAACCGTAAGCGTAAACGGGGTAATCGTTACCGAATTGGGTACCAAGGTAAGCATCTACGACAAGGTGAACTATGGCGGGCAAACCCTACGACGCGAAAAACTTCGTTATGTGCTGCTCAATAAACCTAAAGGTTACATCACCACCTCCGATGATCCTTTTAACCGTAAAACGGTGATGGAGCTGGTGCGAACCGCCTGCGAAGAACGCATTTATCCGGTTGGGCGACTCGACCGCAATACCCTGGGCTTGCTGCTTTTGACCAACGATGGCGATTTGGCAAAAAAAATGATGCACCCCAAACACGGCGTGACAAAGCTCTATCACGTATTCCTCGACAAGGTGCTCACAAAAAACGATCTTTTGCAAATTGTCGAAGGCCTTGAGCTTGAAGACGGCCGGGCCGAGGTGGATGCCATAAGCTATGTAAACAAAGACGAAAGCAAAAAAGAGATTGGCATCGAAATTCATTCGGGCAAAAACCGTATTGTTCGCCGAATCTTCGAGCACCTTGGATATCAGGTTGTTAAATTAGACAGGGTTATGCTGGGAGGCCTCACAAAACTCGATCTGCCGCGCGGAAAGTTTCGCCATCTTACTTCGGCCGAAATCTCGATGTTGATGCGAATAAAATAAGATTCTTCGGAAAAAGATTGTTTCCGGAAATTTTATGCAAAACCGAAAAAAGCCTGTGCCCGATAGCGAATTAGTTGAAGCCGGCAATTTTAATTTTCAACGCGCCAATCAGTTCTTCAAGAGATTCGAAAATGCTGATCTGATATCTTTCGCTCACAATATCTACGTTTCCCTTGCGCCAGAAACCCTCGGGGCAAACTACCATAAGTTTGCCTGTCCGCGCATATAAGCCTAACTCAAGCATACTGACGGGGCTCAGGGTATTGGGCGCAAAATACATCATTATGATATCGGCGCTTTCTAAGGCTTCCAACTCCCATTCTACCTGTTCTCTGAAATGGGGATTGTCGGCATTTGGCTTCCAGTCATCATTCCAGTCGTTGCGTCTGGGGTTAAGCAGCACTACCTGCTGATCAGACAGTTGCTCTTCCACCCATTTTTGCCAGTTTTCGGCTTTTCCCATTTCAATACTTCCGCCCAGAAAGATCTTAATCCGCTTTTCATCTTTCGAGATTTTGGCGGGAGCGGTTATTGTGCCTGCCTTTTGTGCAAAAAGCAAAACCGGAAACAGCACAAATAAAAAAGAAAGTTTAAGTGTTTTCAGATCGGGCAAAATGATTTCTGTGGATTAGCTTTTTGACTTTGGCTCCGATTCTGCCTTGAGCTTAAAAACCTGAGCGTAAAGTTTCATCTGTTTTATCATGGAAAGCAGCCCGTTTGAGCGGTTGGGCGATAATTGCTCCTTTAGGCCTATTTGATCGAGAAAAGCGAGGTCGCTGCTGAGTATATCGTCGGGTTTTTGCCCCGAATAGAGCCGAATTAAAAGGCTAATTATGCCTTTGGTGATGACGGCATCGCTATCGGCCGTAAATATGACCTTCCCGTCTTCAAAAGCGGCATGAAGCCATACTTTCGACTGGCATCCGCTAATCAGATGGTTGTTGGTTTTATAGCGCGCATCAATGAGCGGGAGGTCTTTTCCCATTTCCACAAGCAGGTTGTATTTATCAAACCAATCGTCGAATGTAGAAAACTCTTCAACAATTTTATTTTGTATCTCACTGATTTCCATGTCGTAAAATTCTTTTTCTATCACGAAAGTATCGTTACGGCCTTTTTAATGGCCGACACAAAAGTATCAATTTCCTCTTTTGTGTTGTAAAGGGCAAAAGAAGCCCTCACGGTTCCCGGTATCTGAAAATAGTCCATAACCGGCTGGGCACAATGATGGCCGGTGCGCACAGCTACCCCCATTTTATCGAGTAAAGTGCCCAAATCGAAAGGGTGAATATTTCCGATCAGGAATGAGATAACGGAAGCCTTTTCTTTTGCCTGACCAAAAAAGCGGATGTCAGCTATTTTGGCTAATTCTGCGCCTGCATAATTTAAAAGCTCAGCTTCGTGCGATGCAATATGTTCATATCCAACATTTTGAATAAACCGAAAAGCGGCTTCCATCCCCAAAACAGCTTCAACGTTTGGTGTTCCGGCTTCAAATTTAAATGGGAGGCTATTGAAAGTGGTTTCCTCAAAACTTACTTTATCCACCATTTCGCCGCCATACTGATAGGGAGGCATGTCGTTTAACCATTTTTCTTTTCCATAAAGAAAACCGGCGCCCATTGGGCCATAGGCTTTATGTGCAGAAGCGGCAAAAAAATCGCAGTCAATCTCTTGCAAGTCAACGGCTGAATGCGCAATGGCCTGTGCGCCATCAACCAAAACCGGTATGTTGCGTTCGTGTGCTAAGCGCACCATTTCCTTTACCGGATTGATGGTTCCCAACGCGTTGGAAGTGTGTGCCACCGCAAGCATTACAGGTTTTTGATCGAGGAGTCGGATAAATTCATCCAAAATGAGCTGCCCGTTTTCGTCCATTGGCGCCACAAGCAGAGTTCCGTTGTATTGGCGGCAAAGCTGCTGCCACGGCACAACATTGCTGTGATGTTCCATGGCCGTAATCAAAATTTTGCTTCCCGGCTTCATCACTAGCTTTCCAAACGATTGGGCTGCCAAATTGATTGCTTCGGTTGCACCTTTGGTAAAGATTATTTCGTGTGGTTTTGCGGTATTAAACAGGTCGGCTATATAGCTTCGCGCTTGTTCGAAAGCTTCGGTTGCCCGCTGGCTAAGGTAATGCACGCCCCGATGAATATTGCTGTTTTCGCTTCGATAATAATCCGTAATCCGTTGAATAACAACTTCGGGCTTATGGGTTGTGGCTGCATTGTCGAAATACACCAAAGGTTTGTTATACACCTTTTGGTGCAGTGCAGGAAACAGTTTTCGAATGGCTACAACATCAATCATAGGTTTGCCTGTTTAAAGTTTCGACAGGTCAATATCAAAATGGTATTCCTTTTCGGGCGTGCCGCAATGCAACACACAGGTTTCGCAAACCGAAAGCTCGCCGCGCAGGCGTTTTTTCACCATATCGTCAATGCGGCTGCGCAAACCTTCGATGCTGATGGCGTTGATCACATCGGCTGCAAAGGCATACATCAAAAGCAGCCGTGCATTGGCCTGGCTGATACCCCTCTGACGCAGGTAAAACATGGCTTCCTGATCGAGCTGGCCAATAGTGGCTCCGTGGCTGCATTTCACATCGTCAGCATAAATTTCGAGAAATGGCATACTGTTGATGGTAGCAGTGGGTTTGATCAGGATATTCCGGTTGTTTTGAAAAGCCTCCGTTTTCTGTGCGTCTTTTGCCACAAAAATATATCCGTTGAATACGGCCGAAGCTTCGTCGTCGAGTATCCCTTTGAAAAGCTCGTTGCTTGTGCAATGCGGCTCATTGTGCAAAACGTGTATTTGGTTATCCACATGCTGTTTTCTATCCATCAGATAGAGGCCTAACACATCGGCGTGGGCGCCTTTGCCGTTTAGGGCAACTTCGATGTTGTTTCGGACAAGTCCACAATTAAAAGTGAGGGCGTTGGTTTTCACCGTGCTGTCTTCCATCTGCCGGATAAAAGTTGAGTTGATCAGCGCCGTTTCGTCGTTCAGGTTTTGAAGTTTGTAGAGCTCCAAATGTGCGTTTGGGCCAACAAAGATTTCCGTAACCGTATTAATCAAAGCGGGTTGATGATTGATCGAGTCGTCGCAGTGCATCAGGCTCAGGCTGCTGTTTTCTTCGAGAATAACCAATTGTCGGCTTTGCACAAAGGTTGGTCCTTTGTGGTTTACCATTTTGATGATTTGAAGGCTGCGCCTGGCTTCTACGCCTTTTGGCACATAGATAAATACGCCATCCTGCGCCATGGCAGTGTTGATGCTTACAAAACTATTGTCGTTGCTATGTGCGGCCTCGCCAAAATAGCGATTAAAGAGATCGGGCATAGCCTTTTTAGCCTCTTTGATGGAGCCATAAACAACTCCTTCGCTATTGGTGATAAGGCCGGTTTTTTCGCTTAAATACCATCCGTTTAAAACCGATATGATCTCGGCCTGAAAGTTGTGCACCTCGCAACGAAAGATGTCATGTATGTTTTGCGAGGGTTTTTCATATTCCAATTCGTGCACAAACGGCTGATCTAAAACGCTTTCAATGTCCGTAAAGCGCCATTTTTCCATGCCGGAATCCGGAAATCCATTTTCAGTAAAATGCTTAAAATGTGCTTTGCGCAAGGCTTTTACTTTTTCGCTATCGTGAGCGAGAAGCCGGTTTTCGTTGGCCTCGTACTGGCCAATAAGCAATTGATCTAAGGAATCGGTGATTGGGTTGTCCATGATTTTTAAACAAGATGTTGCTCTTTAATCCATTCATATCCTTTGGCTTCGAGCTCAAGGGCAAGGTTTTTGCCGCCGGTTTTAATGATCTTGCCGTCGAACAATACATGAACAAAATCGGGGACAATGTATTCGAGCAAACGCTGATAGTGGGTGATCACGAGGAAGGCATTTTCGTTGGTTCGCAATTGGTTCACACCGTTGGCCACAACCCGCAGCGCGTCAATATCAAGGCCCGAATCGGTTTCGTCGAGTATGGCCATTGTGGGGTCGAGCATCGCCATTTGAAAAATTTCGTTGCGCTTTTTTTCGCCTCCCGAGAAGCCTTCGTTTACCGAGCGATTTGTAAGTTTGGAGTGGATTTCGACTAATTTCTTCTTTTCTTCCATTAGTTTCAGAAACTCGCCGGCAGCAATGGGTGGCTGATCGTTGAATTCGCGTTTGGCATTGAGTGCTGTTCGCATGAAATTGGTCATGCTTACACCCGGTATTTCTACCGGATATTGAAAACTCAGGAAAATACCCATATTCGCCCTTTCATCGGGCGATTTGTCTAAGATATTGACGTCTTTATACCAGATTTCCCCTTCGGTGATCTCGTATCCATCGCGCCCGGTAATTGCAGCAGCCAGTGTGCTTTTGCCCGTGCCGTTTGGCCCCATTATGGCATGCACTTCGCCTTTATTGATGCCCAGGTTAAGCCCCTTTAGGATTTGTTTTCCGGCTATTTCGACGTGTAAGTTTTTGATATTGAGCAGCATAATATGTAATGATCTATTTTTTTTGATGTTTAATTATCCAACACTACCTTCGAGGGTAATTGCCAAAAGCTTTTGGGCTTCAACAGCAAATTCCATGGGCAATTTATTCAATACTTCTTTGGCGTATCCATTAACTATCAAGCCGATAGCCTTTTCGGTATCAATGCCGCGCTGGCGACAATAAAAGAGTTGATCTTCCGAAATTTTGGACGTTGTAGCTTCGTGTTCAACAATGCTCGATTCGTTTTTGGCTTCTATATAAGGGAAGGTATGCGCTCCGCATTTGTCGCCCAGCAGCAAGGAGTCGCACTGCGAAAAGTTGCGGGCATTGGTTGCGCGGGGCAATATCCTAACCAATCCGCGGTAGCTGTTGTTGCTCTTTCCGGCCGAGATGCCTTTGGATACAATGGTGCTTCGGGTGTTTTTGCCAATATGCACCATTTTGGTGCCGGTGTCGGCCTGTTGAAAGTTGTTGGTTACGGCTACCGAATAAAACTCGCCAATTGAATTGTCGCCCTGCAGAATGCAGCTTGGGTATTTCCAGGTGATGGATGAGCCTGTTTCCACTTGCGTCCAGGATATTTTGGATCTGATGCCTTTGCACAATCCGCGCTTGGTAACAAAGTTATACACTCCGCCCAGCCCTTCTTTATCGCCCGGATACCAGTTTTGTACGGTGCTGTATTTTACTTCGGCATTATCCATTGCAATAATTTCAACTATAGCAGCATGTAGCTGATTTTCATCGCGTTGAGGTGCCGTACAGCCTTCGAGGTAGCTAACATAACTGCCTTTTTCGGCCACAATAAGAGTACGCTCAAACTGGCCGGTATTGGCCGCGTTGATGCGGAAATAGGTTGAAAGTTCGAGCGGACAGCGCACGCCTTCGGGGATGTAACAAAAAGAGCCATCGCTGAAGACAGCCGAATTGAGCGCCGCAAAATAGTTGTCGGTATAAGGCACCACCATGCCCATGTATTTTTTGATCAGTTCGGGGTGATTTCGCACGGCCTCGCTAAACGAGCTGAAAATAATGCCGTGTTTGGCCAGTGTATCCTGAAAAGTGGTTTTTACCGATACGCTGTCAATTACCGCGTCAACGGCAACACCGGAAAGCATTTTTTGCTCTTCGAGCGAAATTCCAAGTTTGTTGAAGGTATCGAGCAGTTCGGGATCAACTTCGTCGAGGCTGGCCAACTCCTTCTTTTTCTTTGGCGCTGCATAATAAATGATATCCTGATAGTTTATTTTCGGATAGTTGAGGTGCGCCCAATCCGGCTCCTCGAGCGTTTTCCAATGCCTGAAGGCTTTCAGCCTGAATTCGAGCATCCATTCGGGCTCATCTTTTTTTGCCGAAATAAAGTGAATGGTATCTTCGGTAAGCCCCACCGGAGCATATTCGGTTTCAATATCGGTGAAAAAACCGTATTTGTATTCGCCGGAGGTTACCTGGTCTAATATGTTGTCGTTATTGGTTTCGTTCATGAAAAATGGCGTTTACAATCACATGATAATTAAGCGGGTGCAAAGGTAGGTATTTTTGCCTTTATGCTTTACCGGGCATAGGTAAAACCATTGTAAAAGTCATTTGTTCAGTCGGTAACGTTTTGATTGCCATCCGCATCATTCTTTCGGGCATCCACCAATTTATAAACCTTATCGTTGCGGCGCAGCGGCACTTCGCTGGCAATGGAGCAATGTTCGCCTTT
>CAYYDS010000058.1:0-13856 GCA_964470665.1 uncultured Lentimicrobiaceae bacterium
TTTGTCCACTTGAACTGATGTCCTAAAAAAAAGCATCACTTTTGTCTAATATACCCGTTTTTTTTATTTTTCATTGTGTAGAATTTACCAGCCCGAGGCCAGAATGTCGGCAATGTGGATCGTTTTTATCGGGATATTATATTTGTTGACGTAGGCCTGCAGTTGCATCAGGCACGAAAGGTCGGTCGAAACGATAAATTCCGCCTCGGTATCTATGGCATGTTGTATTTTTTGCTCGGTCATGGCTACCGAAATGGCTTCGTTTTTAATGCTGAAAGTGCCTCCAAACCCACAACACACATGCCGCTCTTCCATTTCTACAAGGCTGATTCCCTTTACTTTAGAGAGCAGCATCCGCGCCTCGTTTTTTAGGTTGTATTCGCGCAGGCCGGCACAACTGTCGTGAAAAGTTACTTTATGTTCAAAACGTGCACCAAAATCAATTACGCCGAGCTTGTTTACCAAAAAGTCGGTCAATTCATATATGTTTCTAATCAACCTTTTGAATTCCAAGTGATTAGATGTATTGTGAAACAATTTTTCATACGAATTTCGCACATAAGCGGTGCACGATGCCGAAGGGCCTACAACAGCCCTGTCGTTTGGAAAATCTTTTAGGAATTTTTCGCCAAGTGCTTTGGCCTCATCCCAAAACCCGCTGTTGAAAGCCATTTGTCCACAGCAACTCTGTTCGGGGTTGTAATGAATGTCAACACCGGCTTTTCGCAGTATTTTCATCATGTTGACGCCGGTTTGGGGGTAAAACTGGTCAACAAAGCAGGGAATGAAAAGATCAACCGTCATTTTGCGCTTTTTGATTGGCAAAGATAACCCAATCGTTGGAAAAAAAGAAGCCCTGTTTATTTGTTTTCCGGCATTGAAAGAAGCTTCACGGCTTCTGTGGCAGCCAGCGCCTCCCAAAAACGGGGATACGACTTTGAAACCACATCTGCTTTTTCTATTTCGATGTGTGTGAAAACCAATGCTAACGGTGCAAATGCCATGGCTAAGCGGTGATCGTTATAGGTGGCTAAGCTCAAGTTTTTCAGCGGCTCAGCTTTTTTTATTTTTGAGGCGTTGAGGAAAAAAGTGTCGTTGTCGTGTTTCAAAAAATCAACTCCAAATTTGGCCAATTCGGCTTGCAGTGCTGCCGTGCGATCCGATTCTTTGTGCGCCAGATTGGCAAGGCCGCTAAACTGTGCATCGCAACCCAGCCCTGCGCAGCAAACGGCTAATGCCGGCAGCATATCGGGCTGGTGTTTAAGGTCGAAATGCAGGGCAGATGCTTTTCGCGTTATTTGGCTTAAATGCAGCCCTCCGTTGTGCGTATTGGTTTTTACGCCGAGTTGCGCAAACATGGAAACCATTTCGCTATCGCCTTGCAAGCTTTCGGTGCTTAAGCCTTTCAATAGCAGGCTGCCCCCTTTGCTTAGCGCCACAAGCTCGAACCAGAAAGCAGCTGAGCTCCAGTCGGCTTCGGCTTTAAGCATTGTTTTATGGTATGGCTTTGGAGAAATAAAAATACAGTTTTCGTCTTCTTTAATGGTGGCGCCGGCCTGTCGCATAAGCTCCAAACTCATTTTGAGGTAGGGAAGTGAGGTCATTCTGCCTTCGAGTTTTAGCTCAAGGCCGTTTTTCCAGTTAGGCGCTGCCATCACAAGCGACGAGGCAAACTGGCTGCTCTTGTCCATGCTAACGCTTGTTTTTCCGCCTTCGAGCGTTTTTCCGCTGATTTTTAAGGGCGGAAAACCATTTGTTTGGGCATATTTAATATCGGCGCCTAAGTGCCGGAGGCTTTCGACCAAATTAGCTACAGGTCGCTCTTTCATGCGCGGGCTGCCGCTAAGCAGCCAAAGGCCGGGGCGCGAAGCCAATAGCGTGGTTAAAAAACGAAAAACAGTTCCTGCATTGCCACAGTCAATGGTTAATGCGTTGTGGGGATGATTGTGAGCAAAAATCTGCTCAAGGTTTTTTTGCAATAGGCGGGTGTCGTCGGCATCCGAAAGCCGGTCAATTTCAATTTCGTCTTTTTGCGCATAAGCCTGAATCATCAATGCTCTGTTGCTGATGCTTTTGCTGTAAGGAAGCTCAACCTCCCCCCGAAAAGACGGATTGTGGCTACGAATTATCAGATCCATTGTTAATGCAGTCCAAGTAAAATTCAAGGCTTTCGTAAACCGATTTTTGTTCAATTTCGATATTGTATCCGGCTTGGCCCGGTTTTTCAATCAACACAAAAAGAAGGCTTTGGCCGGCGTTTTTTTTGTCGTGAGCCATAAAGTCAATCAGCTTTTCAATATCGGAATGGGTAAAACGGAAAGGTTTAAATAGCTTTTTCCATTGCAAAACATAGGCGTCGAGGTGTTCTTTCGATAGCCCATAATGGCGGTACGACAGGAATAACTCAACCACCATGCCGCATGCCACTGCCCGGCCATGGGCCAAATGTTTTCCGTTGCTAAGTGCAAGTGTTTCAAAGGCGTGCCCAACCGTATGGCCGAAATTTAGGATTTTTCGCTTGTTTTTTTCTAAGGGATCGGCCTGAGTTATGTGGGTTTTAATGTTGGCGCAGCCGGTAATAAATGGCAGCCAGGCCTGCGATTCGGAGCGGAAGGGCAGAGTTTTTTCAAGGAAGTCGGCTTGGGCAATAAATCCGTATTTCAAAATTTCGCCCGAAGCCGATAGCATCTCACTATGAGGCAGGCTGTTTAGGAAACGAGTAAAAATCAACACTTTTTCTGGTGGATAAAAACTTCCGATATGATTTTTGAAATGACGAAAGTTGATTCCGGTTTTGCCCCCGATGGCCGCATCAATCATGCCTAAGAGGGTGGTGGGGATGTTAATGCAGCTGATACCGCGTTTGTAGCATGAAGCCGCAAAACATCCCAAATCGCTAAGGGTTCCGCCCCCCAGATTGATTAATACGGCATCTCTTTTAGCTTGATAATCAGTAAGTTGCTGCCATATCTTTTGTGCTGATGCAAGCGATTTGTATTTTTCGCCGGCTTTTACGGTTAAAATTACTGTTTCGTCAAGCTTATTTTTGGCAAGATCGTTAAGCACAGCAAGGCAATGTGCGTGCGTATGGGTATCGGTAAGTACAAAAACTGCTGATTTTTTGGCTTTGCAATCAAGCAGCCTTTGCCGAAGGAAAGCGGCAGCTTCGTCTTCAAATAAAACCGGTTGCTCGTTCATCAGAATATAAATGCGTTGATGCAAAAATAGCCAAACAACCCATATCGCATGATGGGTAAGTTTAAGCGGATCGAAAATTTCTTTTTATTTATAAGAAGGCCGGAAGCAAAAGATCGAGAAGCTGGAAGGGGAGATCGTATTTTTTGCTGATTTGCTCATTGGTGAGTATGCCGTTGAAGATATAGGCTCCTTTAGCCAGCCCGGGATTGGTAGCCAAACTGCTGCTTAGGTCGCCTCTCTCGGCAATTTCGAGCAGCAACGAGCCAAAAAAGTTGCTAAACGAGGTTGAAGCAGTATGCGGCACCTTGGATGCAATGTTGGGAACGCAATAATGCGTTATATCATGAAGCTGATACACAGGGTTTTGATGGTTGGTGGCTCTCGAAGTTTCGAAGCAACCTCCTTGGTCAATGCTTACATCAATGATCACGGCTCCGGCTTTCATTTTCCGAACGGTTGATTCGGGAATAAAACACGACGAAACTCCTTCTGACGAATGTTTGGCGGCAATTACCACATCGGCGGTAGCTAATGCTTTTTCGATAAGGTCTGGCTGGAATATCGAAGTGTTAATGCGTTGCCCAAATTTATCTTGAAGATTGCGCAGCTTGTATATTGTGCTGTCGAAAACCTTTACCGAAGCGCCTAAACCAAGTGCAACCCTTGCTGCAAATTCTGAAACGGTGCCTGCGCCGATGATCACAACTTCGGTGGACGAAACACCCGGAAAACCTCCCAGCATAACCCCCTTGCCGTATTGCGGATGACAGAGGTATTCGGCCGCAATGAGCATGCTTGCATTGCCAATAATTTCGCTCATGGCTTTCACAAGCGGCAAGGCTCCCGTTTTGTCCTGAATTTGCTCAAAAGCAAATGCGGTTACCTTGCGGTTGATGAGTTGGTTGAAATAATCTTTCGGCCGGGTTGGCAGATTAAGCGCCGAAATAAGGCATTGTCTTTTGTTTAAAAACTCAATCTCATCGCTTGTGGGCGGCGCAACTTTCAGGATGATGCCGGCATTGAAAACGGCCTCATGCGAATCCATTATTTCGGCTCCGGCATCGGCGTATTCCTGATTGCTAAAAAACGACCTTTCGCCTGCATTTTTCTCGATCAGGACACGATTTCCACGATTCACAAGCAGCTTTACCGCGCTCGGTATCAATGCAATGCGGTTTTCGTTGGGTGAAAGTTCGAGCGGAATGCCTATGCTGATATTTCTCGACTCGTGTTTAATTCCGAGCATTTCCGGCATTGACATCAGGCTTGTTTTTCCTGCAAAATGCATGTATTGATTACCGTCGTACATAAAGTTATAAGAAACAGCAATTTAACGGTGGCGGGTTTCGGCTTCTATTTTACGGCCTTCGGGCAACGTACCCGTATCCACAATTAATACTTTTACGAAAGTTTCGGGCAAAAGTTGCTCGATTTTTTCGGGCCACTCAATCAGGCAGGGATAACCACTGTAAAAATAATTTTCGTATCCGATGTCGTAGGCTTCTTCTAATCGGTTAATTCGGTAAAAATCAAAGTGATAGACAGTAAGGCCATTGCTGTTGCTGTATTCGTTTACTAACGAAAAAGTGGGGCTCGAGGCCTGGTTGATGATGTCAAGTTGCCGACACATTTCGTTGATAAGGGTGGTTTTTCCGGCGCCCATTTCGCCATAAAATGCCATTACCGGCGCCTGTTTAAGCAATTCGATAAGCGCTTTGGCAACTTTTGGCAGCTCATTGAGCTGCTTTACCTCAAAAAGCTGTTTTGTCATTTTGCTTTAAGGTAAACTACCGGTATCACAATTTCCTGCATCGAAATGCCGCCATGCTGAAACGTGTTTCGGTAGTAGTTTACGTAATGGTTGTAATTGTTGGGATAAGCGAAAAAGTCGTTGTTGCGGGCAAAAACATAGGCCGTACTTACGTTGAGCCGCGGCAGAAAGGCATCTTCGGGGTTTTTAACCTCAAACACTTCTTTTGCGTTGTAATTCAAGCTTTTGCCGTATTTGTAACGAAGGTTTGTGTTTACCGCCCGATCGCCAAGGATTTTTACAGGATCTTTTACATATACCGAGCCATGGTCGGTTGTAACAATGATGTCGCACTTTTTGGAGGCGATAAAGCGGATGATGTCGTACAAAGACGAGTGCCTAAACCAGCTGAGCATGAGCGAACGGTAAGCCATTTCGTTTTCGGCAAGTTCGCGTATCATCTCCATTTCGGTGCGGGCATGCGAAAGCATGTCAACAAAATTATAGACAATAACGTTGAGGCGGTTCGACATGAGATTGGCCATATTTTCGGCCAATTTCTTGCCGGCATTCAGGTTGAGTATCTTGTTATACGAAAACTTGATGTCTTTGCCATAACGGCGCAACTGTTCGGCCAAAAGTTCGGCTTCGAACTGGTTTTTTGTGCCTTCGTCTTCTTCGTCGAGCCAGTATTTGGGGTATTTCTTTTTGATTTCGGTGGGCATCAGCCCGGCAAAAAGGGCATTGCGCGCGTATTGGGTAGTTGTGGGCAAAATGCTGTAATACAGGTCTTCGGCCTCGATACGGAACGATTCTTCAATAAGTGGCTGAATGGTTTTCCATTGGTCGTAACGCAGGTTGTCAATCAAAATGAAAAACAAGGGTTTATCGCTGTTTTCTAAACGTGGCAGCACTTTGTCGCGAATGAGGGTATGCGAAAGCACCGGCTTGTCGGCAGTTTTGTTGTTAATCCACGAAAGGTAGCTTTGCTCAATGAAGCGCGAAAACATATTATTGGCTTCGTCTTGCTGCATTTTGAGCACCTGCATAATGCCTTCGTCCTGCGATTTTTCGAGCTCAATATCCCAGCGTGTTAGCTTTTTATATACCTCAATCCACTCGTTGTGATCTAATTTATTCGATAGCTCGATGCCGATTTGCCGAAATTCTTGTTGGTAACTTAGTGTGGCCTTTTCGCTCACAAGTTTTTGATTTTCAAGATTCCGCTTCAGCGAAAGCAGAATTTGGTTGGGTTTGACTGGCTTGATAAGGTAGTCCGAAATTTTGCTGCCAATGGCTTCTTCCATAATGCTTTCTTCCTCGCTTTTGGTGATCATCACTACCGGCAAATTCGGATAGTCGAGTTTAATTTGCTCAAGGGTTTCGATGCCCGAAAGACCCGGCATGTTTTCGTCGAGAAAAACAATGTCGAAATGATTGGATTTCAGTAAGTCGAGCGCTTCGTCGCCATTGTTCGACGTTTCGACGTCGTATCCTTTTTGTTCGAGAAAGATAATATGGGGCTTCAGCAGATCAATCTCATCATCAGCCCAGAGTATTTTCACTTTTTCCATAAATCATTTTTTTTAACAAGTTTGGGTTGAGTAGAGTTTGATCATTGATTGTATTTTTGCAGGATATAATGCAATTTTTGCCGGTTTATTGTCGCAAAGACAATGCCATCAATACAAAATTAAGCTTTTTTATGGATAGAAGTGTGACAGAGCGGAATAAAATCTTCAACGATCCGGTTTATGGTTTTGTCCGTATTCCGGATAAGCTGCATTTTGATATCATCGAAAATCCTCATTTTCAGCGTTTGCGCCGAATCAAACAGATGGGACTGACTTATTTGGTTTATCCCGGGGCGCATCACGGGCGTTTCCAACATTCCATTGGCGCAATGCACCTCATGCAATTAGCCATCGAAACCCTGCGCAGCAAAGGGCATTCGATTTCGAATAGCGAAAAACAAGCTGCCTCGCTGGCTATCTTATTGCACGATATTGGTCATGGGCCTTATTCGCATGCGTTGGAAGAAACAATAGTGCCATGCCTTGGGCATGAGCAACTTACGCAGTTGCTTATGCACGAATTGCAATTGCAGTTTGGCAACGATCTCGACGAGGCCATTGCCGTTTTTGACGGAACACATCCCAAAAAGTTTCTTTGCGAATTGGTATCCAGTCAGTTGGATATGGATAGGATGGATTATTTGAAACGCGACAGCTTTTTTACGGGCGTTACCGAAGGTAATATCAACTCCGACCGCTTGCTGGCCATGCTTCAATTAGCCGATAATCACTTAGTTATTGAAGCAAAGGGGATTCATTCTGTGGAAAAGTTTTTAGTGGCACGCCAGTTGATGTATTGGCAGGTTTATCTGCATAAAACTTCGCTTTCGGCCGAATTTATGCTTGTAAACTGTTTGCGCAGGGCCAAGGAGCTTAGCCTTGCCGGGCAGCGATTGGAAGCAACTCCTCCTTTGTTGTGGTTTTTGCAAAACAACCCACAAGCTGCCGATTTTTATCCCGGCTCCGAAGCCTTGCATTATTTTGTGCAATTAGATGATTTTGACGTTTTTACGGCGCTCAAACTTTGGCAATACCATTCGGATAAGGTGTTGAGCATGCTGAGTCATGGCATCGTCAATCGCCTGCTTTTTCGGATTGAGGTTTCGAAAGAGGCTTTTGCCGAAGTGCGCCGTCAGGAAGTAGAAAAGACGATCACAACAAACTTTTCGCTGGGCAAGGCCGAAGCCTCATTGCTGCTGATCAGCCAATCTTCGGCCAAAACACTGTATAATCCAAAAGAACCACCCCTGCTTATCTTGTCGAAAGACGGCAAGCTGACGGATATCAGGCAGGCTTCGGATCAGTTTAATTTCAGCTTGATGGATCAACCCGTATCGCGCCACTATTTGTGCTATCCGAAGCATATGGGATAAGGTAATTGGTTTGGATAAAAGCCTTTTTTGAGCTTGTCTATCTTTAAAGTTTTGCTTTCGTAAAATAGTGAATGCCAACAGAGATAAAATTTAACCAAAACGCTGCCGGCGTGCACCTCTCGAAGCGTAGCCCGCATGCACACACATCCCTGGCAAGTTTTGTTTTTGGATGCTTTTTAAAAGCTCTTAGCGCGCGAACCGTCAGGATTCAGAAAACATTTTTTGCAAGCACGGCTCACTGCTTGTTTGTGCTGCGATTAAACGAAGTAGAAAAAAAGCCTTAATTTTCTTGCGCCGCAAATTCTAAAAAAATTAACTTTGGTGCTTATTCCAAAACGAATGAACAATTCAAAACATGGCGAATACGCTTTGGCACTTTTGCGAATGGGCATAGGCTGGCATTTTTTATACGAGGGCTTGGTTAAAATCTTTTCGCCGGCATGGTCGGCCAAAACTTTTCTGCTCGATTCGGGGGGATGGCTCAGGTCATTTTACTTCTGGATTGCTCAAAACCCCGATTTGCTGAAATTTGTTGACGTATTTAACATGGTAGCACTCAGCATCATAGGCTTGTTTTTAGTATTGGGTATTTTTAGCCGCGCTGCGGCTTTATCCGGGGCAGTTTTGCTTGCTTTCTACTATTTTTCGCATCCTCCATTTCCCGGCATCGCCTACCTTTTCCCCACCGACGGCAGCTATTTTGTGATAAATAAAATACTCATCGAGCTGATTGCTTTGGTTGTCATCTATTATTTGCCTGCCGAAAACCGCATTGGGCTGAGGCGGCTGTTTCCCGTTAAAAAAAATGACCATGCAAAATAAGGAAGAAAATAAGAAAGGATTTAGCCGGCGCGATCTTTTGGCCGGCATGGCGGCTCTACCCGTTTTGGGCGCAATAGGTTATGGGCTTATGGCTCAAAACCGGCAAAGCAGCCATCAAAATATTAGCGGTTTAACCGATCTCGATGTGTCGGATGCAGCGGCAATGCCTGTTTTGGTTCCGGGCAAAGAGATAAGGATAGGCATTGTGGGCTGTGGCAGCAGGGGTTCTTACCTGTTAAAATCGCTTGGTTTTGTACATCCTGATCGTATTGACGACTGGAATCAGCGCGGGCAAAACGACCCATATTGGAAGAAATATTTAGACGATTTCAGGTTGCAAGAAAACCTGAATGTGAAAGTGGTGGCCGTTTGCGATATATTTAAAAAAAACGAAGAAAGAGCGCTTAAAATCGGCGCCAACATTCACCGCAATGGGCAAAATGGCCTGATGGGCCAAATGCCGCAAAGCTATAAAACCTACCAGGAACTCTTAGCCGACCCCAATGTAGATGCAGTTATCATTGCCACACCCGACCATTTGCATGTGCCGATAGCACTCGAAGCTGCCCGCCAAAACAAGCATATTTATTGCGAAAAGCCGCTATCGTGGACCGTTGAAGAAACCTATCAGGTGCGCCAAGCCATTAAAAACCGGAATATCGTGTTTCAGCTTGGCCATCAAGGGCGGCAAACCGAAAGCTATCAGGTGGCTAAGGCCTTGATAGAGAAAGGAATACTGGGCAAAGTATCTTTGATTGAGGTATGCACCAACCGCAACGATCCCAACGGTGCATGGGTTTACGATATTGACCCTGAAGCGAATGAGCAAACTGTTGATTGGCAGCAGTTTATAGGTCCGGCGCCCTGGCACCCTTTTAGTTTGGAACGTTTTTTCAGGTGGCGCTGCTGGTGGGATTACAGTACAGGCCTTAGCGGCGACCTGTTTACGCACGAATTTGATGCCATGAATCAGATTTTTCAGCTCGGAATCCCTAATTCGGCTATGGCTTCGGGCGGCATCTACTTTTATAAGGATGGCCGCACCGTACCCGATGTGCTCAATATGGTGTATGAATACCCCGAACGCGACCTCAGCCTGCTCTACAGCGCTTCGCTCAGCAGCGAAAAAAACAGAGGTAAGGCCATAATGGGGCACGATGCCTGGATGGAACTTGGCGAAAACCTCACCGTGTATGCCGATCCGCGCTCAACCCAGTATCAGCAATTTTATGAACAAGGCATTTTAGAACCGGGCAAAGCCATGTTTACCTACGTTCCCGGCCAGGGAAAAGTAGATGCCATTACAACTCCAACAGAAAAATATTTCGCCGGACGTGGACTGCTCTATACCTATCGCGATGGTAAAGCCCTGGATACCACACACCTACACTTGTTGGAATGGCTCAACTGCATCCGTCAAGAAAAGCTGCAAACCAGTTGCAATATAGACAGGGCATTCGAAGAAGCCATTGCGGCACATATGGGCACCATTTCTTATCACGAGAAACGAAGAGTATATTGGGATTCGGATAAGGAACAGATTAGCTGAGCCTTAACCATGAATTTGCCCGATAAAGACCAATCGAAAGACCTGCCAAAACCCATTTCAACGGTTGTTGTAGGCTTTGGGCTTTCGGGAAGTGTGTTTCATGCGCCTTTTTTAAACCGTCACCCGCTTTTTCGCCTGCAAGGCATTGTAAGCTCCAAAGAAAGATCGGCCATACCGTATCCCAAGCTACAACTTTATCGAACACTTGACGAAGCCCTATCGCGTGATGAGGTTGAGCTTGTGGTCATTTGCAGCCCGCACCCGCTCCATTTTCAGCAGGCGGCAATGGCTCTCGAGGCCGGAAAACATGTGATTGTTGAAAAACCGCTTGCCCTGCACAGCGAGAAAATTATGCAATTAGGCCAATTGGCCCTGCAAAAACAAAAATTGCTTATTCCGTATCACAACCGCCGCCGGGATGGCGATTTCCTAACGGTAAAACAGATCTTAAACAACGGAATGTTGGGGACGCTTCTCGATTTTGAATCGCGTTTTGATCGGTTCAGCCCTACAGCTCGGCGGGCTGAATGGCGCTACAGCAACGAATCAGCGGGCGGAACACTCTTCGATATCGCTCCTCATCTGATTGATCAGTGCCTTGTGCTTTTTGGCAAACCCTTAGCTGTGCACGCCACACTGCTGTTTCATAGGCAGCAGCCGCAATGCAACGATGGTTTCGATATCCGGCTTTTTTACGGCAATCTTATTGCAAGCCTCAAGGCCGGTGTTTTTGTAAGGCTGGCCGGCCCTCGCTTTCAGCTTCATGGTACAAAGGGATCTTTTGTGAAATATGGTTTCGACCCACAAGAAGCTAATTTGAAAAAAAACCATTTATTTGACCCAACCACAATAGGCCTCGAGCCGAAAACGCATTTCGGCATGCTTCAGTCATCCGAATGGAACGGTGGCAAAGCGGCAAAATATCCCGGATTACCGGGCAATTATATGGCCTTTTATAGCGATATTGCCGCTTCAATTTTACATCAGGAGCCCCCGGATATTAACTGGACAGATGCCTATCTGGGATTAAAAATTATTGAAGCTGCAATAGAAAGCAATCAAACCAAAAAAAATGTCGAACTTTAAACCCTCACACTAAGCTTATGCAAAACCGTCGAAATTTTCTGCGAACGATACCCCTAATTCCGGGTACGATGTTTTTTTCGTTATTCTTTGAAAAACAAAGTTTTGGAGCTCAGCATTTTGAAAAAGATGTGGGCTTGCAGCTTTGGACATTACGCAACGAGCTGAAACAGAGTGTTGAAGCAACTTTAGATGCCATTGCTGCTGTGGGCTACAAAACCCTCGAACCTTATGGTTTCGACGGGCGTTTTTTTTCGATCGAATCCGATCGGTTTTGCAAAATGTGCGCCGATCGCGGAATGACGGTTTACAGCACGCATGCCGGCATCACAACCGAAAACGCCGAGCAGCTTGCCGCAATTGCTGCCAAAAACGGCCTCAGATACATTGTGCTCCCCTCATTTTTGAACTGGCCTGACAAAACTGCCGACGACTTTAAGAAAGCTGCTGTGAGGCTAAACCAAATTGGCGAAATATGCCAGCGCTATGGCTTGAAGTTTAGCTATCACAACCACGGCTTTGAGTTTATAAAAGACAACGGGAAACTGCTCTACGAAATTCTGCTCAACGATACTGATCCTGATCTTGTTTCGTTTCAGATTGATCTTTATTGGATTGTTAAAGCCGGCCACGACCCTTTCCGCTTTTTCGATCTCTATCCCGGACGTTTCACCACCTGGCACATCAAAGATATCACGGCTGACGGAAAAACAGGCATAGTAGGCAACGGAAGGATTGATTTTAAACTTATTATGACAAAAGCCGCTCAGGCCGGACTGGAAAAACTCTTCGTTGAGCAAGAGCAATACGACGAAGGAACACCTATTTTTTGTGCCCAACAGAGCCTTAAATACATACAGAAACATTTATTGTAATTCCTTTTTTAACCTCTAAAAACGCGAATGAATGGAAAATAACGACAAATCAGGAAGTGGAATAGACCGCAGGTCGTTCCTAAAAAACTCGGCGCTCACGGCTGCGGGATTCATGATCTTGCCCTCAAAAGTAATTTCGGGACTTGGCTACAAAGCCCCCAGCGACAAGCTAAACATTGTTGGTGTGGGCGTTGGAGGCAGAGGCGGTGGAGTGATTCGTGCGGTTAGCAGCGAAAATATTATCGCCCTTTGCGATGTGGACTGGAAATATACCAGGAAAATTTTTGGCGAGTTTCCGGATGCCAAGAAATACTACGACTGGCGAAAAATGTTTGACGAGCTCGGAAAAACTATTGATGCTGTTGTGGTAGGCACCCCCGATCATACCCATGCCATTATCAGCATCAACGCCATGAAAATGGGCAAGCACGTTTATTGCGAAAAGCCGCTCACCCACTCGGTTTGGGAATCGCGGCAAATGACCGAGGTAGCACGCCAATATAAGGTGGCCACTCAAATGGGCAATCAGGGCAACTCGGGCGAAGGCATTCGTCAGGTATGCGAATGGCTGTGGGATGGCGCTATTGGTGAAGTGCGCGAAGCGCATGCCTGGACCAATCGGCCTATCTGGCCTCAGGGTCTGGAACGCCCGACCGCAACCCCGCCTGAACCGGAAACTTTAGCTTGGGATCTTTTCCTCGGGCCAGCCCCCTATAGGCCCTACAACCCCATCTATACCCCTTGGAACTGGCGCGGATGGTGGGATTTCGGCACCGGAGCCCTCGGCGATATGGCTTGCCACATTATGGACCCCATCTTCATGTCGCTCAAGCTGAAATACCCAAGCCGAGTGCAGGGAACATCGTCGCAGTTCAACACAGAATCGCCACCATTGGCCGAAACCGTTCAGTTTATCTTCCCCGAAAGAACAGCTCACAATGGTGTAGCCATGCCCGAAGTAAAAGTAACCTGGTGGGATGGAGGCCTTTTGCCCCCACGCCCCGAAGAATTGCCGGATGGCGTTACCATGGGGCGCGACTCTGATGGAGGCTGCCTGCTGATTGGCACCAAAGGCAAAATAATGACCGGATGCTATGGCCGCAACCCCTTCTTGCTGCCTTTGGAATACGACAAAGACTATAAGCGCCCGCAGCCATACCTGCGCCGCATTACCACAAGCCACGAAATGGACTGGGTGCGCGCTTGCAAAGAAAACCCCGAAAGTCGCACCGAAGCCAGCTCCTATTTTGGCTATTCCGGCCCAATGAACGAAATGGTGGTGATGGGTGTAGTGGCCGTCAGACTTCAAGATTTGAAAAGAGAATTGGAATGGGATGGCGAAAAAATGGAATTCACCAATATTGGCGACGATGACCAAATCAGAGTAATAAAAAGCGATAAGTTTGAGGTGATTGACGGGCATCCACATTTCGATACGAAACACGAAACCATGAATGCCAAACAAGCAGCTGCCGAATACATTCGCCATAATTACCGCGAGGGATGGACGATGTAGAAAGTTTAAAACACTAATTATCAATACAATAAAATATTAAATCATGAAAAAAACTGCTCTTTATTTAGTAATTGCCCTATTTGTAGGAGCCTGTCAGCAACCGGCCCCTAAAACTA
>CAYYDS010000059.1:0-13679 GCA_964470665.1 uncultured Lentimicrobiaceae bacterium
TGTGTTTTCGGTGCATACGATCGTGAGTTTCGACTTTGCTACTTCGGTCATACCCGGCTGGCACACTACCATCTTCCCGCCTTACTTTGTGTCGGGAGCTGTTTTTTCGGGCTTTGCAATGGTGCTCACCTTGCTCATTGTAGCCCGAAAGGCACTTAACCTCGAAGAGTATATCACCATAGGGCATATCGAAAATATGACAAAGGTGATCATCATTACCGGATCAATTGTTGGTGTAGCCTACATTACTGAGTTCTTTATTGCATGGTATTCCGGTGTGGAATACGAAATGTACACCTTTATAAACAGAGCCACCGGGCCTTATGCCTGGGCATACTGGATCATGATGACCTGCAACGTGATTACACCGCAACTCTTCTGGATTAAGAAAATAAGAACAAATGTCGTAATCGTTTTTATCATTTCGATTTTTGTGAATATCGGCATGTGGTTCGAGCGCTTTGTAATTGTGGTTACCTCGTTGCATCGCGACTATCTGCCTTCGAGCTGGGCAATGTACAAACCAACTTTTGTTGAAGTAGCCCTGTTTGTGGGAACTCTGGGGATCTTTTTTACCCTATTTCTGCTTTTCATCAGGGTATTTCCGGTGATTGCCATTGCCGAAGTGAAAAGTGTATTAAAATCTGCCGGCGATAACAAAAAAGAACTGCATCATGAATAAGTACATCACAGCCTATTATAACGATGAAGAAGACCTATTGAAGGGCCTTCGCGAGATTTTGAAAAAAGGCGTTAAAGTTGCCGATGTGTTTACCCCTTTCCCGGTTCACGGATTAGATGATGTGCTGGGTTTGCGACGTTCGCGCCTGTCGCGCGTTGCATTTTGGGGCGGAGCTATAGGAACCATTGTTGGATTTGGTTTTCAAGCATGGGTTTTCACAAAAGGCTATCCGCTCAATTTTGGCGGTAAACCCTTCTTTGCTGTGCCGGCTTTTATTCCCGTTACCTTTGAGATGGCCGTATTATTTGCTGCTTTTGCCATGGTATTTGCATACCTCATTCACAATAAATTAGGGCCGGGCTCGAAAAATCTGATTCACGACGAACACATCACCGACGATCGCTTCCTTTTTGTTGTTGCTGTTGACGATGAGCAGAATGCCGGCCACATCGAAGAAACCCTCAAAACAGCTGGAGCACTTGGTATCACCCTTAAAACGAAAGAATAGTTATGGACAAACTCACATTTGTATTAAAGAAAAAAACCGTTTTGGTTTTTGTGGTGATGATTGCCATTGGCCTACTGGCTGTTGTAATCGGTTATTTTACCGGTAGCGGAGGAAACCGTGTAGCTGCTAATTTGCTGCTCAATAATTATTATTTTCTCAGCATTGCGCTCATCGGGCTGTTTTTCGTTACTGTGCACACGGTAGCCCAGTCGGGTTGGCAAATAACGGCGCAAAGGGTTGGCGAAGCCATGTCGGCCTTTATCCCTGTCGGAGGCGCTTTGCTTTTGCTGTTTTTCCTCTTGGGAGGGCTACACACCCTATACCCCTGGACACACGAAGAGCATTTGGACGAAATACTGATTAACAAACAGCCCTATCTCAACATTCCGTTTTTCTACATCCGGCTTGTGGTATATATAGGCGCATGGTCATTGTTGGCTCATTATATCCGCAAATCATCGCTTGCATTTGATAGCCTCGGCGATTCGAAATATTTTAGCAGAATGCGCACTCTGTCGGCAGTTTTCTTGGTCGTTTATGCGCTTACCAGCGTAATGTCGGCTTGGGATTGGCTCATGTCGCTCGATCCACATTGGTTTAGCACCCTCTACGGATGGTATGTTTTCAGCAGCATGCTGGCAGCCGGATTTGCTGCCCTTATTATACTGATTTATGTGCTTAAACGGATGGGATACCTCGAATTGGTAAACGACGAACACTTGCACGATATTGGAAAATACCTGTTTGGCTTTAGTATTTTTTGGGCTTATTTGTGGTTTTCGCAATACATGCTCATCTGGTATGCCAATATGCCCGAAGAAACGATCTACTTCATCGAACGTCACAATCATTTCTCAGGAGTGTTTTATGTGAACTTGATTCTCAACTTTGTGGTTCCTTTCATGCTGCTGATGACCCGCCAATCAAAACGTGTCTTCAATATTTTGATTCCGGTATCGGTTGTGGTTATCATAGGGCACTGGCTCGACCTTTATATGATGATTATGCCCGGCACGGTTGGTGGCGCTAATGCCGGTTTTGGCCTTGTTGAGCTTGGAGCCTTTGTAACTTTTGCCGGCCTGTTTGGCTTAGTAACTTTCTGGATGCTGTCAAAAGCTCCGCTTGCCCCGGTTAATCATCCTTACTTTAAAGAAAGCATGGATTATCACACGAATTATTAATGCAGGATTTGAAGTGCATACAAAAAAAACGAAAGAAATGAAAAAATTACTTTTTACCTTGGCAGCCTTTGTGCTGGTCATTGCGCTTGGTGCCTGCAACCGCGACAAAAATAATCCGGGCTACGCATTTTTCCCCGATATGGCTTATTCAACCGCTTACGAAACCTATACGCCAAACCCTGTTTTTGCCGAGGGCAAAACAATGCGCACACCGGCCGAAGGAACCATCCAGCGCGATCATTTGCCCTATCCATACAAGGCAAAATCGTTTGACGATCAGGTAAAAGCCGGTCACGAACTGCATAACCCGCTTCAGGCCTCACCCGAACTCGTAGCCGAAGGAAAAGCCCTTTACGATATCTTTTGCATAAGCTGTCATGGCCCCGAAGGAAAAGGCGACGGACACCTTTTTACAAGCAAACTGTTTCCGGCAAAACCTACTTCGTTGGTTGAGCCCTATGTGCAGAACAAACCCGATGGCGAAATATTCCACATCATCACCCAAGGATCAATCTCGGGCCTTATGGCTGCACACGGAAGCCAAATACTACCTGAAAAAAGATGGAAAATTATCCTCTACCTCAGGGAGTTGGCTAAATAATAGTATTTTTGAATTTGTTTAAAAAAAGCCCCCTGCCAACAACAGGGGGCTTTTAAATCTGTTGAAATAAGATTTTATTTGTTATGGATGTAATGCAGGGGAAAAAGATTGCTGAAATAAAATACAGCCTGAAAGACGCGCAAAGCGGTCGCAGCCTGCGCAATATGCCCGATCAAGCTGAGGAGTTTTTGCTCGGTGCCGGCCTGATGCTCGACGATTTTGAAGAAAATATAACCCAAATCAAAGCCGGCGATAACTTTAATTTTGTCATCCGGGCCGACAGAGCCTATGGGCTCATTGACCCACATGCCATATTCGATATGCCTCTTTCAACTTTTGAAGAAGAGGATGGCCGTGTTGACCCTGAGGTGGTGCAGGTAGGGCATGTGTTTCCGATGGCCGATAAAGACGGAAACCGGCATTTTGGAAAAATTATTCGCAAAATGGCCGATAGCGTTACCATGGATTTTAACCATCCGTTGGCCGGAAAGGACCTGCTTTTCGAAGGTCAGCTTATTCGCGTTAGAGATGCACAACACGAAGATTTAGAGCGTTTTAACCAAAATAATACCTAAAAATGAAAAAATCTGTTCTTACTCTTGGCCTCTTGTTTGTTGCGCTTGGCTTTTCGCTCAGCGCCTTTAGGCTTCCTGCCGGATTTGAAGGCAGCAATGCACGGCTCATGCAGCCTGAAAACACAACGGATTCTTTACACAGACTGTCGCAACAGATTGTAAAAGAAGGATTTCAGCTTTTGGGAGCCAACCTGAAACAAGCCATTGAAAAGGGCGGTGTGCCTTATGCGCTCAGTTTTTGCAACACCAAAGCCCTGCCGCTTACCGACTCGGTTGCCAAAAAATACCATATTCAAATGAGCAGGGTGTCCGATAGAAACCGTAACCCCGAGAATGCAGCTAACGAAACCGAACTGGCTTTGATGGATATTTTTCGCAACCGGCTTGCCGTTAACCGAAACATCAGCGATATGGTGATCTATGCCGACGACGGCTCCGCAACCTATTATGCCCCCATTAAAATAGGCGCACCTTGTTTGCAATGCCACGGCATACCCGAAACGAACATTACAAAAGAAAACTTCGATATCATACAGAAACTCTATCCCGCCGATAAGGCCATCGGTTATGAGGCCGGCGAGCTGCGCGGCTTGTGGGTGTTGCGTTTCGAGAAATAAAGCATGGAAAACCCCTGTGTTCATTGCGGAACCGACTGCGGAAAATCGCCCGTGGTATGGGAGGATAAAAACTTCTGTTGCCACGGCTGTAAAACTGTTTATCAGATTTTAAACGAAAACAGCCTGGGTGCCTATTACGAAATACAACCGATGTCGGGCATTCGCATTGAAACGGGGCAAGCACTTAAAAAATTTGCATTTCTCGATTTAGATGAAATCAAAAGTAAGCTTGCCGATTTTAGGGATGGAAATATTATACGAGTCAAATTTTTTATTCCGGCCATCCATTGTGCATCCTGCATTTGGCTGCTCGAACATTTAGACACCCTGCATCCCGGAATTAGCCACTCATCCGTCAACTTTCCCCGAAAAGAAGTTAGCGTTACTTTTCGCGACGATGCCATCAGCATGCGGCAATTGGCAGAGCTGCTGGCCTCGATACATTATGTGCCCGAGATAACCCTCGAACATCTGGATGAAAAGCAGCTTAGTAAAACCGGAAAAGCGCTGATGCTGAAAATTGGAGTAGCCTCTTTCAGCTTCATGAACATTATGATGTATAGTTTTCCGGAATATTTGCCGGGCGGCGACCTGTTGGAGCAAAAATTTAAACACCTCTTTGGCTGGCTTAGCTTTGTGCTTATTTTGCCGGTAGTTTTTTATAGCGCATCCGATTATTATATTTCGGCATACAAAGGGTTGAAAAACAAGATCATCAGCATTGATCTGCCTATTTCAATCGGCATAGTGGCCTTATTCTTTTACAGCAGTTATGTTGTTTTCTCGGGTAGGGGCATTGGCTATATGGATTCGTTGGCCGGCTTGCTGTTTTTTTTGCTCATAGGCAAGTGGTATCAGGGCAAAACCTACGAAGCGCTATCCTTTGAGCGCGATTACCGCTCCTATTTTCCGGTTGCCATTACGCGCCTCGATGAAGGAGCGGAAACCATTGTGCCAATTCGTGAACTGAAAAAAGGCGATCGCATTCTCATCCGGAATCAAGAATTGGTGCCTGCTGATGCGCTGCTGGCTAAAGGCCGGGGAAGCATTGATTATTCGTTTGTTACAGGCGAAGCAATGCCGGTTGCTAAAAAAATCAACGACTTTATTTATGCCGGCGGCCGCCAGATAGGCAGCAGCATCGAGCTTGTTGTTGAGAAAGCCGTTGAACAAAGCTACCTCACCCAATTGTGGAACCAGGGAGGCACAAAAAAAGATGCCGAAAGCCTGAATAACCACATTAACTACATTAGCCAGTATTTTACCATTGCTGTGCTTGTAATAGCCTTTGCATCAGCTGCTTATTGGGCGTTTCGCGATTTGCCAACAGCTATCTATGTGTTTGCTTCAGTGCTTATTATTGCTTGCCCCTGCGCCCTTGCGCTAACTGTGCCCTTTACTTTTGGAAGCACGATGCGCGCCTATGGCCGAAAGGGATTTTACATTAAAAATACCGATGTGGTTGAAAAACTTCATCGAATCAGCACGGTTGTTTTTGATAAAACCGGTACGATAACACTTAATCGCAAAGTTGAGATTAGTTATTATGGCAGAGAGCTGAGAAAAGACGAGCTGCTTTTGCTGGCCGGCGTTGTGCGCCATTCGAGTCACCCGTTGAGCTTAGCTTTAAAAGAATATCTACGCTTGGAAACCAGCCTTAGCCCCGAGATTTACGAAGAGCTACCCGGTTTAGGTCAAACGGCTTTCGTGGACGGGCATCGCATTAATATCGGGTCGGAGGCATTCGTAAACGGCCAACTAAGCGAAACAAGCCCTGCCGAAAGCCGGGTTTACGTGAGTATTGATGGGCAGCAGCCCGGATATTTTGCCTTTACGAATAGCTATAGGCCCGGTTTGCAGCTTCTTATCGAAACCCTAAAAAAGCGGCATCGTTTACACCTTATTTCGGGCGATAATAATTCGGAAGAACAAAGAATGAGAGCTATTTTCGGCGCCGAAGCACAACTGCACTTCAACCAAAGCCCGACCGATAAAAAGCAATATATCGTTGGGCTGAAAGCGAAAGGCGAAAATGTTTTGATGATAGGCGACGGGCTTAACGATGCCGGAGCGCTGGCCGAAAGCAATACCGGAATCAGCATCGCTGAAGATGTGTTTAGCTTTTCGCCGGCCTGCGATGCCATACTCAAGGCAGAACAATTTGAAAACCTGGCCAAATTCGTTGATTTTTCTCACGAAAGTTTTAAAGTTGTCCGCAGAAGCTTTGCTATCTCGCTCACCTATAATTTGATAGGCTTGTCTTTTGCAGTGAGCGGAAAACTTTCGCCCCTCATTGCAGCCATATTAATGCCGCTGAGCTCGATTTCTATTGTGGCATTTGCTACCCTGAGCATCGGCTGGTTTGCCGCAAGAAAACTCTAGTATTTAACCAACTGATGAAAAGCTAAATACAATACGAAAAAAAAAGACAGAAAACATAAAAACAGCAGCGCTGTTTTTTAGTCAGTATGATGGAAGTTGCTATTTTTGAGGCGAAAAATAACGATTGACCGACAAACTTGCCCGAAAAAGCAAGATTGTTACTGAAAAAAGAAGAATGATATTTGGGTTAACAATAAGAATAACAGGTATTTAGCGCTATGGAAGCAATTCTTTTCCTGATCATTATCGGGGTTGTTGTAGCAGCCGGCTTTTTGATTGCCTTTATCTGGGCAGTGCGCAATGGCCAATACGACGACGATTATTCGCCCTCGGTGCGCATGTTGTTCGACAATAAAACAAAACAAAACGACGAAAACGAAATTTTCAAATCAAACAACAATAATTAAAACTTTCAACTTTATGGAGTTACAGAAGTTTACTTATGACAACAGATTGTCCAAAATGTTCCTTCAGGCTACCATTTTTTGGGGCTTTGTAGGGATGCTTGTTGGGCTAACGATTGCTTTTGAGCTGGTTTTTCCTCACATGACATCAGGAATATCGTGGCTCTCGTTTGGACGTTTGCGCCCGCTGCACACCAATGCCGTTGTGTTTGCTTTTGTGGGTAACGGAATGTTTACGGGCATCTATTATTCTACGCCGCGCTTGCTCAAAACGCCGATGTATAGCGAGTTGCTTGGCAAAATTCATTTTTGGGGGTGGCAGCTTATTATCCTTTCAGCAGTCATCACCCTTCCTTTGGGCTATACGGTGAGCAAAGAATATGCCGAGCTCGAATGGCCAATTGATATTGCTATTGCCATTGTGTGGGTTATTTTTGGTATTAACCTCATTATGACGATGGTAAAACGCCGCACACAGCATATCTATGTAGCAATTTGGTTTTATATCGCAACTTTTGTAACCGTTGCCGTATTGCACATCGTCAACTCAATCAATATTCCGGTTTCATTTTTGAAAAGTTATCCGGTTTATGCAGGCATTCAGGATGCCTTGGTACAGTGGTGGTACGGCCATAATGCGGTGGCATTTTTCCTAACTACGCCCTACTTAGGCTTAATGTATTATTATATCCCGAAAGCTGCCAACCGCCCGGTATATTCCTACAAGCTTTCGATCATCCATTTTTGGGCGCTTATCTTTCTTTATATCTGGGCTGGCCCGCACCACTTGCTCTATTCGGCTTTGCCCGACTGGGCGCAGGCGTTGGGAGTTGCCTTCTCGATAATGCTTATTGCGCCTTCGTGGGGCGGTATGATCAACGGTTTGCTAACCCTTCGCGGAGCTTGGGACAAAGTGCGCGAAAGCCCTGTGTTGAAGATGTTTGTGGTGGCCGTTACGGCATACGGAATGTCAACTTTCGAAGGGCCGCTGCTCTCGCTCAAAAGCGTGAACGCCATCAGCCATTTTACCGACTGGACGATAGCCCACGTGCACATTGGCGCATTAGGCTGGAACGGAATGCTCACCTTTGGCATGATTTATTGGCTGGTTCCACGGCTTTTCAACACTCCGCTGTATAGCAAAAAAATGGCCAATGCGCACTTCTGGCTTGCCACAAGTGGAATGCTCTTTTTTGCCGTGCCCCTCTATTTTGCCGCCTTCACGCAAAGCCTGATGTGGAAAGAGTTTACCGCTGATGGCTTCCTTAAATATCCTAACTTTATCGAAACCGTTGTTCAGATTTTGCCAATGTATTATCTGAGAGCTACGGGCGGAACACTTTACATAACAGGTATTATTCTTCTGATGATCAACGTGGTGAAGACCATGAGAATTGGAAAATTTGTGAAATCGGAAGACGATCAGGCGCCTGCATTGATGCCGCACAAAGACAAAGGCCACAGGATAATTGAAGGAAAACCGGTGCTGTTTACCATCCTTGCACTTGTTGTAATCCTGATTGGAGGTATTGTTGAATTTGTTCCGATGTTTATGGTAAAAAGCAATGTGCCTACGATTGCTGCCGTTCAGCCTTATACTCCTCTCGAACTCGAAGGGCGCGATATTTATGTGCGCGAAGGCTGCTACTTGTGTCATAGTCAGATGGTTAGGCCGTTCCGATCGGAAGTGGAGCGCTATGGCGAATACTCCAAAGCCGGCGAGGTAGTATATGATCATCCATTCCAGTTTGGGTCAAAACGAACCGGGCCTGATTTGGCACGCGAAGGGGTGAAAACCGAAAAAAATTACAAACCCGATTCGTGGCATTACAATCACTTCTTCAACCCACAAAAAATGGTAGCACAATCCATCATGCCGCCCTATCCGTGGCTGATCAGAAACAGCTTAGACACCGGCCTGACAGCTAAAAAGATCAGGGTGATGCAAAAGCTGGGCGTTCCGTATCCCGATGGATTTGCCGAAAAGGCTGTTGAAGAGCTGAAAAAGCAAGCCAACAGCATTGCCCAAGGCTTGCGCGACGGCGGAATAGACGTAACCGACGATAAAGAAGTTATAGCCCTGATAGCCTATATCCAACGGCTTGGTACTGATATTTATAAAGATAAATAACAGCCTTAAATCCATAAAAAAATGAAAATCGTAACCAACACTTTGGAGGGAATAGCCGGAGTTGACCTATACCCGGTAATCGGCCTGCTGCTTTTTTTTGGTTTTTTTATCGTGCTCATCATTTTTGTGATAAAACTAAGCAAAAGCCAGGTTGAAGAATATGGGAAACTTCCTTTGGAGAACGGGAGCGAATTCGACAAAAATGAAAATGATAAAATAAATCAGTAATAAAAATGGATATGACTACCGAAAAAAATACCATGCCGCAAAGGGATGACTATGAAGCAGAAACATTAGAAAACAAACACCTGCTAAGCGATCACGAGTACGACGGCATACGCGAACTCGACAACGATATGCCTTTCTGGCTGAAATGGCTTTTTATTCTTTCGATTGCCACTGCTTTTATCTACCTGATCAGACTGTGGGTTTTTCGCTCCGACGACCTCTATCAGATGAAAGAATACCAGGCCGAACTCTCGGCGGCCAATACCAATCCGGCTGGTGCCAAAAAAACAGAAAACTTTGAACTAAAGCTGCTCAACGATGAAACATCGCTGGCAGCAGGCAAAGAGATATGGACAAAAACATGTGCCGTTTGCCACCTGGCTGATGGCGGCGGCCTTGTTGGACCTAATATGACCGACAATTACTGGATTCATGGCAATACGCTCGAAGATATTTTTGGGGTAATTGAAAAGGGAGTGATTGAAAAAGGGATGTTGTCGTACAAAGACCAGTTTTCGGCCAGGCAACGTTTAGAAGTTACAAGTTATATCTTAGAAAAACTTCACGGATCAACGCCTGCAAACCCCAAAGAGCCACAAGGCGATTTATATGAATAACCCGGGCTAGGCCCTGAAGCTTTTTTAAGGATCGAGGACAATCTGAACAGGGCTTAGCGTGCAGCGCATATTTAGTTGTACGTTAAGCCCTTAAATATTAAAGCCGAAAAAACCAAATGGAAATCGAAAACAGTAAAACAACCCAAAAGGGCAAAGGCTCTTTTCGCGACAAAATATCTACTACCGATGAAAGCGGAAAACGCGCCTGGATTTATCCTAAAAAGCCCAAAGGACGACGCTATAACCAACGAAAGGTTGTAGCCGCATTTTTGCTAACCCTTCTTTTTGGCTTGCCCTGGATACGCTATCAGGGCGAACAATTTATGCTTTTCAACATTTTTGAACGCAAATTTATCTTTTTTGGACAGCCTTTCTGGCCGCAAGATTTCCATTTGGTTGTGGTTGGTGTCATCACCTTTATCGTCTTTGTGATACTTTTTACCGTCATCTTCGGGAGGCTTTTCTGCGGATGGGCTTGCCCTCAAACCTTATTTATGGAGTTCATCTTCAGGCAGGTAGAATATCTTATCGAAGGTGATTTTCAGCAGCAGAAGCGCCTTAACCGATCCAATTGGAATTTTGACAAGATTTGGCGGAAGACCTTAAAATACCTCATCTTCTTTCTCATTTCATTCTTTATAGCCGCCACCTTTTTTGCCTATATCGTTGGAACCGACAGGGTAATAGATATCATCGGCAGTGGCTTATCGGCCAACGGAAAGAGCTTTGTGGCTTTACTCATCTTCTCGGGAATTATCTTTTTCATTTATGCCTACTTCCGCGAACAAATATGCCTCATCGTTTGCCCTTATGGCAGGCTTCAGGGCGTGTTGCTCGACAATAAATCAATTGTCGTAGCCTATGACTATAAACGTGGCGAGCCGCGCGGCAAGCAATCGAAGTTGGAAACTGAAGCAAAAACAAGCGAAAAAGGCGATTGCATTGATTGCAACAATTGCGTGGCGGTTTGCCCAACAGGAATTGATATCCGAAACGGAACCCAGCTCGAGTGCATAAACTGCACGGCATGCATGGATGCCTGCGATGCGGTGATGGACAGAATACATAAACCACGCGGATTAATCCGTTATAGCTCCGAAAAAGGCATTGCCGAAAAAATAACTTCGATCTTTAATGCCCGCGCCCTTGCTTATTCCGGTTTTCTGGCTTTGCTATTGCTGCTCTTTACCAGCCTTTTTGTTTTGCGCACCAATGTAGAGGCCACTATACTGCGAATTCCCGGAACCCTGTTTCAGGAATATGGCCCCGAAAGCTATTCCAATGTCTATAAAATTCAGCTGGTCAACAAAACCCGAAATGACCTTCCGATTGAACTTAAACTCGAAAATAGCGATGGAAAAGTGCTCGTTATGGGCGATTCAATTATCGTTGAAGGAAGCAAAGTGGTCGAAGCAAATTTTTTACTCGTTAAGCCCAAAGCTTCGCTTAGCTCGAGCAATACTCCGGTCATTATTGGCGTTTACTCAAATGGAGAGCAGATCGAAAGTTTCAAAACAACGTTTATTGGCCCGAATAGTTTAGATAATTAAAGTAAAAAGTAGAAAGTAAAAAGTAGAAAGTAAAAAGTAAGAAGTAAAAAGTAAGAAGTAAAAAGTAAGAAGTAAGAAGTAAGAAGTAAGAAGTAAGAAGGGAAGAGGTGAAAGTAAAAAGATTTATGAATATGAAGTGGAATTGGGGCACCAAACTCATGCTGGCTATGGCGGCTTTTATGGTCATGCTAATCACCTTTGCGGTGCTGATGATGAAAGAAGAGATCAACCTGGTTGATAAGGAATATTACCCTAAAGGACAGGCGTATCAGGAGATGATCGGGAAAAAGGAAAGGGCAGCGGTTTTTGCCGACAGTATTGTTGCAGTTGAGCAGCAACAACAGATCGTTCTTAGCTTTCCGGCATCGGTGGCGCCTGAGAAAATAAGGGGTACACTGCATTTTTACGACAGAATGCAGCAAGCCGGCGATCGTTTTTTCGATTTGAAAGCACCCACTAACGGGCAGTTTGTTTTTCCCATCAATGAGCTTCATGGACGTTATATCCTAAAAATTGACTGGGAATACGAAGGTCAAACCTATTACAACGAGATCAAACTTACTCTGAATCAATGATTTCCGATCTTTTTACGGCTTTTAGCTTAGGCTTGTTGGGGAGCATGCATTGCGTGGGCATGTGCGGCCCTATTGCCGTGGCTTTGCCTTTAGGCAAAAAAAGCCTTATTGGTCGGGTAGCCGGCGGTTTGGCCTATAATGTGGGGCGGAGCCTTACTTATGGCATCATGGGCGCCTTGTTTGGGCTTTTGGGCAAAGGCATCAGCATGGCCGGATTTCAGCAGTGGGCTTCCGTAATTATGGGAATTGCAATGATTTTGTCGGTGCTCTTTCCGGCCCTATTTCGCGGCAAATGGGATTTCAACCGCATTGCTTCGCGCTATACCGGAAAGCTTATTATGCGTTTTCGAAAACTTTTTGGAAAACCTACAAAAATCAATCTGTTGATGATAGGTTTGCTCAACGGATTGCTGCCGTGCGGACTGGTTTATATTGCCATTGCAGGGGCTATTAATACAAACGATGCTTTGCTGGGCGTGCTTTATATGCTGTTGTTCGGGCTTGGAACCATACCGCTGATGCTTGGTGTTTCTTTAGCCGGAAATCTAATCAGTCAGCCGCTGCGGGCAAAATTTGTACGTATTGTTCCGGTTGTAATTGTGATCCTTGGCATTCTGTTTATCCTGCGCGGGCTATCGCTTGGCATTCCTTTTATCAGTCCAAAATCGCAAATGCTGGCGCCCAGAGCCGGAATGATGCACCATCATTAAATCATAACCCCCCGGCCAACTGCATCTTGCAGGGATAAGCAAGCAGGTGCTTAAGTTCGCTGGCTTCCATGCCGCCATAGCGTTGTCGCCACTGGTAAAAGGTAGCCCGCGAAATCCCATGTGCCCCGGATAGTTCTTCAATACTTGTGCCTTGGTCAAACTCCTTGAGTATGACGGCAATCTGTGTCGGTGAAAATTTGCTTCTCTTCATCATAATACAAGTTTAAACGTTTTTCCTTTTGTCTGGTTTTAAACCGTACTATTTTTGGGGGAGCTTACAGCTACTGCTGAAGATTACTTTAAGTCTTGATAAGTTCATCTAAAAACAGGCTTAATACCTGATCCACTTCCACAGCTCTTTGTAGCTCACCTTTTTACCATACATCAGAATACCTACGCGGTAAATTCGTGCGGCTAACCAGGTGGTGAAAATAAAACCACCAATGAGAAGGGCAATAGAAAGGGCCAATTCGTGATAAGCCACTCCAAATGGTATGCGCACCATCATGATGATGGGCGAAGTAAATGGAATAATCGAAAGCCAGAAGGCTAAAGGCCCGTCAGGATTATTGATCACAAAATTTGATACAACAAAACCTAAAATCAACGGAAGCGAAACCGGAAGCATAAATTGTTGGGTATCGGCTTCGTTATCAACTGCAGAACCAATTGCTGCAAACAATGAAGCATAAAGCAGATAGCCGCCCAAAAAATAAATCACAAAACTAAGAAGGATGAGCGGAAAATTGATGGTTGAGATGACTTCGTGAATTTCGCTGACGATCGCTTGGGTTTCGCTTGGCGAAATTTCAATGCCTTGCTGCATCAGGCTACCCTGTATATTGCTGCCTTGGCTTAGTATTTCGCTGCCAAAAATAGAGCTAAAAGCACCGTATATAATAAGAGTTAGCACCACCC
>CAYYDS010000060.1:0-13594 GCA_964470665.1 uncultured Lentimicrobiaceae bacterium
GAAGACGTTAAAACCTACACCTTAACAAAATACGTGCGTACAAACCAAAACACAAGCATCAACCTTAAACCCATCGTGCGCAAAGGCGAACGTGTGGCCAAAGGGCAAGTGCTGTGCGAAGGTTATGCTACCCAAAACGGCGAGCTGGCCATAGGCCGCAACGTAATGGTAGCTTTCATGCCCTGGAAAGGCTACAACTTTGAAGATGCAATCGTAATTTCCGAAAAAATCGTCAAAGAAGACATCTTCACCTCTATACATGTTGAAGAATTTTCGCTCGAAGTGCGCGATACCAAACGAGGTATCGAAGAGCTTACAAACGACATTCCCAATGTGGGTGCCGAAGCCACGAAAGACTTAGACGAAAACGGACTGATACGAATTGGCGCCGAAGTAAATGAAGGCGATATTCTTATCGGAAAAATTACTCCAAAAGGAGAAAGCGATCCCACGCCGGAAGAAAAACTGCTGCGCGCTATTTTTGGCGACAAAGCTGGCGATGTGAAAAACGCCTCACTGAAGGCGCCACCATCCATGAAAGGTGTTGTGATTGACAAAAAACTCTTCTCGCGCGTGATAAAAGACCGCAAGTCGAAAGCCAAAGACAAAGACCTTGTTCAAGAACTCGAAACACAGTTTAACCGTCAGGCAGCCGAGCTCAAAAACAAATTGGTTGACAAACTTTTGGTTTTACTCAACGGGCGTAGTTCGCAGGGTGTGATGAACAACTACAAGGAAGTGCTCATCCCGAAAAAATCGAAGTTTACGCAAAAATCACTGATGAGCATTGACTACTCCGCAGTGAACCCCAACAAATGGACCGCTGATAAGGACGATAATGAAAAAATTAAAACCCTTATTCACAACTACAACATCAAGTTTAAGGAATACTACGGCGTGTTTAACCGCAAGAAATTTGTTGCAACGGTTGGCGATGAGCTCCCCAACGGAATTGTTCAGATGGCAAAAGTTTATGTAGCCAAAAAACGTAAGCTGAACATTGGAGACAAAATGGCCGGCCGTCACGGCAACAAAGGCATCGTAGCCCGCATTGTACGCGAAGAAGACATGCCATTCCTTGAAGACGGAACACCGGTTGATATTGTATTAAATCCTCTTGGTGTACCTTCGCGAATGAACCTCGGTCAGATTTATGAAACCATCTTAGGTTGGGCAGGCCACAAACTTGGTGTAAAATTTGCCACACCTATCTTCGATGGAGCCGAAATTGACGAAATAAACGATTACCTGAATAAGGCCGGCCTGCCCGAATACGGCAGTGTTTACCTCTACGACGGCGGAACCGGCGAACGTTTTGATCAGCCTGCAACTGTTGGGTATATCTATATGCTTAAACTGCACCATATGGTTGACGACAAAATGCATGCCCGCTCCATTGGACCCTATTCGCTCATCACACAGCAACCCCTTGGCGGGAAAGCACAGTTTGGCGGTCAGCGTTTTGGCGAGATGGAAGTTTGGGCACTCGAAGCTTTCGGGGCCAGCAACATCTTACAGGAAATTCTTACCGTAAAATCCGACGACGTGGTGGGCCGTGCCAAAGCATACGAAGCCATCGTTAAAGGAGGCGAAATGCCGGTACCCGGAATTCCCGAATCATTCAACGTACTTGTCCACGAGCTTCGCGGCTTAGGGCTGGAAGTAACTTTCGACTAAAAATACTTGCTTTGCCGGGCTCAAGCCCCGGCAAAGCAAAATCTATTCTTTAAAACAAATCATTTACACCATATGGCTTTCAGGAAAGACAGTACAATCAGCAGCAGTTTTTCAAAAATAACCATCAGCCTTGCATCGCCCGAATCCATTCTGGAACGCTCGAGCGGTGAAGTGCTTAAACCCGAAACGATCAATTACAGAACCTACAAACCCGAGAGAGACGGGCTGTTCTGCGAGCGGATTTTTGGCCCTGTTAAAGACTGGGAATGTCATTGTGGAAAATACAAACGAATCCGCTATAAAGGAATTATCTGCGATCGTTGTGGGGTTGAAGTAACCGAAAAAAAGGTTCGGCGCGAACGAATGGGGCATATCCAACTCGTTGTGCCGGTAGCGCATATATGGTACTTCAGGTCGCTGCCCAATAAAATTGGAGCTTTGCTTGGACTTCAGACCAAGAAGCTTGATATGATTATCTATTACGAGCGCTATGTCGTTATTCAACCCGGCATTAAATCCGAGCTTCAGGTTATGGATTTCTTGACCGAAGAAGAATACATTGACATTGTTGAAGCATTACCTGCTGACAATCAATACCTGCCGGATTCAGATCCGAATAAATTCATTGCTAAAATGGGCGCCGAGGCCATTCACGATTTATTGGCTCGACTCGACCTCGACCAGATCTCGTTCGACCTACGCCACAAGGCAAGCACCGAAACATCGCAGCAACGCAAACAAGAAGCCCTAAAACGCCTACAAGTGTTTGAATCGTTCCGCGATGCCCGTAGCCGCATTGAAAACCGTCCGGAGTGGATGATCACCACAGTTGTTCCGGTTATACCCCCCGAATTGCGTCCATTAGTTCCACTCGATGGCGGACGTTTTGCCACCTCCGACCTCAACGACCTCTACCGCAGGGTGATCATCCGCAACAACCGCCTGAAACGACTGATCGAAATCAAAGCGCCCGATGTCATTATGCGCAACGAAAAACGCATGCTTCAGGAAGCTGTTGACTCGCTTTTCGATAACTCCAGAAAAGCCAGCGCAGTAAAAACCGAATCGAACCGCCCCTTGAAATCGCTTAGCGACAGCCTGAAAGGTAAACAAGGACGTTTTCGTCAAAACCTCTTGGGTAAACGTGTTGACTACTCAGGACGCTCGGTTATCGTTGTTGGTCCGGAACTCAATTTGAACGAATGCGGCATCCCGAAAGATATGGCCTCTGAGCTGTTTAAACCTTTCATCATCCGCAAAATGCTTGAAAGAGGTATTGTAAAAACAGTAAAGTCGGCCAAAAGAATCGTTGACCGCAAAGATCCCGTTGTTTGGGACATCCTCGAAAATATTCTCAAAGGCCATCCGGTATTGCTCAACCGTGCTCCTACCCTGCACCGTTTAGGTATTCAGGCCTTCCAGCCGAAACTCGTTGAAGGAAAAGCCATTCAGCTTCACCCATTGGTGTGTACGGCTTTCAACGCCGACTTCGACGGCGACCAGATGGCTGTTCACGTGCCACTTGGCAATGCAGCCATTCTTGAAGCACAGGTGCTCATGCTCGCATCGCACAACATCCTGAACCCTGCTAACGGAGCGCCCATCACCGTGCCTTCGCAAGATATGGTGCTCGGCTTATACTACCTCACCAAAGCCAGAAGAAACACTCCCGAACAATCGGTAAAAGGAGCAGGCAAACGTTTCTATTCGCCCGAAGAAGTAATCATCGCTTACAACGAAGGCAAAGTTGATTTGCATGCCATCATCTCGGTGAAAGTTGATGTGGAAGAAAACAGGCAAATTGTAAACAAACTCATTGACACCACCGTTGGCCGCGTATTGTTTAACGAAGTTGTGCCAAAAGGTTATGGTTTTATCAACCAACTTTTGACCAAAAAATCGCTTCGCGACATCATCGGAACAATGGTTAAAAAGCAAGGGACTGCTGCCGCAGCACATTTTCTTGACGACATCAAAAACCTTGGATTCCAAATGGCTTTCAAGGGTGGGCTTTCATTTAACCTAAAAAATGTAAAAGTTCCGACAGAAAAAGAAGACTTCATCCGCAATGCGAATGAGGAAGTTGAAGAAGTGATGAACAGCTACAGCTTAGGTTTAATCACGAATAACGAACGCTACAACCAAATTATTGATATTTGGACACACACCAACTCGAAGTTGACCAATACGGTTATGCTCAACCTTTCGCAAGATAATCAAGGCTTTAACCCCGTATATATGATGCTCGATTCGGGCGCCAGGGGATCTAAAGAGCAGATCAGGCAGCTTTCGGGGATGAGGGGGCTTATGGCTAAACCTCAGAAATCGGGTGCCACTTCGGGCGAGATCATCGAAAACCCCATCTTGTCCAACTTCAAGGAAGGGCTCTCAGTTTTGGAATACTTTATTTCCACACACGGTGCGCGTAAAGGTTTGGCCGATACGGCGCTCAAAACGGCCGATGCCGGTTATCTGACCCGTAGGCTTGTTGACGTATCGCAAGACGTTGTCATTACCGAAAAAGACTGTGGCACCCTTAGAGGCCTCACCGTTTCGGCACTGAAAAAGAGCGACGAAGTTGTTGAAACCATGTACGACCGTATCCTTGGCCGCGTTGCCCTGCATGACGTTTATCATCCGCGTACGGGCGAACTCATCGTGGCCGGAGGTGAAGAAATTACGGAAGACATTGCCGATATCATCGAAAAATCGCCCATCGAAAACGTTGAAATCAGATCGGTGCTCACCTGCGAATCAAAATACGGTGTTTGCGCCAACTGTTATGGGCGCAACCTGGCATCGGGCAAATTGGTTCAAAAGGGAGAAGCTGTTGGAGTTATTGCCGCACAGTCAATTGGAGAGCCGGGAACACAGCTTACTCTTCGTACATTCCACGTTGGGGGCGCCGCACACAATATCTCAACCATGTCGAAAATCGAAGCAAAGTTCGATGGTATATTGGAGTTTGAAGAGCTGCGTTCGGTTTCAACACTTTCGAAAGATGGCAAAACATTTAATATCGCCATCGGACGTTCGGCCGAAATGAAAATCGTAGATCAAAAAACAGGTATCGTCCTCACTACAAACAACATACCCTATGGCGCTCACATTTACAAATCCGATGGCGAAGAAGTGAAAAAAGGCGACCTGATCAGCGATTGGGATCCATACAATGCCGTTATCCTTTCGGAATATGAAGGTACAGTTAAGTTCGAGAATATTATCGAAGGTGTAACGTATCGCTTGGAAACAGAAGAACAAACCGGTTATCACGAAAAGGTGGTGATCGAAAGTAAATTACGCAACAAAAAACCAACTATCGTAATCCTTAATGAGAGTAACATTCCCGTTAAAGAGTACGATATACCAATTGGTTCGCACATCGTTGTTGAGCAAGATTCGGAAATCAAAGCCGGAGGAATCTTGGTAAAGATACCGCGCACGGTTGGAAAATTAAGCGACATCACCGGAGGGCTGCCACGTGTTACCGAATTATTCGAAGCACGTAATCCTTCGGAACCTGCCATTGTTTCGGAAATTGACGGGGTTGTTTCTTTTGGAAAGAAACTCAAACGTGGCAACCGCGAAGTGATCGTTCAGTCGAAAACCGGCGAGGAAAAGAGTTATCTCATTCCAACCACCAAACAAATTCTTGCGCAAGAAAACGACTTTGTGAAAGCCGGAACACCGCTATCAGAAGGCGCCATGACGCCGGCTGACATCCTGGCCATCAAAGGCCCGATGAAAGTTCAGGAATATATCGTAAACGAAGTTCAGGAAGTTTACCGTTTGCAAGGCGTAAAAATCAACGACAAGCATTTTGAAGTCATTGTTAGACAGATGATGCGTAAAGTTGAAATTGAAGATCCGGGCGACACCCGCTTCCTTGAAGGCGAATTGATTGAAAAAACAGAGTTTCAAGAAGAAAACGACGAAATTTTCGACAAAAAAGTGGTTACCGATCCGGGTGATTCCGAAGTGCTTCATCAAGGGCAGATCATCACAGCCCGAAAACTTCGCGACGAAAATTCTTTACTCAAGCGCAAAGACAAAAAACTTGTTGACGCCCGCGATGCACAGCCGGCAACGGCTTTCCAGGTGCTTCAGGGTATTACAAGAGCCTCGCTGCAAACCACGAGCTTTATCTCGGCAGCTTCGTTCCAGGAAACCACAAAAGTGCTCACACAGGCATCCATCAACGCAAAAGCCGACAGCCTGAGAGGCCTGAAGGAAAACGTTATTGTGGGTCACAAAATACCAGCAGGAACAGGCTTGGCCGAATATAACGATCTTATCGTTGGCTCAAAGGCTGAATATGAAAACAATATGGAAGTTACTTCACAGAAAATAATGAATAAACATTAAAAAAGTGATCCCCTCCGACCTAAACCGGAGGGGAAATAAATTGAAACACAAAATGTCAGACAACAAGAATCAAATCAATATTGAGCTAAGTGAAGATGTTGCCGAAGGTATCTACTCGAACCTCGCAATCATCACGCACTCAAACTCCGAATTTATCGTAGATTTTGTAAAACTTATGCCGGGCGTTCAGAAAGCAAAAGTTAAATCGCGCATTATTCTCACTCCCGAACATGCCAAACGCCTCTATAAAGCACTGTTGGACAACATCAGGAAGTACGAATCCGTGCATGGTACAATTAAGGAGTCGGGCCCCGAAGGGATGCCGCCATTTAATATGGGCGGGCCAACTGCACAGGCATAATCCGAAAAATAAATTAAAAAGCGACTCACTCAAAAAGGGTCGCTTTTTTTATAGCACCGCAATTTCGTAATCGGTAAGCCCCTTGAAATAAATCAAAATAGCCCGTACTTTTTTCACCTGAACGGCTTCTACAATCCGAACGTAATGCATAATTTGTTGATTATGTGTTTCGTGTGGAATTCCCGTTTTGTAATCCAACACAACAACTTCATCGGGCAGCTCCACAAAACGATCAATCCGAAACAACCGGCCGGCGCGATCCATTATTTCAGCCTCAGTTTTTACCTGAGCCGGAAGTCTAAATAGATTTGCTAAACGGTGATCGCTGGTCATCCGCATCAACATTTGGCTAAGCTCCTGTTGCTCAGCAATACCGAGCAGGCCCAATTTATAATAATTGGATAAAACCGCCCCGATCTGATCTTGATAACGTATATTGGATAAAATGAGGTGCAGCAGGTTGCCGTATTCGAGCGCTTGCAACTGTTTTGAAGTGTTTTCGCGGAGGCTTTTGAGCTTTGCAATCCGTAAATGATCTGTCCAGCGATACGAAAGGAGGGCATTGGCTGTTTGAAAGCCCTTCAAACCCCTGTCAGCCGAGGCTTCAGCCGGAATAATCGGCTCGCCAAAAATGTATTCTTTTTTGTCTTCGCTCCATTCTCCTTTCCATTCAAGATAGGATTTCAGAAAGCTGTTTACTTTTGAAGATTTGGAAGAAGCATTTACCAGAACATACAGTTGCGCCGCTGCCCGCGTAAAAGCCACATACATTAAATTGGCTTTATCCAACTCTGCCAAGCTTTGCTCCTTTTTGTAAAGCACTGAATATCGGGTATTTTTAAGCTTAGCGATGTTTTTCACAATTCCTTTTCGAAGTTTCCCAAGACCAAGATCACTCACATCCACCCAATGAAACTTATCGCCTGACGAGGTGCTTGCCATACTGGCAAAGGCATAAATCACAACCGGAAACTCCAGGCCTTTAGCTTTGTGAATCGTCATTATCTTGACCGCTGCGCTGTTTTCGGGCACAACAACCGATGCCTGGCTCCTCTCTTGACCCCAATATTCAAAAAAACCTTTCTTACCGGCATTCAGATTGCTTTGGTAAAGAAAAACATGTTGAAGAAAGAACTGAATGTAAGGATCAGGCTTTGCATCGAGGCCCAGTCGTCGAATTAATTCCTCTGACAAATCGTAGAGCGATAAGGATTCATCAATGCTTTGAATATCAATAATTTTAGAAACTTCATTTTTCAAATCATAAGAATGTTCCAGCTCATTCAAATCGAAAGAAAAGGCAGAGCCGTTTATTTCCCCGTTGGGATATAGATCGCCTAAATTCACCAAAAACTCTAAATTATTAATGGCTTCATTGGGTTCAACGGTAAACTTCAATGCGTTGATAACCAGTCGTACGGCTGTCGAAGAATCCAAAAGCAACGAATCAGACGAAACGACTTCTATTGCATTATTGTTCAGATAGTTAGCAATATCATCGCCATCGTTGTTACTTCTTACTAAAACAGTGATGTCGCCCAGCGGAAGTCCTTTTTGTTGAAGATTATGGATGATTTCAAGTGTCTTTTCCCTAATTTGCTCACGAACCCACCCGGAAGTTTCGCCTTTTGGGGTTTCAAAAAAATTTAGCTGAACATATCCCCCATTGTTTTTGTCTAGCGAATTTTGTGCGCTATCGAAATAAAGCTCTCCAAAGCCATCGAGGTTTTTTGAAAGAAAGTCGAAGAAATCATTATTAAATTCAACAACATTTCTTAAAGAACGGTAATTTGTGTCGAGTTTTTTTTCTTGATAATGGTGTATCAAGCTTTGCTCAATTTGCAAAAGCCGGGGCTGGTTGTTGTGTGCGTAAATTTTAGGCAATTCGGTAAATTGCAGAAACTCACCCCCTCTGAATCGGTATATTGACTGTTTGCCATCGCCAACTATCAAGTTTTTGCTTCCTTGAGCCAAAGCATTTTCAATCAAAGGCAACAGATTTTGCCACTGAAGCACCGAAGTATCCTGAAACTCATCGAGCAGGAAACTTCTAAACCGTTCTCCTAAACGCTCATAAATATAAGGCACCGAACTCGCTTGCAATAGAGCGGCAATACGTTTGTTAAATTCAGAGATTGGAACTTGCTGATTGCGCTCGATAAGCTCTTGCAAAGTGTTTAAAACTGCCGGCATCAAAGCAGAAGCGTAGATATTTGAACGCAATAAGCGGCACAAAATATAGGTCTTAAACGAACTTTCGTATGTTAGCTTTATTCGGTTAAAGTGCTCAAACACTGCATCTTTAATGCCTTCATAGCTGCTTTTTATTCTTTTGTCGGCTTTCGATCCGATAAAAGAAAAATCTTGCGAGCAGGCGCTTTCGAAACTCTTCTGTCCAAAGGCTTCTTCGCAATTTTTTAGACTTAATTTTAGAAGTACACTGTGAATGCCCTTGCTTTTATTGTAAAAATCGTTCACAGTTAGATCTGCTTGCTGAAAAAGAGCGAGAATTTTGCCGGCGTCGTCTGCCATCTGATTTTCAAAATCCAAAATCTGTTTAAAAATCGCTTCACGAATTTCCTTAAAAACCTTTTCATCCATCTCTTGATCCCTATCGAATTCCATAAACGAGTCCTCGCTAAGGAGTATTTCGACCAGTGTAAGCAAAGGCCGATCAATTCTCCAATGTAGGTCATCGTCCAGATTATCAGACAGATATCCAATCAATAGGTTTGTAATGAAATCATCAATGCCAATTTTTGTGATAAGCTCATCCACCACTTTTCCAAAAAGCTGTTTTGATTCCATTTCAACTTCAAAAAGCGAGGGAAGTTCCAAATCGCGGCTAAAAGTTTGGATAATCCGATGCGAAAACGCATCAATTGTTCCAATGTTGAAATCGCTGTAATGGTGCAGGATAGCATGAAAAACTTCATCGGCTTTCTTTTGTAAATCACCGCTTTCTTGCCCGGGCTCCTTAAGGTTTTCGAGCAATTCCGACTGAAATTTTCGATTTTCGGCATTGTCGGAAGCCAGGGTTTCGAGCGCCTTTAAAATGCGGCTTTTCATTTCGTTGGCCGCTTTATTGGTAAAGGTGATGGCGAGAATATTCCGGTAAAAGAGCGGGTTTTTCAATACAAGGCGCAGGTATTCCAACACAAGGGTATAAGTTTTACCCGAGCCGGCCGATGATTTATAAACCGTTAACGACATGCTATTTCACCACCAATTTTACGATTTGCTTGCTCTCTTGCAACTGAATTTCAAGGATATACATACCGGGTTTAAAGCGGCTGAAATTCCAGGGAAGTTTTTGCCTATTGCCGGCCTCTAGGAGGAAATCTTGTTTTCGGGCCAATTGCAGGCCACGGCTGTCGTAGAGGGTTAAACCAACATAATTTGCTTTTTCGCCCCCCCACTCGATGGTTGCAAAATCAGTAACCGGATTTGGCGAAACCTTCAGCTTTTGGGCAAACGAAAATTCGGCCAGATTTACACTTAAATCGCGGATCGAATCCGGGTAGAAAACAGTCCGGCCTAACATCTCATCTTCAATGCAAGTCAACACCGGCACTTTCCGGTTTTTGGCCAACCATTTGTATTCGGTATAATTACGCACAATATTTCCGCCCTGCCCCAACGAATCTAAATAAGCGCTATCATGCTCAACCACAACCGATTTCAGCCTTATCACCTCGAAAGTGCCATAAGGTGTGTTCAAGGTTCCCCAGCCATCGGCCACAGATTGCCGGTTGCGTTGGATGGACAGGTAAGCGATGTTGGGCAATGTAAACTCAAGGTCTGCATCCGAACTGTAAGTGCTTCCGGCCGTTATTGGAAACGAATACACAATATCCGGATTGGAAAACTTAAGCGGCACGGGTGTTCCTGCCACCACAACACCATAACCAACGTCTTTATAGGCCGATGTTGATTTATGAAAAAACTGATAGGCGTCGTCAATCGTAATCTGAGGTATAAGCTCAACTGATCCAAGACGTTGCACAATATTTGCGCTGGTAATAAAACTAAGCCAAAAAACCGTCGGCGTTTGGGCTACAGTTCGAAAAGTATCTAACGATTGCGTGAGCGGCCGCAATGCGCTAAAATCCCAGCTAAAATTATTGCCCGTTGCCGTAAAGTCGAAGTCGTCGGCATTTGAAGCAAAACTCGTGCGGATGGTATCGCCCGTAGAGGGCATGTCGGTACTCTGAATGGTTATCTGAGCCTGCAAAAAGCTGCCAAAAAGGAGCATAAATGCAAATGTAAAAAAGATGTGTTGTTTCATTATTTAGTACGTTGTTTGGTTTTTTTACGTCTGAAAATCTCATTAAAAGCATCGAATTCTTGGCGATAAGAAACTCCAATGCCCTGGGTATAAGGAAAATAGTTATCAAAAACACCAAGATTAAGCCACGAACTATGGTTTGAATGGTTGAAGGCTTTCAAGCGGAAGCTGCCATCGTCGTTCAGCTTAACGTTAATGTTTACATCGCCAACGATATTGCTCGCACTTTGACTCACATTTCGTTTGTTCGACACTCCGAGATTGCCTTCGATGGAAACGCGTTCGTTGAAAAGCTGTGTAGAAAGCGCCACTTCCAGCTCTTCGTTTGAAAGCTCGTCGCCCGGGCGGTAGTTGAAACCGATATCGAAATCGTTGCTGATTTGCGAGAGCAGGCTTCCGATTTGGCCAGAGATCATTTCAAAAGTTGTGTTTGTAAATGAGCTTCCTCCGATGCTTGAGTTGGCAAAACTGCCGAGCACAAGCAGCGAAACCATTTGTTGGGTCATTGCGGCATCGCTGGTCGTATCTATCACGCTAAATACTTTTTGTTCCACTTCGGGATCGGCTCCCGGCAATTTAAAGCCAAAGCGGATATCAGGGTTAAATAAGTCGTTGGTTAGGTGTATGATACAATCCACATTGATGCGGTTTCGCAAGCTTGAAGTTGTGTCGATACCCAATCCGGCCAACGAGGCTTTCACCCGATAAACCCCTTTTACATCGAGGTCGGCTTCGTAGGGGTCGCCCGTCCATGTAATCCGGCCACCTTCGGCAAGTGCAAATTTCTTTTTCAGGTAATTTTCGAAAGTGAAAGTAAACATGCCGTTATCCACAAAATAATCGCCGTTGAGGGTAAAATTTCCGATATCGTTTACCCCCATTGCGATGTTTCCGTTGCCGCGCGCTTCAAGGCTGCCCATATCATACGGCAGGTAAATTTTCACAAATGCATCGGGTGTAATGGTAGTGTTGAGGGCAATATTGAAGCCCATGCTTGCAGGTGGTTCTGGCGTTTCGGCTACTTCAAGATTGGTAAGCGGATCAATGGACGCCGTGGTAAAACGGATAAAATCGGAGCTCCCGACCGTTCCGGCAGTATTTAGCGGAATAACGATATTGGTACCTTTTTCGCTAATGGCGGTGATGTCCATTTTCACATCGTTGAGCGGCCCCTTAATGAGTACTTCGCCCGTAGCCACAGCCGATCCGTAAAAGAGTTCGTTTTGTTTCGAATCGGTATTAAGCGCCAGCAAAGTTTGGGGTTTAAGCGTTAGGTCAAATTCCCATCCCGATAAAAGGTGATCATGCCGGATGAGGCCGTTTACTTCGGCCGTATGCCCCGTGCTGTCGTATAATATCAGTTTTTTAAGGGGTATCATTGTCGGCAACACTTCGAGCTCATGCTGAAGTGAATATTTCACATTCAGATAATCAACAAGGAACGCCGTGCGCGAAAGGTTTAATTTGCCTTCAACAAGGGGTTTGGATAGCACGCCTTTTACCGTAAATTCGCCGGAAGCCAGGCCTTCGAGCCGGCTGATGATGCCTTCAAAAAACGGATTTAAAATTTTCAGCTTAAAATTTGACAGGCTAAGCTCAAAATCAAGGGCGTCGGTTTTTCGGGTCGGAAAATAAAAGCCACGCAAATTGAGCATCCGGCTGTTGGAAATATTTCCCTTATTCACAATTTGAACATTGCTATAAATGCTTTGGTTGATGTTGCTGAAGTTATTGATAATTCGGGCATCGCCCAGTTTTTCCTTGTTCAGCCCCAGGTCGGTAATATGCAGGTTGGATGAGAAATATGGGTTTCCAAGCAAATTATTAAGCACCAAATCGCCATCAATAACGCCATCTAAATCAAAGCCAAAAGTTGCCGTAATGATATCGAAAAAGGAAATATCCCATTTTCTAAAATCAACGAGCAATGAATCCTGCTCTTCGAACGGAATTTTTCCATTCAGGTTTATCATGCTGTTGTGCCCCACTTTTAGGTTAAAGTTTTCGATGCGAGGCGAAGATTCTTTTTCGAAAACCAGCCGGTGATTAGGGCCTAGCTCAACGGTTGAGTCGTTTACAATTACATTATTTAAACTTAGTTTCAGCAGCCCGCTTCCCAAGCTATCCAGATCATACTTGCCAAACACCTCTCCTTTGTTTAGCAATCTGTGTCTTTTATTGTTCCAGTCAACTTTAAAATCGAGTTTGTCATTTGCCGCATCGAGTGTCAGGCGCGGTCTTTCCACTCCAAAGTCAACCTCATCTTCGGCAGCAGCCTCCTTGAATATCAGGTTGTTAAGTTCAAGATTAAGTTTTGCTCTTTTGTTATCGGTTTGAAGCAGAAAATAGGGCGATTCAATTTTAACTCCCGAAGCGTTGATCCAGTCGCTCTTAAAAGTTGCCTGAAGGATATTCATATTTTGGGTAAATACGCCCGAAAAACTGGTATTTGGTGCTACTATCCACGATGGTAAGATGAAGGGCATCAGCGAGTTGATGTTTTTGAGGCGGGCATTAAAATAAAAATCCTGATTGTATGCAGCAGTTTTGTTGGGTATTTCGGGTTTCAAAAAGCTAAAGTGCACATAATGTGCAATGAGGTCGTTTAAATCCTGAAGCATGGTTTTTACGGTAAACTTTCCTCCTACCTCCAGGTCGAAATATTCGCAATTGGCCAAAAGTTTTCTTCCCAAAACCGGTTCTTCCGACAGATCGGCATGAAAGTTTTCCACCTGAAGCAATTCTTTTCCTTGGAGGTAATTTAGTTTGTTCAAGTTTACATAACCGGTCAGGCTATCTAGGGTATTTCCGCTAAATGCGGCATCAAAGTCAACCGAAATACGGTTGAGGGTATCTATTTCAAGCAAATTAAGTTGGGTGAGATCGGCAAAGCCTATCCGGCC
>CAYYDS010000061.1:0-12988 GCA_964470665.1 uncultured Lentimicrobiaceae bacterium
GAAGAACAAGTGGCCGGGAACGAGAACATTCTGGCTTCAAACGAAGCTTCAGTAACCGACGTAAACCAACACGAAATGCCTCAGGCAGATCTGCCTCTGCAGATCTCCGAAAGTGAAAAGCAAAGGATTGAACAACTTATTCAGCCCGATCAACTCCCCAAAATCAGTGAAACCAAAAAGGTTGAGCCTAAAGAAGAATCCGAATTGATTGCAGCTGCCGTTGAGGCAGATGCGCCTAAGGCCGAATCTTTAGTTGAGGAAACAGATGTAAATCAGTTTGTTGACGAAGAAACAGCCGAAGAAATCGAGGCCGTTAGCGAACATGATTTTGTTGGGCTTAATAAACTGCAGTTGGTCGAATTGCTCGAAGAAACAGTTGGCGAACAGGATGTTGCACGGATTAAAGATAAGGTAGCAGCTATTAAGGTGTTTTTTCTGAAACTTAACAAAGAAGACATAGACCAAGAGCTCGAGCAGTTTATTTCGGAAGGCAACGAACGCGATTCTTTCGAACATATTGACGACCCGCTCGAAATCCGTTTCAAAGCAGCCTTTAACCAATACAAGGAAAACAAGGCGCATTTCAACGAAAACCTCGAACGTCAAAAGCAAACGAATTTAGTTCAAAAACAAGCTATTCTCGAAGAGCTGAAAGTGCTTATCTCGTCGGAAGAAACCTTGAAAAAAACCTACGACGAGTTTAAAGTTCTGCAAGACAGATGGAAAGAAATAGGACAGGTGCCGGCAACCGAAATTACCAACCTCTGGAATAACTACCATTTTTTGGTTGAGAAATTCTTTGACAAGGTAAAGATCAACCGCGAGCTCCGCGATCTTGACATGAAAAAGAACCTTGAGGCTAAAATCGAAATCTGCGAGAAGACCGAAGAGCTGCTGTTGGAAACTTCTGTGGTAAAGGCTTTCAAACTCTTGCAGAAATACCACGAAGACTGGAAAGAAATCGGACCGGTGCCTCAGGATGTAAAAGAAGAAGTTTGGGAGCGATTCAAAATGGCTACCGATAAAATCAACGCCATCCGCCGCGAGCATTATTCGCAAATTCAGGAAGAACTCGAGCGCAACTATGAGCACAAAGTACTCTTATGCGAAAAAGCAGAAGAAATTGCCGCCGAAAGCCCCGACAGCATCAACGGATGGATGAAAAAATCGGACGAGATGCGCGAGCTATTTAAGCTGTGGCGCGCCACCGGACAGACACCCAAAAAACAAGGCGACGAAGTGTGGAACCGCTTCAAAGCCGCAATGGATAACTTCTTTGAAGTAAAAAAAGATTATTTCGGAAAGCTCAAAGATCAACAACTTGAAAACTATAACCGCAAACTCGATCTCTGTGTACAGGCCGAAGCCCTGCTCGAAAGCAACGAGTGGCGAAAAGCTACCGAACAGTTCAAACTCCTTCAAGAAGAATGGAAAAAGATAGGCCCGGTGCCCCGCAAAAATTCCGATAAAATTTGGAAAAGATTCCGCGGCGCTTGCGACGAGTTTTTCAAAAGAAAATCGGATCACTTCTCGGGAATAAAAGACCGCGAAGAAGAAAACTTAGCCAAAAAGAAAGAACTCATTGAGAAAATCAAGGATTTTGAGGTGAAAGCCGATCGCTCGGAAAACTTAGACAGCCTGAAAGCCCTGCAACGCACCTGGATGGAAATAGGACATGTGCCAATCAGACTGAAGGATCAGCTTTATGCCGATTACCGCGCTGCCATTGACAAACTTTTCGAGAAAATGAAACTTACCGAACAAGAACGCGCTGCAACGCAATATCAGCACACCATCAATACACTGCGCGACGACCCCGACTCGGGCGATAAATTGCGTAGAGAACGCAACAACCTCTCCACAAAAATTCAAAAGCTGAAAGAAGAAATCATGTTGCTCGAAAACAATATCGGCTTCTTCTCGAGTAGCAAACAAGCCGGCCTAATGCGTGCCGAATACGAGAAAAAAATCGAAAAGGCCAAGAGCGAGGTTAAGCTCTTAGAAGCAAAATTGAAAATGTTGAGAGATTAGAAATCCAAATAAAAAGAGGCTCGAATAAGAGCCTCTTTTTATTTGAATTAATGCCAATGGGCTGCTAACCATTTGTTTCGCCACTCTTTCGATTGAGTGATTTGAGAAAAAGCAAAGCTGCGATAAACAATAAACCTCCGCCAAATAAAGCGTATATCAAGAAATCGTTGGTTAGATTGATGAAAAAATAAAATCCGTGAAAAAAACTGGCGGCCCCAAGGCCAACAAGCGAATCAATGATGCGGTTTTCGCGCTGCTTGCCAAGCCCTACAAAGAAACCCATTATCACAGCAAAAGCAATGCTTGCAATAGGATAAGTAATTAGATAAGAGGTGCTGGCGTGGCCTTTGAACCAGCCGATCATAAAAAGCGGAAGAGCAACAAGGCTAAACGATAAACCGATGATAAGGGCATACAAAATGCCGTCAAAGGCATCTAAAAAGCCTTTTTGACGTTGAAAATAATAGCGCAAAAACAAAAACTTGCCAAACTCAGAGCCAAAACCAACCACAACAAACGAATAAAAACCGGTTCGTCTAAAGCTTATTAGCTCATTTATTCCGTAGAATACTGTAAACTGGTCGAGAAGAAATAAGGGAATAACAGCAAGCAGACCGAAAACAATGGCCAGCATTATCAACTTCCACGAACGAATACGGTATTTGATGCGCAGGGTTGCCAAAAGCAGGCCAAGTAGAAAGAGAGAAAGGAGAAAAGAAAAGAGCGTATTCATGATTTTTGGTTGTATATTTCGCTACAAATATATCTTTTAAAATGATTTTAAACACGTTTCAACATGTTTTCCGCCCAAGGAAAAAAAATAATTTTTTGTTGAAATTGTGATATTGGCTTCAAAATCTGCATGTTTTTGCATGATTGATTGTTATAAGCCGTTATTTTTGCAGGCGACAATTTGCCTGAAATGATAAAAGGAACCGTTATAAAATCTACCGGAAGCTGGTATGATGTGTTTACAGCAGATGGCAGGATGGTAAAATGCCGTTTGAGAGGGCAGCTGCGCCTGCGGGGCATCCGCACCACGAATCCTGTAGCTGTGGGCGATAGGGTAGAGATAGTGTTTGAAGAAGGACGAAGCACTGCGCTGATAACGGCTATTGAAGATCGGCATAATTTTATTATCCGCAAAGCCACCAACCTTTCCAAAGCATCGCACATCATTGCAGCCAACCTCGATCAGGCCTTGCTGGTGGCGACTTTAATGCTGCCGCGCACTTCAACCGGTTTCATTGATCGCTTCCTGGTTACTGCCGAAGCGTATCATATTCCGGCCGTGATCGCATTCAACAAATTGGATCTGTATGATGATGAAACCATGCAGCAGCTCGAAAAATTGCAAAATGCGTATGAAAAAATCGGATATAAGGTGCTCCGGGTTTCGGCCCTCACGGGCTTTGGACTGGATGCCCTTACGCAATTGCTGAAAAATAAAACCACGCTGATTTCGGGGCATAGCGGCGTGGGCAAATCGGCTTTGGTAAATGCCATAGATCCGGCGTTAAACTTGCGAACGGCCAATATTTCTGACGCACACAACAAAGGCAAACATACCACTACCTTTGCCGAAATGTTTAGGCTTGCTCAAGGCGGAATGATTGTGGATACGCCCGGGATAAAAGAATTCGGACTGCACGATTTCGAATTTGAAACCCTCTCGCATCGTTTTCCCGAAATGCGCGCCCTGCTCCAAAAATGCCATTTCTCGAACTGTACGCACCTGCATGAGCCCTACTGCGCCATAAAAATGGCCTTGGAAAAGGGCGAAATTGCACCTTTTCGCTACGCCAACTATTTGAATATGTTAAATAACGACTTTAGCTCCGACAACTAAAAGACCACCATGATAGCCAAAGAACTTATTAGCGACGGAATTTTGCCCCTTAAGCCTGATGATACCGGCCAGATTGCGCTCGAATGGATGGAAGATTTCCGGGTTTCGCATCTGCCCGTTGTAAACGATAACCAACTGCTCGGCCTGATCTCGGAATGGGAAATTTACAGTTTCGACAGCCTCGAAGACAAGGTTGATACTTTTTTACATGCCATTCAAAAAACCTATGTAACCGAAGATCAGCACATTTACGAAGTGATGAAACTGTTTCATCTTCAGAAACTGAGTTTGGTGCCTGTATTGGATTTTGAAGGCAATTACATTGGCTCGATTTCGTTGCAGGGATTGGGCGAGCATCTGGCAGGCTGCCTTTCGGCCGGCGATCCGGGCGGAATCATTATTCTGGGCATGAATATTCATGATTATATGCTTTCTGAGATTGCCCGCATTGTGGAAGCAAATGATACCCGCCTGCTCAGCATGTTTATTCAGGCCGACCCTCTATCAGATAAAATGCGCCTCACCCTTAAAGTGAACAAAAAGGAAATCAGGGGATTACTGCAAACTTTTGCCCGTTTCGACTATAATGTGTTGGCATCATACAGCGATGAAAATGATGTTGTTGGCCTAAAAGAACGTTACGATGAGCTGATGCGCTATTTAAAAGTATGAGTAGAAAACTGCTGCCATTACTATTGCTTTCAGCCTTCCTCGCGGGATGGCTGCCCGGTTTGGCCGAAATGCCATCCGGCGATACTTGCCTCGATGCGGCCGACTCGGCGCGCGTTGTGATCGGAAACATCATCCTCGAAGGCAACCAGATTACAAAGGATAAGATTGTGATACGGGAGCTGGTTTTTCGCGAAGGCGATACCTTAGCCCTAAAAACTTTAAACGAAAAACTGATTCAAAGCCGGCAAAACCTGCTCAACCGCTCTATATTTAATTTTGTAGAGATGGAAACCCTGCGCCGGTCGGAGCTTGATATTTGTGTGGTGGATATAAAAATTAAACTGCTCGAAAGATGGTATGTATGGCCAATGCCCATACTCGAACTGGCCGACCGAAACCTCAACTCGTGGTGGGAAACTAAGGATTTTCGACGAGTCAACGCAGGTTTTTTTCTCACTTACAACAATTTCAGAGGTAGGCTCGAACAGCTGAAAGTGCTAATCAGAGCCGGCTACAACCAGAACTATTATTTGGAATATGAAATTCCATACCTCACTCATGCTCAGAATTTTGGCATTGGCTTGCAGATGGGACATTCGCGAAGCCGCGAGATAGCCTATTCAGACCTAAACAACAAACAGCTTTTTTATCGCTCCGACGAGGGCTACGCCCGAACAGAATGGTATGCACGGGTGAAAATGATGTTGCGAAAAAACATCCACAACTTCCACGAAATAAGCATAGGATACGAAAGCGTCAGATTTAACGATTCGATACGGACACTCAATCCTAATTTTTTAAACAATCAAAGCGGGCGTTTTGAGGCCCTACACCTCAACTACTTTTTTAAGCACGATTACCGCGATTCAAAACCTTATCCACTATTGGGGCACTATGCCGACCTCGAACTGCATCAATACGGTTTGGGGTTTTCAGCGGCAAATCCGGCCATTAGTACGGCAAAACTCACTCTCGATCTCTATCGGCCTATCTCAAAACGATGGTATTGGGCAGCCAATCTCACTGCAAAAACTTCCTCAAGTCGTTTTCAACCCTATTTTTTGCAAAATGGCTTAGGCTTCGGAAATGATTTTGTTCGGTCATTCGAAGTGTATGTTATTAATGGACAGCATTTTGGCCTCTTTAAATCCAACCTTAAATATGCGCTAATTAAGCCGCGCCAAACCAAGCTGCCGCTCATCAAATCGGAGAAATTCAGCAAACTCCATTATGCAACCTACCTCAATTTGTTGTTTGATGCAGGTTATGTGCATCAGCAATCGCCCGAACCCCTAAATACAATGCAAAACACCCTGCTGATGGGAACCGGTTTAGGCCTCGATATTGTTACCTATTACGACATCGTTTGGCGTTTTGAATGCTCGGTAAACCGCTTTCAAAAACCGGGTTTCTTTGTGCATTTTGTTGCTCCGATTTAATAAATAAACGCCCGTTTTGAGCCCTAAAAACGTTTTCACTTTATGGTGCAAAGGCAATAATTTTGATCGTTTTTGAATTTCACACAAATAATGTTAAAAGCATCTGACAGAGCCACATAATTTGTAATCTTGCACAACAAAGCGCAGCAACCCATGAAAATTGCCCTGTTTGGAAAAACCTTCGACAGCGAACGGAGCCCCTTTCTGCAACTCATTTTTGACAAGCTCACGCAACCTAAGGTTGAAATATACATTTATGAGCCTTATTATCAATTTGTTAAATCCCATATTAACCCGCCTTCGGGCCTGGGTTTTTTTCGTGGCTACCACGATTTGCCGCTTGACACCCAAGTGTTTTTTTCCATCGGAGGCGACGGAACTTTGCTCGATGCATTGCCCATTATTCGCAATTCGAATATCCCGATACTCGGAATTAATATGGGAAGGTTGGGTTTTTTGTCGAGCGTTTCGAAACAGGAAATAGAAATGGCGCTCGACGCCGTCCTCAACAGTAGTTTTAAAACCGAAGAACGAAGTTTGCTGCAACTTATTGAACCACAAGGGCTTTTTACCGACATCAATTATGCACTCAATGAGTTGACCCTTTTTCGCAAGGAGACTACCTCGCTCATTGTGATTCAAGTGTTTGTGGACGATCTTTTTGTCAACTCCTATTGGGCCGACGGGCTTATTGTGGCCACGCCCACCGGATCGACGGCTTACTCGTTGAGCGCGGGCGGCCCCATACTTCATCCCAGCGCAAGCAATTTTGTGATAACTCCCATAGCTACACACAATTTAAGCGTTAGGCCTATCGTTATATCCGACAAAAGCGTCGTCAGGCTAAGGGTCGTCGGGCGTCACGAGAAATATACCCTGAGTATGGATAGCCGAATGGCTGTGGTGGATCAAACACAGGAAGTGAAACTGCGCAAAGCCGATTTTGGAATCCGGTTGGTGCAAATGGAAGACAAAGACTTTTTCCGAACCATTCGCGAGAAACTGCTCTGGGGCCTCGATGTCAGGAATTGATCTGTCGTTGCTTTAGAAAAAAATACTAAATTTGCAGCCAAAATGGAATTGTATCGCTTTAATGTTGATAATGAGGTAGTTGCGATCCTAAACCCAAAAGGCCAATCGCAACCTTTAACAAGATGATGAAAAAACTGTTTGCACTTGTATTTTTGCTGCTAAGCGCAACCTTTGCACAGGCTCAAAACCTTGAGCTGGGGCTTTTTGGCGGCGCGAGCTATTATCAGGGCGAGCTAAACCCCGGCCTTCCTTTTGTGCATGCAAAACCGGCCTATGGCCTGCTTGGCCGCTACAGCAAGGGCACACGATGGGCCTACAGGGCAGCCGTTACGCATGGCAGTTTTTATGAAGACGGCAAATATGCGCGTACAGCTTTTATTGTTCCTTATACTTTGCAGCTGGTGAATCAGGAAATTACCGACCTGAGCCTCATCGTTGAGTTCAACTTTTTCGACTATTTCACCGGAAGTAAAAAAGAATACATCACGCCCTATATTTTTGGAGGAGCATCGCTGTTTTTAACCTCTTCAGCCGTAAAAAAATCGAGTGATCTGCCTTTTAGCATACCATTTGGGCTTGGACTGAAATATAGTTTAGGCAAGCGCCTCGGCTTGTCGGTTGAATGGAAAATGCACAAATCCTTCCACGATACGCTCGAAGGCTTTTTTTTGGAAGACTTTCAAGCCGATGTTGGCGACCGGGACTGGTACAACTTTACCGGTATCAGCCTTACTTATATGTTTAACCTCCAGAAGCGGCAAGCCTGCAATTCGTACAAAGACGTTGCATTCTAAAAAACAACTTAGTATCTGACCGATGAGCCTAAAAGAACAGATAGACTTAACACGACTCCCTCAGCACATCGCCATCATCATGGATGGCAATGGGCGTTGGGCAAAAAAGCATGGGCAACAACGTGTTTTTGGGCATCAAAACGGGATAACGGCCGTGCGCGAATCGGCCGAAGCCTCTGCCGAATTGGGCATACCTTACCTTACGGTTTATGCCTTTTCGACCGAAAACTGGAATCGCCCAAAAATTGAAGTCAACGCCCTGATGCAACTGCTGCTGCAAACAATAGAAAACGAGCTGCCAACATTGCAAAAGAACAATATCAGGCTCAATGCCATTGGCGACCTCAACAGCCTGCCCGCACAAAACCAAAAAAAACTCAGCAAGGTAATTGAGCAAACCAACGCCAATAACCGGATGACCTTAACCCTTGCACTAAGCTATTCGGGGCGATGGGATATGCTGCAAGCCGCCCGGCGCATAGCGCAAAAAATTGCCAACGGCGAATGCCGTCCTGAAGACGTAAACCAAAAGATGATTGAAGGGCTGCTTTCAACATATGGCATGCCCGATCCCGAATTGCTCATCCGCACAAGCGGCGAATACCGCATCAGCAATTTCCTGCTGTGGCAGATTGCCTATGCCGAGCTCTATTTCACCCCAACACTTTGGCCCGACTTCAGACGCGAAGACCTTTATGCTGCGATCCTCGATTTTCAGCAACGCGAAAGGCGTTTTGGCAAAACAAGCGAACAAATAACAAAATAAAAAAAAGACCTGTAGAGACCACGTTGAAGATGAGGAAATTTACTACCTATTATACTTTTTTATTCTGCACAGCAGCAATGCTCTTTTTTGCAAACGGCGCGCTGGCGCAAATTCCAATTGGTTCCGACCTATCGCCTTTCGACTATTCCCGACCCAAGGAATACGAAATCGGCGGAGTAAAAGTTTCCGGAATTAAGTATTTAGACGAAAACGTGATTGCCATGCTCTCAGGCCTTAGCGTTGGCGATAAAATAAGAATTCCCGGCGACAAAATAACCGATGCCGTGCGCAAACTGTGGGATCAAGGACTGTTTGAAGATGTATCCATCATGGCAGACAACATTGTGGGCGGACTCATTTTCCTTAACATAGAACTAAAGGAAATACCGCGTGTTTCCAAGTTTTCGTTTGATGGACTTAGCAAGTCCGAAGCCGACGATATCCGTACAAAAATAAACCTCTCGCGCGGAGATGTGGCCAACGATCACCTTTTTGTGAAAACAAAAACCATCATTAAAAAGTTTTTTGCCGATAAAGGCTATCTGAATACCGAGATCGAAATAGATCAAAAACCCGACAAAAGCCGCGATAACTATGTTGATTTAGCCATTAAAGTAAAGAAAAACAGCAAGGTAAAAATAGCAGAAATCATTATCGAAGGCAACGAAGAACTGAGCGTAGAGCAGGTGAAAGCCGCAATGAAAGACACAAAGGAAAAAGGCGTCTTTAACCCGCTCAACCCAATTGGCCCACTGCTTGTTGACCTCACAAAAGATGTGATAAGCCTGAAACCGTTCAGGGCAGTTCAGCGAGTAGAAAACTATTTCACTTCAAACTACAGACCCCGCATCTTCAAATCGTCAAAATTTTTAGAGCCAAAACTCGAAGACGACCTTGCCAATATCGTAAAAAAATACAACGCCAGAGGCTATCGCGATGCCATGATTATTTCCGACTCGCTTTATTCCATTGATGGCGGCAATGTTGGCATCAAACTGAGAATCAGCGAAGGGCCGAAGTATTATTTCCGTAAAATTGAATGGGTAGGCAACACAAAATACGAAACTAAAACCTTAGATGCAGTTTTAGGCATCAAACCCGGCGATATCTACAACCGCGAATTGCTCGAAACGAATCTGTCGTACAACCCTAATGGCTTCGATGTAAGCTCATTGTATATGGATGATGGCTATTTGTTTTTTCATGCCGACCCGGTTGAGGTGCTCGTCGAAAACGACTCCATCGATCTTCAGATCCGCATACGCGAAGGCAAGCAAGCCCGTATCAGCAATGTGGGTGTAAAAGGAAATACGAAAACCAATGATCATGTGGTTATCAGAGAGTTGCGCACTCGCCCAGGTCAAATGTTTAGCCGCGATATGGTAATCCGCACCACCCGCGAGCTGGCCAATTTGAAATATTTCAATGCCGAAACCATAGCTCCCGATGTGAAACCCAATATGGCCGACGGAACCGTTGATATTGACTATAGCGTGGAAGAAACTTCGGCCGACCAGATCGAACTCTCGGGCGGATGGGGCTATGGCAGGGTTATCGGAACCCTTGGTTTGTCGTTTAACAACTTCTCGGTAAAAAACCTGTTAAAAAAGGAAGCCTGGCGCCCTGTTCCATCGGGCGACGGCCAAAAGCTTGCCCTTCGTTTTCAAACTTACGGAACTGGCTATATGAATTACAGCCTGAGCTTTACCGAGCCTTGGTTGGGTGGCAAAAAACCAACTTCGCTCACCGTATCTATCTTTCACTCGCTCTACTCCAACGGGCTGGCACGTAGCGATACCAGCCGTGCTTCATTTGTAATCAACGGACTTACATTCGGCATCGGAAAGCGGCTTCGCGTGCCCGACGATTATTTCACCCTTTATCACGGCCTCAACCTCATGCGCTACACCTTAAATAACTATTCGTCCATTTTGCAGGTGGGCACCGGCACCGGCTCGTTCAATGTGTTTAGCTACAATATGGTATTTGGCCGAAACTCCATCAGCCAGCCCATATACCCCCGCTCGGGCTCGGATGTTTCGCTGTCACTCGAAGCTACTTTGCCCTATTCTTATATGAACGGCAAGGATTATACCACGATGGATGAGAATGAAAAATACAAAATGGTGGAGTATTATAAATGGAAGTTTAACAGCTCGTTTTATGCTGAGGTGTATAACAAATTAGTGCTTTCGACCCGTATGAAATTCGGCTATCTAGGCTATTACAACAGCGACATAGGCATAACTCCGTTTCAACGTTTTTATCTTGGCGGCGACGGGCTTTCGGGTTACAACAACTTAGATGGACGCGAAATTATTGGCATGAGGGGATATGCCAACGAAACCATTACACCTTATTATTGGTCGAACCGAAATATTGGCGGCAATATTTTTGCCAAATACACCCTCGAACTGCGTTATCCCTTCTCGCTCAACCCGAGCGCTACCATTTATGGCCAGGCATTCCTGGAGGCCGGTAATTCCTGGTTGGGCTTCGACTCGTTTAAACCCTTCGATGTGAAAAAATCGGCCGGCTTAGGCGTGAGGGTATTTCTGCCAATGTTTGGAATTCTTGGCCTCGACTGGGGATATGGTTTCGACAAGATTCCCGGCCTGAGTGATGCCAATGGAAGCCAGTTCCATTTCTCAATCAACCAGAGCATTGATTAAAAAATGGCAGGAAATTTGTTGATGAATAGCTGTATCAAAAAAAAAATAAACATGAAATTATTTGCTAAAGTATTGCTGGCCGCAACGATTGGTCTAATAGCAATGAAGCCCGCGTCGGCTCAGTTTCAGGCACAAAAATTTGCCTACGTTGACACTGAATATATTTTGAAAAACATTCCGGAATACAACGATGCACAGGAAGAACTCAACACCCTTTCGCAAAAATGGGAAAAGGAAGTAAAGGCAATATACGACAAAGTGGAAGAAATGTATAAGGACTATCGCGCCGAAGCCGTATTGCTGCCACAAGACCTTAAAAAGAAAAGAGAAGACGAAATCCTGAAAAAAGAAAAAGAAGCTAAAGATCTGCAAATGAAATACTTTGGCGCTGAGGGAGAGCTGTTCAAAAAACGAAACGAACTCGTTCAGCCCATACAGGAAAAGATCTATAATGCCATGCAGGATATCGCCGAAACCAAAAATTATGCTTTCATCTTTGATAAAGCTGCCGGCGCAACCATGCTCTATGCCAACCCGAGGCTCGACATCAGCGACGAAGTGCTCGACGAAGTAGGTACGGTAATGCAAACCGTAAGAAAAGAAAACCGGAAACAATAAACAAAAATGCGTTGATGCAAAAATTGCTTTTACGGTTTTTTAAATCGAAACAATAAAAACACTAATTTTGCAACTGATTTTTTCAATTACAATTAACTTATCTAACAGAAAATGAAAACATTGACCCGTGCCTTAATGCTCCTGGCTTTTACAGCTTTCATCGGTACAGCCCATGCTCAGAATCTTAAAATTGGCCATATTGACTCAAACGCTATCATGAATGTGATGCCTGAAAAAGCTGAAGTTGAAAAGAAACTGAAAGATTTTGAAAACCAGCTCGAAAGCGAACTGCGCACCATGATGGGAGAATATCAGACAAAAATTACCGACTATCAGAATAACCTGGCTACAATGTCGAACCTGATTAAACAATCAAAAGAAAAGGAAATTACCGATTTACAAGGCAGGATCCAAGATTTTCAACAAAATGCCGATCAAGAGTTTGGCGAAAAACGCATCGAACTCCTTACCCCGCTTATTGACAAAGTGAAAAAAGCCATTGACGATGTGGGAAAAGAACAAGGTTATACCTACATTATTGACTCGGCCACCGGCGTACTCCTTCACATTGGGCCCGATGCTGACGACGTTACCAAAGCCGTGAAAACCAAATTGGGATTGAAATAATACCATAAAATAAAAACAAAAAAGGCCCGCTTTTCGGGCTTTTTTTGTTTTAGCTCGCCCCAAAAGCAAACAAGCGCAGCGGTTGAAAAAAAATGACCCCTGCTAAAGAAAACCGGAAACGGCTCTTTTGCTGAAAGCCATTATATTTGCAAAAAAATGAAGCTATGATGCTATTCGTTGTGTGGGATGTGTCCCCGGTCATGTTTTCGTTTCCCGATTGGCTTCCGCTGTTGGGCGGCCGCGATGTGAGATGGTATGGATTGCTGTTTGCAGCCTCTTTTGTAGTGGGTTATATCATCATGCAAAAGGTATTTCAGCGCGAAAAAATCTCTAACGATGTGCTCGACCGGCTTTCAACCTATATGCTTATTGCTACGGTAGTAGGCGCCAGGCTTGGGCATTGCCTTTTTTACGAGCCTTCGTATTATTTAGCCCACCCGGTTGAGATACTCAAGGTTTGGGAAGGCGGTTTAGCCATTCATGGCGGA
>CAYYDS010000061.1:13011-13224 GCA_964470665.1 uncultured Lentimicrobiaceae bacterium
CCTCATATGGATGCTCGACCGTATTGTGATTGTAGTGGCTTTGGCCGGATTTTTCATCCGCATGGGAAACCTCATGAATTCCGAAATCTTTGGCCATAGCACCGCCTTGCCCTGGGGTTTTTATTTTGTTCGCGATCACGATGCGGCTATGCGAACCGATCCCCGGCACCCAACCCAACTCTACGAAGCATTTGTTTATTTAGCCACCTTTTT
>CAYYDS010000062.1:0-492 GCA_964470665.1 uncultured Lentimicrobiaceae bacterium
ATATTTATTGGTCAAAACCGAACCCATGGCTTCCATCACCTGGTCGCTCACAAAGTTTTCCGATGCAATAAGCTCAATACCATGCATCTGGCGATCGCGTTCCTGACGGATGAGGTCAAAAATCTTTTCGTCTCTTTCCATAAAAAAAAGTTTTGATTATAGCTGATAATTTTGCCTGCAAAGGTAGGTCTTTTTTTGGCTTTTAAAGTGCTTGTGTTATATAAATAACAGTTTTTGTCGGCTTTTGGCTGCTGTGAAACCAAAGGCTTTTTTAATTTCGCATAAAAAGATGCTTTATTCTGATTATCAACGCGTAATTAATCGGTTTTTGTGTCAGTTTAAGGAAAAAGGCCGTTAAAATGAGTCGGTTTTGTTTTGGGCGCCGGCCAAATGTGTATCTTTGCCGCCCAAAAAAGATAACAATACATGGGATTTACGGAAGAAATCCAACGCCGGCGCACCTTTGCTATTATCAGCCATCCCGATGCCGGG
>CAYYDS010000062.1:502-13054 GCA_964470665.1 uncultured Lentimicrobiaceae bacterium
ACCACTTTAACCGAAAAACTTTTGCTCTTTGGAGGCGCCATTCAGGTGGCCGGAGCCGTTAAGTCGAACAAAATAAAAAAGACGGCTACCTCCGACTGGATGGAAATTGAACGCCAGCGCGGCATTTCGGTGGCTACTTCGGTTATGGGATTTGAATATCACGATGTGAAGATCAATATCTTAGATACGCCCGGGCATCAGGATTTTGCAGAAGACACCTACCGCACGCTTACCGCTGTAGATAGCGTGATTGTGGTGATTGACGTGGCAAAGGGGGTGGAACCGCAAACCGAAAAATTGGTTGAGGTTTGCCGCATGCGCAAAACTCCCATCATGGTGTTTATCAATAAGTTGGACAGGCCGGGTAAAGATGCATTTGAACTTTTGGACGAGATTGAGCAAAAACTAAAATTACGGCTTGCGCCACTCAGTTGGCCTATTGGCATGGGCACAAGGTTTAAGGGAGTTTACAATATTTTCGACCGCAACCTCTATCTTTTTGAAGCCAATAAGCAACGTTTGGAGACGGGCATAGCTTTCTCCGACCTGAATAATCCGTTTTTGGTGCAACATTTGGGCGATGAGGATACACATATTTTGCGCGAAGAGCTGCAATTGATCGAAGGGGTTTATCCTGAATTTGATGCGGAGGATTACCTGCAGGGCAATCTTAGTCCGGTATTTTTTGGCAGCGCATTGAATAATTTTGGGGTGAAAGAACTCTTGGATTGTTTTATCCGCATTGCCCCCAAGCCGGTAGGCCGCGAAACCGAAGAACGTTTTATCCGCCCCGACGAAAGCCAGTTTAGCGGTTTTGTGTTTAAAATACATGCCAATATGGACCCCAATCACCGCGACCGCATTGCCTTTGTGCGCATTGTGTCGGGGCGCTTTGAGCGCAACAAGCCCTATCATCATGTACGTTTAGACCGAAAGTTGAAGTTTTCGAACCCCACAGCTTTCATGGCCCAGAAGAAAGAGGTGGTTGACGAGATGTTTCCGGGCGATATTGTTGGGCTTTACGATGCTGGAAATTTTAAAATTGGCGACACCCTTACCGAAGGCGAAGGACTTCATTACAAAGGCATCCCGAGTTTTTCGCCCGAGCTGTTTCGCTATGTCGAAAATGCCGATCCGATGAAATCGAAACAATTGGCCAAAGGCTTGGATCAGCTGACCGATGAAGGCGTGGCGCAACTTTTTACGGGTAAAACGAGCGGGCGAAAAATCATTGGAACCGTTGGCGTGCTGCAGTTTGAGGTGATACAGTATAGGCTGCTGCACGAATATGGCGCAAGTTGCCGGTATGAACCCATCAACCTTTATAAAACGGCCTGGATAACCAGCGATAACAAGGCCATGCTCGACGATTTCAAAGCGCGAAAAGCCTCGGCTTTAGCCTTGGATAAGGAAGGCCGCGATGTGTTTCTGGCCGATTCGCCCTATGCCCTGCAAACGGCAATGGAAAAATACAAAGACATCCGGTTTTATTTTACTTCAGAGTTTTAAGAGCGGCGGGGAGGGGTGTTTTCTTTTCTTTTGAAATCAAATGGTTAAGCTTTTGTCTAAATCTTCAAAACGATCAACCACAAAAAGACTTTTGTCAGCGTGTGCGAATGCCTCATCCGCTTGAGCCAGCGTTAGAGGCCTAGCATAATGCCCGGAAGTAAACGCGATAAGGTCGTCTAAATCGTTGATTTTTGCCTTAAAAACTTTCGACACTTCCTTCGGGAAATCGTAATTGCCCGGTATGTAATCGTCCAGAGCGCTCATATTGTCGGGATAATAGGCCACATAAGTACCGCCCAGTGCGCGCGTGATTTTGTAAACGACCAAACGCCATTTTTCGCGTTCTATACGATCAAAATCTTCGCCTGTGTTAAACCAATCGCGATAGCGACCATTTAGGAGCGATAAGCAAAAGAAGTGCTTGTTCAGGTCTAAATCCCGCCATAAGGGCCTTTGAGATAAACGCGGTTTAAAGGGTCTTTAAAGCCTTCGTAAAATTTATCAAAATCCCAAGAACGGATTTTCAAACGTTCTTCAACACTATCGCCAACCCGCCATGGCGAGCAATACCAGGTTAAACACACATCTTTAAGAAACAGCGACTCTTCGAGTTTCAACGAATTTAACACAGCAAGAAGTTTTGATTTGTCTTCGATTTTTTTCTTTTTAAACGGCATCGTGTGTTTCCCGAAAATCCATAAATCTACGCCCATATTATTTGTTTTTATTTGCAGTTTTTATAGCTTATTTCTTATCATCAACAAATTCCAAAATATCGCCCGGTTGGCAGTCTAATGCTTTACAAATTGCCTCTAAAGTGCTAAAACGTATTGCTTTAGCTTTTCCTGTCTTTAAAATGGAAAGGTTGGATAGGGTTAAATCAACTCTTTCGGCAAGTTCGTTCAACGAAATTTTTCGCTTTGCCATTACAACGTCTAAGTTTACAATAATTGCCATAGTTTAAATTGTCAAGTCGTTTTCGGATTTCATATCTACGGCATTTTGCAATATTTTCTCAACTATGGCCGCTGCAGTTGCAACAACAATTGAAACAAAAGTAATTATGATGCAAAGTGCAATAAAACCGGCCGGGTCGTCATCTTTATGATGCGCAAACCTGATGATTATTCCTGCACCCACAACTAAAATAATGAGCAGAATTGCACAATATTTAATGATTTTTAAAGCTCTGACAGAGCTTGCCGAGAATATTTTGTTTTGTGCAATGTTGCCAAGGAGTTTGAATGCGTTGTATAAGGCAACAAAAAACGGGATAGATGCGGCGTATCCATACAAAATGAGTTTGTCGGAATAAATTTCATACAAACCCAAATCGGCGGCTCTTCCTTCTGTCAGGGGCAGCCAAATCAAAAGGGCAAGCGCGGCCATACCTATAAGCACAACAACTGCCTGAAGAAATACGACTGAAATACGTTTCATTGCTTTGTTTTTGGGGTTGGAATAAAGCGCGCTGTTTCGGCGAATATCAAAATAAGCGGCAGAGCGCCGGCTTTTTCTTCAATCTTAATCCTATAAATCAATAAAAGGGCATCCGGTAAAATGGTAAAAAGTGAAAGTAATTTGCCCCATTTCAGTTTGATTATCTTGGCCATAACTTTGTGTTTTAAACAAATTGCGGATTTGCAAAGGTTATTAAAAATTATTGATAAACAATAAAATTTTATTCTTTTAAGAAAATATTTGAGCAATTTGAGCCAAGGAGCAATTTTTGGTATTTGATTTTCCAAACTGTTGGCAGCAAAACGTTTGTTTCATTTCAGGCCGGCGCTTTCGATTATTCAATGCTATTTTAGCCTGTGCAGATTAAAATTTTGGCTCTAAAACAAATGTTCATTTGGAATCTGGCTGCTGTTGTTATTCTTTTTCGAATTACTTTAGGCTTGCAATTGCATGCATTCGAAATTGAGCAGGGGAGGGTGGGCATCGGCTGCAAGTTTTATCTTTGCAGAGGCAAAAAGGAACAAAAGGCCATGTAATGCCCAAAACCGGATGTCATAAATAGCTGTTTTCATGCAAGTTAAGTTAAATAACTTTTTTTCGTTGGATTTGCGCCGCAAAGTATGGGGTTTGGCCGGCGATATCCGATTTTGGATTGGCCTGTTTTTTTTAATCCGATTGATTGGCATTACCCAGCCGCCTTTAGAAGTGGCCCACAATTGGCGCCAGACCACGGTTGCGATGGTGGCGCGCAACTTCTACGAAACCGATCCTGACATTTTACTGCCAAGAGTGGATATGGCCGGCGAAAAGAGCGGCATCACCGGCATGGAGTTTCCACTGCTTAACTACCTTATCTTTCTGATGGCTAAGCTTTTTGGTTATCAACACTGGTACGGGAGGCTCATTAATCTGCTGGTTTCTTCGATTGGAATATGGGCTTTTTATTGTCTTGTGAAGCGATTTTTAAATGCCCGCATTGCGTTTAGGGCTTCAATTGTGCTGCTTTCGTCGCTATGGTTTATTTATTCGCGCAAAATAATGCCCGATACGTTTAGTGTTTCGCTGGTGCTGGCAGGCTTTGCCCTTGCGTGCAGCTGGCTCTACGATAACAGGCACAACGCATGGCTTTTTGCGGCTGCTCTGCTCATTGCGGCCGGCCTTTTATCTAAAGCGCCGGCCGGTGTATGCCTCGCACTTTTGCCTTTTGTGCTTTTCGAAGCTAAAGCTCCGATAAACAGAAGAATAGCTCTGTTTGCTGCTGTTACTTTAAGCCTTATTCCCATGCTTTGGTGGTATTTTGTGCAGGTGCCTGCATTGAATGAAAAAGGCGGATTTGTCCATTTTTTTATGGGAAAACCTTTGAAAACAGGCTTGGTAGAACTGCTGCAACGCCCGGCTGCAACCACTAATATGTTTTATGAAACGGCAATTAAATTTAGTGGATTTGCGCTTTTTGTCCTCGGAATTTTTGCCCTGATTGCCGACAAGCGAAAAGTTGTTTTGGGCTGGTTTTTCCTCAGCAGCGTTTTGTTTCTGGTTTTTATGTTTCGCGCAGGCGAAACCTTTTCGCGGCATTCGTATTATATGATTCCATTTATCCCCTGCATGGCTGTTGTGGCGGCTTTAGGCTTGGAAAAGATCAGGATGAAGCGCCTTTCGGGGGTTTTGCTTGCCATTGTTGTGTTGGAAGGGCTGCTCAATCAGCAGCACGATTTTCGTATAAGGCCCGAATCGCGCGCCTTGATGAATATCGAAGGGGTGATGGACGGCCTGGGAACGAGAAACGAATTGGTGGCCATCAACAGCGGCGAAACCCCTACGCCGCTTTATTTTGCCCATCGCAAAGGCTGGCTGCTCAGCAACAACCAAATGGCCGACAGCCGTGTTACGGATTCGCTAAAAAAGCTCGGGCTGCAAAAACTCATTGTGCTTAAAAAAGCTTTTGGAAGCGAAATAACGTTGAATAAGCCCCTGCTGTTCGAAAATGAGCATTTTCGAATTTATGAGCCCTAAAAAGTGCTTTTTCTTCTTTTTAACATGAATTAAACCCCATTCCATATCCCTATTAATCCGAATTTTACCATTGCGGCAACAGATTGTCAAATGCGCTGAAAAACATATTCTGCCAATAATTCCATACTTTTGCAAATTCACAAAACTCAGGGTTTACTGCTTGTTGCTATGAATACTTTTGCCCGATATGCCATTTTAGCGCTGCTTGTTTTTGCATCTTCGATGCGGCTGCATGCGGCTTCGCTGCTCATTCCGATGGATCAAAGCCAAACAAACCACCTGAAGGCTTATGGAATTGCTTTTTGGGTGCTGCAACAAGATATCGAAATTAGCTGGCTGCTCAACTATCGCGGCGGGAGCTATCTAATTCCGTATCACGAAAGTTTCGAAAAAGAATGCCGCCTTCGCAATGTTTCTTATCAGGTGATTGCCGATGCCCAGGCGGCTGCTATTCTTTCGGAAATTGCCGATATGGGCGTAAATATGGACGAGATGAAGCTGCAAAAAGTGCCGCGCATTGCCGTTTATTCGCCAAAAAATAAGCTTCCTTGGGACGATGCGGTTACTTTGGTGCTTAGCTATGCCGAGATTGATTACGATGTGGTGTATGACGATGAGGTGCTCGAGGGGCTGTTGCCAAGCTACGACTGGCTTCACCTGCATCACGAAGATTTTACCGGCCAGTATGGCAAATTTTGGGCGCGATATCGCAGCTTTCCCTGGTATCAGGAAGATGTTAAACAGCAAGAAGCTACGGCTAAACGTTTTGGTTTTACCAAAGTATCGAAGCTCAAATTGGCTGTTGCTCAGAAAATCCGGGAGTTTGTAGCCGGAGGCGGCTATATGTTTGCCATGTGCTCGGCCACCGACAGTTACGATGTGGCTTTGGCTGCCGATGGCCTGGATATCTGCGATGTGATGTTCGACGGCGATGGCATAGGCCCGGGCGATCCGGAACGTTTAAATTACGATAACTGTTTCGCTTTCACCGATTTCAAAGTGTCAACCAACCCCACCGAATACGAAATTTCGGATATTGACGTGACCAATTATCGAAGCAGAGCCATCAATGAAAGGAATGACTTTTTCACTTTATTTGAATTTTCGGCAAAATGGGATCCCGTGCCTACCATGCTCACGCAAAGCCACGAACAGATCATCAAAGGCTTTATGGGGCAGACAACGGCTTTTAATAAATCGCTGGTGAAAAGCGAGGTTATTGTGCTGGGCGAAAACAAAGCCTTCAACGAAGATCGTTATTTGCACGGCACTTTTGGCAACGGCTTCTGGACTTTTTACGGTGGCCACGACCCCGAAGATTATCAGCATTTGGTTGGCGATCCGCCTACCGAACTCGATATGTATCCCAACTCGCCGGGCTACAGACTTATCCTAAACAACGTGCTCTTTCCGGCAGCGAAAAAGAAAAAGCAAAAAACATAGCATCTTGCTGTTCAATCCTTTATATCAAAATATCAAATCTCAAAACAACGGACAAGCAATTAAAAATTTATCCCAAACAGCAGCTCAGAAAAAAATAAAAAAAGGCTGCCCTTCGTATTTGGGCAGCCTTTTTTAATGCGTTTTTTAACTTTTTCAGGCCTTATAGAAAGGCAGTTTTACGATTACAGCCGGATGCAGTTTTTCGCGTATCTTTATAAAGATATTTGTGCCAAGTTTGCCGTATGCTTTGTCAATGTAGCCCATTCCGATGCCTTTTTTCAGCATTGGCGACATGGTGCCTGAGGTTACTTCGCCGATAATTTCGCCGGTTTCGTTGCAAATTTCGTAGTGCTGGCGCGGTATTCCTTTTTCCATTTCAAAAGCTTTAAGCAGGCGTTCGCTTCCGTTCGCTTTGTGTTGTTCGAGGGTGGGGCGGTCAATAAAATTATTGCCTTCCACAAATTTGGTTATCCAGCCCAATCCTGCGGCAATGGGCGAAGTGGTTTCGCTGATGTCGTTGCCATAGAGGCAGAATCCCATTTCGAGCCTCAGGGTATCGCGCGCGGCCAAACCAATGGGTTTGATGCCATAAGGGGCTCCGGCTTCGAGCACGGCTTCATAAATCTTTGCGGCAGCTTCGTTGGGGAAATAAATTTCGCAGCCACCGGCGCCGGTATAACCGGTAGTTGAAAGCAGCACATTTGGCACTCCGGCAAACTCAACAACTTTGAAGTTGTAATATTCCATGTCGGTGATCGGGCTTGCCGTAAGTTTTTGCATGGCTTCCAGGGCTTTAGGCCCTTGAACGGCCAGCTGCGAGGTTTGGTCGCTTTCGTTAATAACCGTGGCGCCAATGTGGTTGTTTGCGTTTACCCAAGCCCAATCCTTGTCAATGTTGGCAGCATTTACGATTAAAAGGTAATCTTCGGCATTGAAGCGGTAAACCAAAAAGTCGTCCACAATACCGCCTTTTCCGTTTGGAAAATAGCTGTACTGCACTTTTCCGTCGGCCAGAGCGGCCACGTCATTTGAAGTAAGGTATTGCACCAGCTCAAAAGCCTTTGGGCCGGTAAATCTGAACTCGCCCATATGCGAAACATCGAAAACTCCGATGCCCTTGCGAACGGTTTCGTGTTCAATATTTACACCTTCGAACTGAACCGGCATCTCGAAACCGGCAAACTCAACCATCTTTCCGCCCATGCGGTGATGGTAAGCATTTAAAGCAGTTTTTTTCATCTTTCTGATTGATAATAGGTTTGGCAATAAAACGGGCTTCGTCCCATCCAAAAAATTAAAGTGTAAAATTAAGCATTTCTGCCGAACAGCCAAAGGCTTTACGGTTTTTCCTGCCAGATAGCATAAGCTGAAGTGGGTTTCACACATACCGAAAATAATTATAGCCGATATACGGGCGAAAAAAAATAACTTTACCCCTTTTAATCCATTCGTGCTATGAGGCTAACTTTTAGAATTAAGACACTGATATTCTGCATTTTTATTTTGATTTTTGGAATTTCGAATCCGCTTAAGGCCGATGAGCTGAATGTGAAACTGCCCGAAATTATCCTTAGCGACATAACACTTCCCATCCATATTGAGCTTAACGATAGCCTGAAACAGGCTTTGCCGGATACGGCCCGGCTTTTTGTTCACATCAACCGCACGGCCTATGAAACAACATTTGTTGGGGGCCGGGGAGAGGTAAAGCATGTTTTTCGCGATAAAGGCCCGCTGCAAATCAGAATTGGCTCTTCCGTCTGGAACGGAAAGGCTAATCCCATCCCTTTATGGATGTCGGTATTACCTTCATTAGTAGCTATCTTATTGGCATTCATATTGAAAGAGGTTTTTACGGCGTTGTTTTCGGGCATACTTATTGGCACAACGGTAGTGTATTTTTATCAGGGAAACAGCCTTTTTCTGGCCTTAGGCAAAGGAATTTTGGCGGTTGTGGATACCTATGTGCTAAATTCGCTTTTCGACAGAGGGCATATTTCCATAATTGTATTTTCGATGGCGATTGGCGGAATGGTGCAGTTAATTTCGGCCAACGGCGGCATGCAGGGCGTGGTTGACCGCCTTTCGCGATTAGCGCGCGGCGCACGCTCGGGGCAATTTGTGACCTGGCTGCTCGGTGTGGTGATTTTTTTCGACGACTATGCCAATACCCTTGTTGTGGGCAATACGATGCAGCCCGTTGCCGACAGGCTAAAGATTTCGCGCGCTAAATTGGCCTATATCGTTGACTCTACAGCCGCTCCTGTGGCAGCTATCGCTTTTGTAACCACCTGGATTGGCGCCGAGCTGAGCTATATTCAGGACGGAATTGATAAGATTGGCCTCAATATGTCGGCTTATCAGGTGTTTATCAACTCATTGGCTTACAGCTTTTATCCTGTTCTTACCTTAATATTTATCTTGCTGCTCATTTGGCAAAACCGCGATTTTGGCCCTATGCTCAAAGCCGAACGCCATGCCCGGCTGGGCGAACGACCGCTGCACGAGCCGACATCGCAAACCGAAAAAACGGATTTTAAGAATTACCTTTCCAACGGCAAAAAACCTAAAGCCTTTAATGCCGTTGTTCCGGTGCTGGTAATCATTTTCGGAACCTTGGGCGGATTACTGTTTACCGGCTGGGATAAGGCGGTTTGGGGCAACCAGGCGCTGTCGTTTGCCACCAAAGTATCCGAAACCATTGGCCACGGCGATTCGTACAAAGCATTGCTTTGGTCGTCTATCAGTGGGCTGGGCATTGCACTGCTGCTTACTGTTTCGCAACGCCTTTTGCGCATTCACGACGCGATGGAGCATGTGGTGGAAGGATTCAGGGTGATGCTCACAGCCATCCTTATCCTCACTTTAGCCTGGTCGGTAGCCCTGGTTACCGAACATTTGCATACAGCAGATTTTATTTCGGCCGTGATGCTTAAACTCTCCTTTTCGCCCTTTGTGGTTCCTGCACTTACCTTTATTTTAGGCGCTCTTGTTGCTTTTTCCACAGGCACATCATGGGGCACAATGGCCATCCTTTATCCGCTTTTGCTGCCTTCGTCGTGGTTGCTTACCCAGCAGGCCGGCCTCGAGCATGGGCAGGCCCTAAGCATATTTTACAGCGTGGTTTCGGCGGTTTTAAGCGGCGCCATTGTAGGTGATCATGCCTCGCCCATAAGCGATACCACTATTTTAAGCTCCATCTCGAGCGGCTGCAACCACATACATCACGTTGAAACACAGATGCCTTATGCTCTTACGGTAGCTGGTGTAGCGCTGGCGGCAGGCATTATTCCAACCTCGTTTGGCGCGCCAAGTTGGCTAATGATGCTGGTGAGCGTGGGCGTGATGTGGCTCATTATCCGTTTATGGGGAAAATCGCCCGATGGCAAAGGCTGAGGTGATCCTAAGCGTGATTTGCGCGCTCAACGCGGCCACGCGCATAGGAAAAATAAATGCCAACAAAGTTTATCAGCGCGAAAACCAAAAATCCATACCTGATCACAATCATAAAAGTGTCAACCTCCACCTGATCAACCGCCTTTCCTCTGAAAAGCGATGTGAAGAAAAGCGTAACAATGGTCATGCTCACAATCTGCCCTAAAACTCGCATGGTAGATGCCGTTCCGGAAGCCAGGCCATACTGAGTTCGTTCTACCGATCCCATAATGGTGCTCATATTGGGCGACGAAAACAAGGCAAAACCCATCCCGACCCAAATTAAAATGGTGATAATAAGCCAAATGGGTGTTGTAGGGCTAAGCAAACTTAAAGCAAATAAGCCCGTTGCACAAACCGCCATTCCGGCCGAGGATAGGTAGCGTGGCTGAAAACGATCGGAAAGCCGGCCGGCCAATGGCGAAAAGACGGCCATCACCAAAGGCTGCGAAACCAGAATCATTCCGGCTTCGCTCGGTGAAAGTTGCTGTACCCTTTGGAGGTATAAGCTCAGCAAAAAAACAATGGCAAAAGTAGCCGTATAATTGATGAGCGCTGCTAAATTAGAGAAAGCAAACAAGCGGTTGCGAACAAAAAGCATGGTGTTGAAAATCGGATTTTCGGCTCTGCGTTCGACTAACCAGAAAAGAACCAAAACCGCCGCGCCTGCAATAAGAGCCATCCAGCCGACAAGATGCGGTATTTGCGATGAACCATACACCATGATCATCAAACCGGCCATATAGCTCAGGATGCCTTTGAAATCGGTTTTTTTTGAGGCTTTAGCCTGCACTTCGTCATTGCCCAAAAAAGCAAACGAAACAATGGAAGCTATTAAGCCAAGCACCACAGAAAAATAGAAAATAGACTGCCAGCCAAAAGCTTGTGTAAGAACTCCTCCAACAAATGGACCTAAAGCCAGCCCGAGGTAAACGCCCGCCACCGATATGCCCAAAACCCTGCCGCGATGTTGAGGCGGAAATGCCGCTACCAGAATAGCAGAACCCGTTGCATTGCCCAAAGCTGCGCCAATACCCTGAAGAAAACGTGCGGCAATCATCCAGAAACCGGAGATTGAAAAACTGCATAAGAATGACGACAACGTAAAGATGACAATGCCCGCCTTGAAAAACATACGGATGCCGGCCCTGTCGCCTAAACTGCCGGCAGGCAGTTGAAACATGGCTGTGGAAAGCAAAAAGGAGGTAATAATCCAACTAAGCGTAACTGCATCAATATCAAGGCTTTTTCCAATTGATGGCAGGGCAATATTCACCGATGAAATAAGGAAAGTTCCCATGAACGAAGTGGCTGCCACTATGCTGAGAATCGAAACTTGTTTTCGTGTGTAAACCATAAATAAAGAATTTTTTGTGCTACGGCTACAAAAATTGTCGCGGCATGCAAAGGTGCAAAGATTTTAATTCCGAAAATATAAACACTGGACGATTTTGTTTTCGTTTGGCTCGTTTTGAAATGGTTAAGACATTGTCGCTCGGGTTTTTCTTTCAGCAAACAAACATACCGAATTTTTTTTTAGGGCGATGATACCCGAATGTCGAATAAACTTTATCTAACTGAATATCAACAATATAAATTAATTGTTCGAAAAATAGTGATAAATAAGGAAATGTATTATCTTAGCAGCATATTTCTCTTGATTTATCATAATCAAACACGTTAAAATTATGAAAAAATTACATTTCATCAAACCATCGCAACGATCATGGGATTGCTGATACCCCGCGATGAAGAAGTGTCACAGATTGCAAATCTGCGCCAGTGGGGGAATCAGGTTTAAATATATTTGAGTACAACGGCGGCAAATTGACAAACGGATTATACATTGTGAACATTAAAACAACTACATACAAAGAATCTTTAATGTTATTAAAAATGGAGAAATAGTATGAAAACAATGAAATACTTTTTATTTTTCTCACTCTTTATATTAAATAGTTGTGGGAAAATAGAATGCCCTGCCTTTGACAGTAGTTTATTGTGGTGGCTACCGCATAGCATAAACGATAAGTTAATATATGTCAATCAAAATAGTGACACATTGAAATTTGTTGTGACAGCAAAAAACATTTCTGATAGCTATAAAATAAAACATAATTGTAAATGTGATTGTGAAAGTCATGCTGATTTAAAAGCTATTCGTGATGTCAATAAGTATGACGCAATTAATATTTCTATTTCACAGTCTGATTTAATTAATGACACTTATAATACATCTCTTTTTATGTATACAATAAATATAAATAATGATCAATATGGTAATCTGAGCTTTTCGACGAATAATATTAATAATGAAATTAAAGACACTACAATTAATAGCAAAGCATATAAAATTATTGTAATCACGAGAGATACATTAGATAATAATTATGAAATTTGGAAATTAATACATGCGAAAGATGTCGGAATAATTAAGATGTATAATAGAAAAACGAAAGATGAATGGACACTGGTTGAATGAATATTCCGGTCAAACCAGGCCAGTGAATCCCCCCGCCGGAGCAGATTTGCAATCTGAGCCGGTATGGGGCTAAACCAATATTCAACTAATTACCAAAACATCACAAAATGAATATTCGTTCCCGGATTAGTTTAGCGTTTTTTATTCTCATTATCTTAGTACATGACAAAAATTATAAACGCTTAAATATCACCCATATATGTTAATAA
>CAYYDS010000063.1:0-1062 GCA_964470665.1 uncultured Lentimicrobiaceae bacterium
AAGTGAGCACGCGTCTGGAAACGCGCGTAAGTGAGCACGCGTCTGGAGACGCGCGCCAGCGGACACTTAAGAGCTAAAAAGGGTTGAGAAAAAAAATCGTTTAATGGCCGTCGTGGAGCATGAGGGCGATAAGGCATATCCCAATTAGGATGAGGGCAAATTGAATAATGGAATCTTTGATCGTGGTTTTTCGGTGCATCTCGGGGATAAGATCGGCCAGGGCAATATACAGAAAACTGGCAGCAGCAAAGCTAAGCGCATAGGGAATAAGGTCTTTCATCGAATCGAGCATAAACCAGGCAACTACGCCGGCAACAATGGAAGTTGTGCTAGATAATATATTAAACCACAATGCTTTACTCTTTTTTAATCCGCCTTTGATTAGAATTCCAAAATCGCCCAGCTCCTGAGGTATTTCGTGCAAGACAACGGATAATGCAGCAAAAATTCCGAGCGATGGCGACACAAGAAAAGAAGCGGCAACAACAATTCCGTCAATGGCGTTGTGAAAGGCATCTCCTATCAAAATGATCGGAACGGCCGCGTGGTCGTGACGATGGCAATCTTCGTTGATACAGGTGCGCCAGAGGATAACTTTTTCCAATACAAAAAAGAAGATAATGCCCCCAAGCGTGATAGCCATTGCAGGCCGTGCGCCAAGATCGTGGGCTGCTTCGGGTATCATGCCCAGCAAAGCTGCACCCAAAAGAGTGCCGCCGGCAAGATAAGTAAGATAGGTTGCTACGATGTGTAGGGTTTTTTCTTTCAAAAAAAGGATTGAACCGGCTAAGCTCACACTGCCTACACTTACAATCACCAATGCCAAAAGCATATAAAAAAAGTCAACCGAAACCATAGCTGCGAATTAGAAAATGTTTGTATTGTATCATCATTATTTTTGAACCAAATGGCTCATCTTAGCATGCAAAGATATACCGAAACTTATTTGGAAGCTGCGATTTTTCAGAGCGCTGAAATAGAGCAAACTTTATTTTAGCAAGTTCTTTTTATATCATTGATTTTAAATGATTGTATCCGAAAAAGCCCAAAAAAACGATTGTT
>CAYYDS010000063.1:1072-2263 GCA_964470665.1 uncultured Lentimicrobiaceae bacterium
ATATAAAATTTCAATTGGGTGAAAGGCTTGACGTTGGGTGCCATCTTGAATTTGATGCCTGCACGAAGTGCCGTTTGCAGCCAGCCAGCTGTCTTTGTCTGCCTTTCTTATTGCCGGAAAAAGTTTAAGCTCGCCCACTTTCATAGAGATTTCATAATGCTCTTTTTCGTAGCCAAAAGCTCCGGCCATACCACAACATCCTGAGGGTATTTCTTTAACTTTCAATCCTTTAGGTATTGAAAGAATGCTAAGGCTGTCTTTCGTTCCGATGAGTGATTTTTGCTGGCAATGGCCATGAAAAAGCACTTCTTTTTCTTGCTCTTTAAATTGCCCGCTGTGAATTTGGCCTTTTTTATGGGCTCGGGCAATAAATTCTTCGATGGTGAAGCAGTTTTGAGAAAGTTTAAGGGCGGCATCCTTCAAATCGGCATCCACCAGATCAGGGTATTCATCGCGAAACGAAAGAATGGCCGAAGGTTCAATCCCCACCAAAGGCGAATCGGCGGTAATGATGCCTTTGAGCAATTTCACGTTGGCATTGGCTATTTTTTTTGCTTTACGTAAAAATCCCTTGCTGATAAAGGTGCGGCCACTCAATTTATGTTTTGGGATAACCACTTCATAACCAAGTTTCTGCAACAATATAATTGCTTTAATTCCGATTTCGGTATCGTTGAAACGTGTAAATTCGTCGTTAAAAAGATACAATTTACCATTTTTACTTTCGGTTTTTTTAGCTTTTTGCGAAGCATACCAGTTGTCGAGGGTTTTTTGTTGCAGTTTCGGGAGGCTTCTTTTTGTGCTAAATCCGATAGTTTTTGCCAGCAAAGGCGCAACAAAACGGTTGCTTAATACAAAATTGGTTAAAGACGGTAAAAAACTTCCGAGATGGTTTATCGAGCTGATATGCGCAATGAGCCACGCCCTAAAAGGCACGCCATTGGCATCGTAATAGTGTTGTAAAAATTCGGCTTTGAGCTTGGCCATATCCACACTGCTTGGGCATTCCGATTTGCATGCCTTGCAGGACAGGCAAAGGTCCATTGCGTTAAAAATTTCCTGATGGTCGAAGGGATTGTTTCTTTCGCTTTGGGTAAGAAATTCGCGCAATATATTGGCTCTTGCCCGGGTTGTATTTCGCTCGTCGCGCGTGGCCATATAGGACGGGCACATGCTTCCGCCTATCACTTC
>CAYYDS010000063.1:2273-13038 GCA_964470665.1 uncultured Lentimicrobiaceae bacterium
ACGGCATACGGCCGTTCCATTGCATTTTTCGGCAGCCCTGAGGATACCCAGATCTTTTGAAAAATTAAATACCGTTGCTATTTCCCTGTTTGCCCGCCCGGCCTCATAGCGCAGGGAAGTGTTCATTTTTGGCGTATCAACTATCTTGTTGGGATTGAAGATGTTATGCGCATCCCACCTGGCTTTGATCTGCCTTAGCAATTGGTAATTATGTTCGCCAATCATTAGGGGGATAAACTCGCCTCTTAGTCGCCCATCGCCATGTTCGCCACTCAGCGATCCGTTAAACTGTTTTACCAGGCGGGCTGTTTCTAAAGCAATTTCGTGGAATAGCTCCACATCGTGCGGGTCTTTGAGGTTGAGGATAGGCCTCAAATGCAGCTCGCCGGTGCCGATATGGGCATAATACACGCAGCTTGCATTGAATTTTTGCAACATTTTTTTGAATGCCTCAATGTAAGCGGGCAGGTGCTCGGGGTGAACGGCAGTATCTTCAATCACAGCCACGGGTTTGGCATCGCCCGCCATATTATTCAGGACACCGAGGCCAGCTTTGCGCAGCTCCCACACCCGAGCAATATCGCTTCCGGTGATTAGCGGAAAGGCATAACCAAAACCTTCGGCCTTTAAAGCTTGTTCCACAGCAGCGGCTTTGTCGCTTATCTCCAGCATATTTTCGCCAACAAATTCGACAATAAGCAAAGCGCCCGGATCGCCTTCGATGAAAAAGCGGTTTTTATTTTGGCTTATGTTTTCTTTCGAAAGATCGAGCACGGTTTTATCCATCAGCTCAACGGCAACAGGGCCAAATTTCAGCGCAATAAGGTTGGCATCAAGGGCATCGGCAATGCTGTTGAGGTGCACAACGAGCAAAGCCTTGTTTTTAGGTGGCAGTGGCACCAAATTGAGTTTTATGGCCGTGCTGAATGCCAGCGTGCCCTCGGAACCGGCTAAGAGTTTGCAAAAATTAAATGGCGCCGTTCCTTCTCTAAAGGCTTCGCTCCGAAGCAAAAGGTCGAGGGCATAGCCTGTATTGCGGCGTTCGAGGCGCTCGTCGGGATAGTTTTGTATGATTTCTTTTTGGTTTTCGCTGTTCGAGAGAATATCCCTAATCTGCTGATACAATGTGCCTTCGAATGTTTGCAAAAGGCATTTCTCCTGAAACTGTGCCTGATTCAATGCTTCAAAAACAGTTTCGTCGCCATTGCTTAGCAACGATCGTATGGCCAAGGTATGGTCGCGGGTGCTGCCGTAAACCAGCGAATGTGCTCCACAGGCATTATTGCCCACCATGCCGCCGATCATGCAATAGTCTGCCGTAGAAGTTTCGGGACCAAAAAAAAGTCCATGCGGTGCTAAGAATTTGTTGAGCTCGGTAAGAACCACACCCGGCTCGACCCACACCCAACGTTCTTTCACATTGATTTCCAATATCCTATTCATATAACGCGATACGTCAACCACAATGCCATTGCCAACAACCTGTCCGGCCAATGAGGTGCCGGCAGCCCTCGGAATGAGTGCACAGCGCTGCCCGATAGCTAGGCGGATTAGTTTTTTAACATCGTTTGCATGGGCCGGAAGTGCCACTGCCAATGGTTTTTGCCGGTAGGCAGAAGCATCGGTGGCATAGATCAGGCGCGTAGCATCGTCAACAAAGATATCGCCCTCAAAATCAGCTTTTAACTGCCCGAGAGCCTGGTATATTTTTGATTCTTTCATTCAAACATAAGGTTGCCCGGTAAAATTAGATAAAAAAACAATCAGCCGATTTGTAAATTTCCTTTCAGCCTGCACAAAAAAAAACGGGAAATTTGAGTATCAAATTCAATTTGATCAAACAACTTCAACGAAGCGACAATTTTTTTCTACTACTTTTGAAATAAATTTCGCAACAAAAGCAAAATCATTGGGCCTTATCCGGTATTTAAACACAAACAGCAACAAAACTTTAAAAACAAGAATATGCAAATCAGCTTTATCAGTAAAAACGAAATTCCGATAGGTGAAGAAATGAAAGGCGGCGATATCCGAGAGGGCATCTTCAGGATGATAATAACCGATTATCCCGACTTTAACGGCGACAGCTATATCAGTCTTTCCGAACTTAACCACTATAGAAGGCATTATCTGGCTTCCTTAATCAAGCAGGAAAGAGGCGAGCTGGCTGTGATTGATCAGGATGTGATGGATGCCATAAAAAACAATTCGATTCTTTCGGAAAACATTCAGGACGAGATCGAATCCGGTTTAAGTTTCGGGCAGAAGATCGCCGACAGGGTGGCCACATTTGGGGGAAGCTGGACTTTTATTCTCACATTTTTCGCTTTCCTTATTGTTTGGATGGCAATAAATATCTGGGTTTTAGCGACAAAACCCTTTGATCCTTATCCTTTTATACTGCTCAACCTGATACTTTCGTGCCTGGCGGCCATACAGGCTCCTATCATTATGATGAGCCAAAACCGGCAAGAGCAGAAAGACCGCCAACGAGGCGAGCACGATTACAAAATCAATCTGAAAGCCGAGTTAGAAATCAAACTGCTGAGCGAAAAAATTGATCACCTGCTGGTTCATCAAAACAAAAAACTGTTAGAAATTCAGGAAGTACAGATTGACTATTTAGAGGATTTGATGAAAGAAATAAAAAATAAATAAAAAACAGGCTCGATGAAAGCTGTCTTATTTTGAAAACTTCTTAAAATTATTTCAACACCCACTCCGGCTTTCGGACGGAAAAAATTTAAGCTGTAAGCAAACCGCATCTTGCCGGCTTATCCGTTTGCTTTTGAGGTGAGTTAGCCGGCGCAGAAGCAGTTTAATCGCTTTTTGTGCGAAAGAGATGCTTTGTGTGGGGCTTAAAGCTAAATAAACCATGAACCAAGCCAGTAGGAAAGTTAGCTTCCGTTATCGTCTAAAAAATTGTTAATAACTTTACCCCCCCCCTGAAAAACACACAAAAACATTGTATAATTTTGCCTGAAATTCAATGCTAACAGTTTTAGTTTTGACCGAGCAAGCCTGAATAACCACTAAAAACAAACCTTACTTCAGTTCATAAACATCTTAAATAGAAAATAATTTAACCAAAACATACTGCATTTCATCAAAGGTCTAACTCCGCGCCCTATTATGAAAGGTGGCCGCCATTGGCCGGACATCCTGAAAACTTGTACCGGGTCATAAAAATGCAATTCTGTATAAACAAACCCATTTTAAACCCATCTAATTTACAAATACATGAATTCAATTAAACTAATGTTGCCGGTTTCCATTATTTCTGTACTGCTTTTTACAGCTTGCAATAAAGAAAATCATTCAACCGTACAAAATACCGGTGGAACACCTGCAGCCGATTTAAAGCTGGCGCGTATGATTGAAGCTTTTAAAGCAAAAGGCGCTTCACAACTTAAATCCAGTGAGGAGATGTGCGTTGACAGCGCTATCTGGTATCTGAATGTTACAGCCAATTATACTTATGGCAGCGCTTCGCACGAAACCGAAAAGACATCAAAAGGTAAAGCGATAATTTATTTGCCGGTTTCAAATGGCAAAGTATCATTGTCAACTGTGTATTCTAAATATGAAGAGATGATTGACAGCATCAGAAAATATTACCGTGATATTCCTTCTAGCAAAAAGCAACTTATATCGGTAAGAGTTGAAACCGACACCGTATTGCAGGATGCAATCGTGCTGGCTGTTACCTCCACCGTAGGAACAGGTATGATTAATCAGATGTGCGAATTTAACGATGTTGATTCCTGGATTTGGTGGAATATAAGCGCAGGCGGAATTTGCGCAGGTCCAAATTATGGACAGGGAAATGGCAGTGATGCCGCCGAGCAAATTCAAAATAAGATTATGTTATGCAAGGCTGTGCCTTTTGGCAATTACTGGTACGAAATGCTCCCGACTCATCAGGTTTTACTATGGTATTATCCCAATCCAAATTGGGACGGAACCCCAAATTATTACCAGTATCTGATGTTTTATAATTACAGTGAATATCCAAATTTCCACGGTTGTTTAAGCCCCGAAGAATGTAATTTCTACCTTTCCAACGCTAAATGGATCATTTACACTGCTGAAAGCGCCGGTGGTGAAAGACCGGATGAGGCAAGTTTTGTTTCGGTTGACATACAAGGAGACGCTATACTTAATAATTATACTTCAACTTATCTTCATAGTATGGAGATCAGCTATGGGATTCTTCATGTTTCTCCAAACCCGCCGGTAGAGATAGACTAATTAATCATATTTGTCTTGCCAGAATTATTTTACGGAACTAATTTATTACATGAATAAATATGGAAAACATTTCAATAAAAATAATGAATCCAATGAAAAAAACGATCGTTCTTGCTCTATTGTTTCATATTCAATTCTTTTCGAACGCTCAATCTTCATTTGATATACTAATAAGATCGCAAACAAATGATTCGGCTTTCGGAGATATTATTGAAACTACATCATCAAACTTTATTTTAAGTACAACGCAGAGAAGTGATTGGTTTTCAAAATACTGGGCACAATTATATAAAATAAATTACAGGGGTGATATCATGCAGTCATTAACAATAAAAAAAGATTCTTCCTGTTCCTTTTATAAACTTCATCAAAAAAATGAAAACGAAATATTATGTATTGGCGGCATCATGAACCGTAACGGACCGCCTGATGTCTGGATAGCATGTATTGATACTTCATTAAATCTTTTGTGGGAGAAAACCATAAACACAACTGTAAGCAATGAATATTATATCTATAGTATTCAATCGGTTGATTACGATGAATCAGAAAAAATAATTGCAGTTGGTTTAGAAAAGGATTTCTCTACGCGTTATACTTTGATGCTCAGGATAAACCAAAACGGAGATTCATTATATTCAAAATATATTGGCCCAAGCACAACCCATATTTTTGATCTGATGAAGACACCCTCGACAAACCAATTACTTTTGCCTGTTATGGGTCTCAATCAACAGACTTATTCGCGTGGACAAATCATAATTCTCGACACCGTTTTTAACATGCTTCAAGTTGATTCTATCCCGGGAAGAGTTGCTAATTGCTGTACTGTCAAGCCTCTAAACGACTCAGTCTATTTCCTGGCCGGTAATAAATATTATTCATTTAGCACGGAAAGCATTAATGTCGCATTGGTAAAAATGAAATTTCCGAACGCGGCAATTAATTCGGCTATTGTAGGGCGGCCTGCTGATACCGTGGATTTTGGCGGGACTTTTCAAAGCATGGATTTTTTTAATCCTTCAAATATTTATTTAGCAGGAACGTCAAATATCTCACTTTCTGAAGGTTACTACGCCAATCAGCCCTCATGGTACCTAATCAGCCAGTTCGATTCAACTCTAACCCCTTATTGGACAAAGTATTATGGGGGTGATGCCTATTATGTGCTTCAAACAATAACTGCTACTTCCGATGGCGGTGCTATTGTTGCCGGTACCCGTTTTGACTATATCAACCATCCCGAAAACAAGCTGGATGTTTATGTCCTCAAAATAGATTCAAACGGGATATATACCAGTTTGGATGAGAAACAGGCTGTGGCGGCACACGATGCCATCGTATATCCCAATCCGGGTAGCGAGTACCTTGTCGTGCAATCGGGAGTGCAGATAAAGGGGGCAATTTTCAGGATGTTCGATATGCAGGGCCGGCAAGTGATGGAACAACGGCTTACGTCAACCATGCTGCGGCTTAGCACCGGCAACCTTGGCGCTGGAAACTACCCCTGGCAGATCATCTTCAATAACAAAGTAATTGAAGGCGGGAAATGGATAAAAGAAAAGTAATGGCTCCGAAATAAGATTCAAGGAACACGTTTTTCTTTTAAATGCATGCCTGCAAAAAAGATACCTCTCAATTTATCCTGATTATCTGTAAGCTGTGTTGCAGTCATGCAAAACGTCGGCATCCCACCCCAAACCGCATCTTGCCGGCTTATCCGTTTGCTTTTGAGGTGAGGTTGCCGGCGCAGAAGCAGTTTAATCGCTTTTTGAACGAAAGAGATGGTTTGTGTGGGGCTTAAAGCTAAATAGTTGCTAAAAATTTGAGATTATTTATTGACATTCAATTGTTTATAACTTATTTAAGGAGCGACTAATTAATTTTGGCCCAAAAATTTGCTTGTTTGGTGAAAACGATGTAAGTTCGCAACTGTTAATCGGCTAACAATGAAAGTATCTGGGGTGCAGCATTATAAGGCATGGCGAATCCGGTTGGACTTTCCGTATGCTCAGACACTGACCGCCAAAGTACGGTCAATAGAAGATGCGCGCCGGAGCCGAACCTTAAAAGCATGGCATATCCCCTATTGTAAGGAGGCATTTGACCGGTTAAAAATGAAATTTGTGCAGCTGAGGTACATATACACGGATGCTATGCACAATAATAAAAACGACACCATGAAAAGACTAATCTTTATTTTGACATTGATTGGAATGATGACAAACACTTATTCTCAATCGACCTTGTTGTGGTCTAAAGACTATACAACAGGGCTTAATAATTATTATGCAGACTACCCCGGAATTCAGAAAGTTGACGACACAATAAAAATTGTTGGCAGGAAAAATACTGCCAGCGGACAAAGACTATTAATCGTGAAGTATGAACTGTTTGGCGACACCATCTCAACAAAAGCTTATGGAAACGACTCTGTGTTTAACAATGCTATTATTGACTACAAATTCGACACATTAAATCACGTCTATATTTTAAGCAAAGAACAACTTGGCTTTTACAAATCGAAAATAGTTCTTCAAAAATACTCTCTTGACGGAAATTTAATTTGGGTTGAACAAGTTCAGTCCCCTGCTGACACCTCTTACACTCCTCGTTCTTTGGGTTTAGCAAATGACACTTGTATTTTCATTACTGCTTATAAAGAATATGATTATTCAGAGCCAGGTGATGATGTCATTTTTACGACTACGCTCTCACAATTGTATGCTTTCAACTCAAATGGAAATCAATTGTGGCAAAGAGAATTTAATCCAAATACAGAGATAAACTGGTTCGCTTACGACATTTTCATTCACAATAGCGACATTTTTCTTTTCGGAAGTGCTGGTAAACTTGTGAAAGTTGATATTAATAACAACCTAACATTTAATGGCAATACTGGTATTCTGAATGGCATTAATGATATCCAAGTAACACCTGACAATAACCTATTAGTTACAGCTTGGACACGATACGGAATTTCAAAGGTAAATCTTACTGGCTCTCTAATTTGGACACAAGAATATGGAACAAATTTGCCAAGCAATGTTAGCGGAGACGAAATGAAAGCCACAATACAAGATTCGGCCGGTAATATTTACATTACAGGAAGACATTACGGTTTGAACATTGGAACTCCAAGTTATACAAATGCTGACATTCTCACTTTAAAGTATAACAGTAATGGAAATTTGATTTGGCAAAACCGTTACGAATATGAGATTAACAATGCAGACATTGGAAACACAATAGTTCTGAAGAACGGTCAAATTTATGTAGGTGGCAATAGCCAAAGATTAGGCGTTGGTACAGATTATGACTATGTTGTTTTAAAAATTGATTCTGCATCTGGAGTATCAACAGGTGTCTACAGATACAACGGATCTGCAAATGGCAATGATGCAGTTTCTTCTTTAAATGTTTTTGACAATGGAAATGTGGTTTTGACGGGGTTGAGTTATATTAACTCTCAATATGATTGGACAACTCAACTACTTTCAGATGTAGTTTTATCCGTTCAAAATTTGGCCAAAGAAAATTCCTTTAGCTTTTATCCTAACCCGATTACTAGTGGAGAAGTTCTGACAATAGTAGGCAACGGTATTAAATCCTATTCAATAATTTCAGCTACAGGTCAAATAGTTCAACAAGGAACACTTGAAACAAATGAATATAACTCAATATACACTAACAATGTGTCGGCTGGAATGTATTTGCTTTACCTAAAAACAGACAACGGAATAATGTCACAAAAACTAATAGTGAAATAAAATTACTGTGCATAACAGCAGCTACCCAAAAGTGGCGGTTCAGTGGTTAAATCAAGATTCATGCTTCTATCAAAGTTTGTGCTTGGTTGACAGTGAAGTACTCCTAAATCGCCACCTTCGGGTATCCGTAAACCGTCAGGCTTAATACTAAAAAGACACACTCATATAAGAAAAAGAGATGAAATTAGAAGATTTAGGATATAATGACAAGCTTGAAAAATTAAGGAATGAGAATAATCTTAAAGACTTTGAGATTGGAAGAGTTATATCGGAACATAAAGAAAGGTATATTGTAAAAACTGAAAAAGGAGAATTAGAAGCTGAGATAACAGGGAATTTAAGATTTTCATCAAAAAGTCGTGAAGATTTTCCGGCTGTTGGCGATTGGGTTGCTTTGACATTGCATGATTCCGGTTTTTCCATTATTCACAGCATATTACCGAGATTTTCTGTTATTTCAAGACAGGCTGTTGGTAAATTTGGAGAGATACAAATAATTGCAACAAATATTGATTATGCATTATTGGTGCAAGCCGCCGATAGGGATTTCAATATTAATAGACTTGAAAGGTACATGACAATTTGTAATTCTTCAAAGGTTAACCCCATTATAGTGCTCAGCAAAATTGATTTAATAGATGAACATCGGACTTTTGAGATATTGGAGAATATAAAAGCCCGAATTAAAAATGTTTCGATTATTGCAATAAGCAACGAATCACAAGATGGATACGATAAAATAAAAAAGATTATTGAAAAAGGTAAAACATATTGTATGCTTGGTTCTTCAGGAGTTGGAAAATCTACTCTTTTAAATAATCTTTCTGGCAAATCTTTAATGCGAACAGATACCATTAGCCAAAGTACAAATAAAGGGAGACACGTGACCAGTCACAGGGAATTAATAATACTTGAAAATGGTGGAATATTAATTGATAATCCAGGTATGAGAGAAGTAGGTATTGCCGATTCAACAAGTGGATTAGAAACCACATTCGACTTGATTATCAGACATTCTCAAAATTGTAAATTCAAAGATTGCACTCACACGAATGAAAAAGGTTGTTCTGTTATTGAAGCCGTTGAAAAAGGAGAAATAGACAGAGCTTCTTATGAGAATTACCTGAAAATGGAAAGAGAGAAAGCTCATTTTGAATCATCGGTTGTTGAAAGACGAAAAAATGATAAAGACTTTGGAAAAATGATAAAGAACTACAAAAAGGACATGAAGAAAAATAAGTACTAAGCACAATCGAGTAGACTGCCTCGCCGGTTGGTTCGACTATGCTCACCATCCGCTGGCGGGAAGAGCCTCTCGCAGTTCTGCTGAGCTTGACGAAGCACCACTGTATGTACGGTTTTCGTATTCAGCGGTTCATTAAGATGTGAGGCAATTTTCAGGTAAATATCGAGCATCGCAACATACCCTCTTTTTTGCAAGCGTTCCAATATAATAGTGGTAACCAATATCGGACTTTGAGCAAAAGCCCATCCCCCTTTTCTGGTTCTACTCCGGGCATAAGCATGGTCATGGGCAACGTTCGCACCGGCTCCGCCTCCGCTACACTTAACCCATGACCATTTCTGGCTCACATTTATGAATCGCAAAATGAAAATTGTTTACTCTTGAATTGTACTAAAAATGGGAAGCCTACACATTTGAGATAAAAAGAACAACGAAACACCAACACAAATTTTTTTATAAATTTGTCGTTTACAGAAGATAAATATGGCAAAACCAACCTCTAAAATAATTGTTCAGGAAACCGAAATCACCTTTATCAACTAAGAAATTGGCGAGTATATTTCCTTGACCGATATAGCAAAATACAGAAATCCCATAGAGCCTTTTTCTATCATTAACAATTGGATGCGTAGCAGAAGCACCATTGAATTTTTGGGACTTTGGGAAAAGCTGAACAACCCGGATTTTAAACCTCTCGAATTCGAGAGGTTTAAAAATGAAGCAGGAAGCAACTACTTCGTTTTGTCTCCACAAAGGTGGATTAAAAGTACTAACGCAACAGGAATTATATCTAAATCAGGAAGATACGGAGGAACTTTTGCCCATACTGATATTGCTTTTGAATTTGCTTCCTGGATTTCATCGGAATTTAAGTTGTATTTGATAACAGAGTTCAAACGGCTAAAGCAGGACGAAAACTACCGGTTGCAACTTGAATGGAATTTACAACGAACCATTTCTAAAATCAATTACCGCATACACACGGACGCCATCAAAGAAAATCTGATACCAAAAGAGATTACTAAGCAGCAAGCCAACTTTGTCTATGCCAACGAGGCAGACTTATTGAATGTCGCTCTTTTCGGAATTACAGCCAAAGAATGGCGGGACAACAATCCTGACAAAACAGGAAATATAAGAGATTATACGACATTGGAACAATTGGTTGTTTTAAGCAATATGGAAGGAATAAACGCCTTGCTTATTCAGCAAGGACTGACACAAAGCATACGACTTATTCAACTCAACAAAGTTGCCATTACTCAAATGAAATCCTTACTTGAAAACAACGCAATCAAAAAACTTAAATAAGATGAAAAAAACAACGAACCGCCAACACTGTGTATAAAACATTGAGGTTTATGTGGTTATGCAAAGTTTGTGCCCCGCATAAGTGTTTGTGTCGGTGGACAGTGACGAAGCCCGCAATCCCCAACGTTTCATATACGCAACCGTTGGTACCAAGTGTAAAAAGACAGACTACCAAACAGATACGATA